>CAJMMF010000022.1:0-40218 GCA_905214385.1 uncultured bacterium
CCTTGACGGCGGCGTCGAGCACGAGCTTGGCGGCGGCGATGGTGCACTTGGCGGCTGCCGGGTGCGGGGAGATGATGATGCCGTTGCGGGTCTTCAGGCTGATCAGCGTCTTGAAGATCGCGGTGGAGGTGGGGTTGGTCGTCGGGATGACGGCGCCCACGATGCCGATGGGCTCGGCGATCTTGGTGATGCCGTAGGCCTCGTCGCGCTCCAGGACACCACAGGTCTTGGTGTTCTTGTAAGCGTTGTAGATGTACTCTGCGGCGTAGTGGTTCTTGATGACCTTGTCCTCAAGAACGCCGCGGCCGGTCTCCTCGATGGCCATCTTCGCCAACGGGATACGAGCCTTGTTGGCGGCCATAGCGGCCTCATAGAAGATCTTGTCGACCTGCTCCTGCGTGTACGTAGCAAAAAGCGCCTGGGCCTCTCGCATCTGAGCGAGCTTAGCCTCAAGCGCCTCTACGTTGTCCACAATTGCGGGAGTAGTGTTTTCCGGTGACTTTTTCACCATTTGTGTCTCCTTGCGATCGGAGATTTACCCTACGCCTTGCATGATAGCAATAAATAATTCGGTGAGCGGTAAGATTCCTGTAAAAGGCACACTAAAACGCTTCAATAAGCTGAAACGTTTTAACCATTTAACTAAAAGCCGGACGCCTTCTCCGGGCGAATTCCTAGTTTCCCCATGGCTATGGTGTGGAGTTTGTTCATTGTTTGTTCATTAGGTCTTAGGAAATAAATGCACATCGATCAATTCTGGCTGGTCGTGACACAAATTTTGGGTCGTTTCTATTTCATGGCAATAAACGCGTTCTCTTGTCAGACAAAACACTGGTATTAAACTAAAACCAATGTGCCAGACAGTACATTCAGTAAGAGTGAAATATATGCCTTTGCCTCTGGGTATTTTGTCGCCCTTTACCGGTTCATGTCAGTTGAGTAGAAAGGGCGGTTTGTGAGATTGCCACGCTGCAGGCGAGCTCTCGTTTGGCTCGTCTCTTTTTTGTTCGTGTTTAATACGATTCCTACGAGCGTATTTGCTGACGTAATAGTGAATAATGACCCTCAGCAAAACACGACTTCGGAGAATCTGTCTAATGAATCTGCTGATAGTGATTCTGGGTCAAGGGGGGGGCGGTCGAGGCTTCGTCTAACGACAATACGGTTTCAAGTGATGATCAAAAACCTGAATCTGATGTCTCGGATAAGCAGTCAAACGATGTGAATGTGAATGAAACATCTGATGAATCGAATTCTGATGCAGCAGAATCTGGTGTTTATCAAGTTAATGATCAATCAACATTTGAGGATGCGCTGAATAAAATCGCCTCCGATAATTTATCGGAGATCAGACTTGTCCTAAAAGGCGGCTCGTCTTTTGTGGTGCCGACCCAAGATTACGTTTCGACTTTCGGCGTTGCTAACAAGAAGATTACCGTGACGAGTGACGGTGATAATCGCGCAACCTTGCACTTCTCCAACCGTGCCATGCTTTCCGGATCTTGTACTTTTGACAACGTCGAAGTGGTTGGTTCAGGAAAATTCTATTGCAATGGTTTCGATACCGTTTTCACTCGTAACTGCGAGCTCAACCTCTCTGAAACACTTTATGGCGGTGGCTATAGGTCGACTGTCGATCACACACATGTGGTGATAGCCGCGTCTGGATATATCAATCCTGGTAGTGGCGCTGGCCTTCATGACGTCATCGGTGGTTCATATCAAGGGTCCGTCGAGCATGACACCTATCTTGAGATCAGCGGTAACCTTCGCATGGCTAGCGGTAATCACGTTAATCCCGGTTGCATGCGCGGCGATGGGTCGAGCGGCGATGGAAACGGCTTTCCTGCTGTTTATGTAGGTGGTAACGCCACGCTTGTTTACGACAATGCCAACTCCGAAGTTTCTCCTGCTATCGAAGGCACTTACGGTTGCGAGATGCGCGGCAACGTGACGCTTGATGTTCGCTCGGGTCGGGTAAATGAAATTTGCGGTCATTTTGGTGACCCTGCGCCTATTAAAGGCAACATTCATATTATTGCGGGCAGCAGTACTTATGAAAACACCGACAAAATGCTTCGTCTTAATAGCAATTGGCCAATAATTGGCGCAGGACAAATGATCCCAGATGGAGTTTATGAGGTCGATGGCGATGTCGTTATCGATGCTTACGAGAATGTTTGGGGCTGGGATAAAGGTGGATCGATACCCAATGATGTCCCTTTTATTGAAGGTTCGAAGAAAGCGAACGTTGGCGGATCTATTACCGTTAATGTCCACGGCTCCCATGTTGGCTCTATTTATGGAGCAGAGTGGAGTGCTGTAAACGGTGATATCGCCGTGAACGCTTCTGGTGTTGAGCTGAGGGATGAAGCGGGCGATTCTCATGGGTATGTTTTCTGCGAGAACGACCTGACCAATTCGTCGGATGAGGGATCGAGCGTAAAGGCTAGAGGAAAGCTATCTATCAGTCTGAATAGCGGCAGTGTTGGCTACGTTTCGTTGACTTCGAACAAGAATGTATCGATTTCTGACGGTTCCTTCATTAATATTGCTGGACGACCGGAAATAGCTACGGGCGTTACGGGTGTGTACTATGGGCTTCCCAAGGGGTCTTCTTCTCCCACAATCAATATTGCAGGGACTGTGGCTGAGATTCCTTATATTAAGTACGCATCTGCATTGAATGTTACTGATAACTCCGAAATTACGGCCGGTACGATTTCTTCTGTAAATAAGATCGCTATTACTGGTCAATCGAATACAAATGTAACGACCAAATTTGGTTGCAACAATGCTTCTAGCTATGAATTAATTGAAGACAATGGCCTTCGGGTAGATGAGGGCAGCGTTTTGACGACAGCTGGCTCTCAAGCCTACGTATATGGTTATGTCGATATCAATGGTACTTGGGAGCAACAATACAATACTGCGAAAAACTATAACGATATTTTCGTTAAGGGAACCACCTCTATTGGCAGTAAGGGCATTCTCATCGATCACGGTTCAAGTAATTTGAAAGGTGCCGTTATTAATAAGGGCACACTTGCCTTAATGGCACCCGCATTATTCCAAGGAAATTACCGTGGCGATGACGCTGAAATTAGACTGCCAGCTGTCACTAATAACTATGATGGCACGGATGATGGCGGCGACATTCCCCTTATTGTAAAAGGGGAATCGTCAGGGAAGACTACTGTTAATACGGTGGATCCGAACAATTGGCAGAATTTGAAACTGCCGTCACTCGGAGATAACTACGTACTCTCCAAAGCTAGTGGTGATGCACCTAAGCAAAGCACTTTTATTCTTGGCAACGAGGATGCGGTTGGTGAGGGCTATTACCTTAAGCGCGTCAGGGATGCCGACAGTACTGATGATTTTCACATGTGGCAGGTCGCAGCAAAGTTATCGCTGACTTTTGATGATAATGGCGCATACGATCCTGCTTATCCTCAAAAGTTTTTGCAAGATAAGACTGCAGATAAGGACAGTTACACCTTCGCGCTGCCCAAGACCGCCCCGACCCGCAAGGGCTGGGCGTTCGCCGGCTGGAGCACCGAGAGGGACGGGTCGGGCGATCAGTTCACCGACAAGACCGAGGTCTCCAAGTCCACGACCGTCTACGCCCAGTGGAAGTGGGTGCCCCGCGACGTCACCGTGACCTTCGACGAGAACGGCGGCGACACCAAGGCCGACCCCGCCTCCCAGACCAAGACCACCGAGCCGGGCAAGACCAGCTTCACCTTCGCGCTGCCCAAGACCGCCCCGACCCGCAAGGGCTGGGCGTTCGCCGGCTGGAGCACCGAGAGGGACGGGTCGGGCGATCAGTTCACCGACAAGACCGAGGTCTCCAAGTCCACGACCGTCTACGCCCAGTGGAAGTGGGTGCCCCGCGACGTCACCGTGACCTTCGACGAGAACGGCGGCGACACCAAGGCCGACCCCGCCTCCCAGACCAAGACCACCGAGCCGGGTGCTCTGGCTTCGACAGGGGAGAGACTGCTGCCGGTTCTTCCGCTGGCAGTTGTCGGATCTGCTTTGACTTCTTTGGGCTTGCTGCTCGAATACAACCGCAAGAAGAGGCGGAACGATAAATAAATAATGGCCAGCCATGGCTTTAAATGAACTGCCTCCCATTTCTTGGACATGAGAAATGGGAGGCTTTCTTTATGCGCGTTGATTTGAGAGTGAAGCATGATGTCGAGGCCAGGAAGGCGGCCATAGGGCTCTTCGAGCTCGGGCACGGGTATAAATCTGCCGCGATTGCCCTTTCGCTTCCCGTGGAAGCCGTGAGAAGATGGCAGGAGATATACCGCGCATTCGGGAGCGAGGTGCTGCTGCGCATGGACGGAAAGCGGGGCAGGTGCACATACGAGCAGAAGGCCGCCGGTGGCCGCCGAGATCTTCTCGCGCACCGCCAACGGCTGCGGGCACCGGCAGATAGCGATGTGCCTCAGGGCGGAAGAGGGGGCCGTGATAGCCGACAAGACCGTGCTCAAGATGATGCGCGAGATGGGGATCCGCTGCGGCATCAGACGCGAGACGGCCTACCACGGGTACAACTCGTACAGGGGCGTCGTCGGCAGGACGTTCGAGAACGTGATCGCGAGGGATTTCGACGCCGGGGCCCCGTGGCGGAAGCTGGGAACGGACGTCACCGAGTTCAAGGTGGCGGGCGGCAAGGCCTACTGGGCCCCGACGCTGGACTTCTGCACCAAGGAGATCGTGGTGAGCGACATATCGACCACGCCCGACATGGCCCAGCAGGTGAGGATGCTCGACGAGCTGCTGCCCAAGATCCCCGAGGACACCGCCCCGACCATGCACTCGGACCGGGGCTGGCAGTACCAGCACGCCTCGTACACATCCAGGCTCGAGGCCGCCGGCATCGTCCAGAGCATGTCCAGGAAGGCGAACTGCATCGACAACGCCGCCACCGAGCAGCTCTTCGGCCACGTCAAGGACGAGTTCTACCGGGGCCGCGAGTGGGAGACGTTCGAGGATTTCAAACGCGACCTGGAGGAATACATAGTCCACTGGAACACGAGCCGGAGGCAGGTAAGATTGAAGGGCCTGACCCCGGAGGAGTTCCGGAATCAGGCCCTCGCGGCCTAGTCGCTATTTAGGGCGTCCAAGATTTGGGACGCAGTTCATTTTTCACTCTGGTTTTGCATTCCTGGATAGATAGAAAAGAAACCGCCTTCTCAAAAGAAAGCGGTTTCTTATAGTTCTATATGAACGCGAGGTCTTTGACCCGGAGAGTCCGAGGTACTTGTTGGTAAGACCTTATTTAGGAGCGCGCAACCTTGCCGGACTTGAGGCAGGTGGAGCAAACGTTCATCTTGCGACGGTGACCATCGACGACGACGTAGACGCGCTGGATGTTGGGGCGGAACTTACGGTTGGTGACGCGGTGAGAGTGGCTGATGGAGCGACCGGCAACGGGGTGCTTACCGCAAACTTCGCAAACTTTGGACATAACTGACCCTCCTTGGGCGACAAACGAACATGTCGCGTTAACAAACAAGCCTGAACTATAGCACAGAAGTCGCTCCCTGTGCGCAATCTACACAGAGATATTCCTCTTTTGGCGATAGTGCCCACGCTACGGCCCTGGACGTAGATCCGATTTGCGTGCAGCAGAGGGGATTATGCCAGCTCGTGCGTGTGTTTTCAAGCTCGTCCCACAAATATATATAGGTTTATGGAGCGCCTGCGCCCGTTTACGGATTGTTCTGTATTTATGCTCGCAATTAAGCTCGAGGTTGGCTACACTATCCCTTGACCATTAAAGGGGTACGAGATACCCACATGGAATTACATAGCTGCCAAAGAGCAGCCCTTCCTGTGGGTGTCTGGTCCGCTTTAAGCGGTCGGGCATCTATTTTTTTGACTGTGTCAGCAGTCAAGACATGTGAGGAAGGAGATCGATGGGCACGACTTCCCCCAAGGCGGTCATCATGGACGAGACCGCCGTCAATCGAGCGATGACCCGCATCGCGCACGAGATTCTCGAGCGCAACGAGGGCTGTGATGACCTCGCTCTGGTCGGCATCGTCACGCGCGGCGACCTTCTGGCAAAGAAGCTCGCCGAGGAGATCAAGGAGATCGAGGGCGTCGACGTTCCGCTCGGCAGCCTGGACATCAGCTTCTACCGCGATGACTATGCGACCAATTTCGCTCCCGCGATCCACGCTACCAACATTCCCTTCAGCGTCGACGGCAAGCGCGTCGTGCTGGTGGACGACATCCTGTATACGGGCCGTACCATCCGCGCCGCTCTCGACGCCGTCATGGACCTGGGTCGTCCGAGCCGCATCGAGCTGGCGGTCCTCGTCGACCGCGGCCACCGCGAGCTCCCCATCTCGCCGGACTTTGTCGGCAAGAACGTTCCCTCGTCGCATGAGGAGAACGTGCACCTATATATGAAGGAAGTCGACGGCCACACCGCCGTCGAGATCAACGACGTCGCGCCGGGTTCCCACGTGGGCTCCGCGCCGCTGGGAGGTGAGTAGTACCGTGGCGTTCAACCATAAGCACCTGATCGACATTACCGAGTACTCCGAAGAGGATATCAAGCTCATCCTCGAGACCGCCAAGGCGTTCTCCGAGGTCAACGAGCGTGCCATCAAGAAGGTCCCCACGCTCAAGGGCAAGACCATCGTCAACATGTTCAACGAGCCCTCGACGCGCACCCGCAGCTCCTTCGAGCTTGCCGAGAAGCGTCTTTCGGCCGACAGCCTTAACTTCGGCGGCTCCTCGACCTCCACGGTCAAGGGCGAGAGTCTCGTCGACACCGTCGAGACCCTCAACGCCTATAAGATCGACTGCATCGTCGTGCGCGACAAGCACGTCGGTGCTCCCTACATCGTCACGCAGAACTCGCCCGCGAGCGTCATCTGCGCCGGCGACGGCAAGCACAACCATCCCACGCAGGCCCTGCTCGACCTGTACACCATCTGGGAGCATAAGGGCGACTTCCACGGTCTGAAGGTCGCCGTCGTCGGCGATATCGCACACTCCCGCGTCTGCGGTTCGCTGATCCCCGCCCTTAAGATCATGGGCTGCGAGACCTATGCCGTCGCCCCCGGCACGCTGCTGCCGCCGGCGCCCGAGGTCCTGGGCTGCGACCACGTGACGAGCGACCTCGATTCCGTCCTGCCCGAGCTGGACGTCGTCTACATGCTGCGCGTGCAGCAGGAGCGCCTCGAGGGCGCCCCGTTCCCGACCATTCGCGAGTACCACAAGCTCTTCGGCCTGACCAAGGACCGCGAGAAGCTCATGAAGCCCGATGCGATCATCTGCCACCCGGGCCCCATCAACCGCGGCGTCGAGTTCGACTCCTATATGGCCGACCACCCGCAACGCTCCGTCATCCTGGAGCAGGTCTACGCCGGTATCTGCGTGCGTATGGCTATCCTGTATCTGCTGCTTGGAGGTGCCGATAATGGCCTTGCTTCTTAAGAATGCCCACGTCGTCGACCCGTCCGTCGAGCTTGACGGTGTCGTTGACGTCCTGATTGACGGCGACAAAATCGCCGAGGTCGGCGAGAATCTCGCCGTCGAGGGAGCCGAGGTCCGCGACCTTTCCGGCAAGTACCTCGTCCCCGGTCTGGTGGATATGCACGTTCACCTTCGCGAGCCCGGCTACGAGGTCAAAGAGGACATCGAGAGCGGCACCCGTGCAGCTGCCAAGGGCGGCTTCACCGGCGTGTGCGCCATGCCCAATACCGATCCCGTCACCGATAACGGCACCGTCGTGGAGTTCGTCAAGTCCCGCGCTGCCGAGGTCGGTCACTGCCGCGTCTATCCGTCGGGCGCCATGACCCGCGGTCTTAAGGGCGAGGCCATGTCCGAGATGGGCGATATGGTCGCCCACGGCGCCGTCGCCTTCACCGACGACGGTCGCGGCGTGCAGGGCGCGGGCATGCTCCGTCGCTGCATGGACTACGGCAAGATGTTCGGCAAGGTCTTTATGAGCCACTGCCAGGACGAGGACCTGGTCGGCCACGGCCAGATCAACGAGGGCAAGGTCTCGACCCGCCTGGCCCTCGAGGGCTGGCCGGCTGCCGGCGAGGAGCTCCAGATCGCCCGCGACATCGAGATCGCCAAGCTGACCGGTGCCAAGCTGCACATCCAGCACATCTCCACCGCCCATGGCCTGGAGATCGTGCGTGCCGGTAAGGCCGCTGGCGTTCAGGTTACCTGCGAGGCCACCCCGCACCACATGTTCCTGACCGAGAACGACCTGGACGAGACTTACAACACCTCGCTCAAGGTCAATCCGCCGCTGCGTACCGAGGAGGATGCCGAGGCCATCCGCCAGGGCGTCATCGACGGCACCGTCGACGTTATCGTTACCGATCACGCTCCCCACACCCCGTGGGAGAAGGCCCGCGAGTTCGAGCTTGCGCCCTTCGGCATGATCGGCCTCGAGACCTCGCTGTCGCTTGTCCTCACCGAGCTGGTCAACACGGGCAAGATGAGCATGGGCCGCATGGTCGAGCTCATGGCCATCAAGCCGCGTGAGATCCTGGGCCTCGACCAGGTTCAGGTCAAGGCGGGCTCCGTTGCCGATCTGACCGTGTTCGATCCCACCGCAACCTGGACGGTCGGCGAGGACGGTTACGAGTCGCGTGCCGAGAACTCCGGTTTTGCCGGCCGCACGCTCACCGGTCGTGCCACCGATGTGTTTGTCGGCGGCAAGCAGACGCTCGCCGACGGCTGCATCTGCTAGCATAGCCTTATCGCTTTTGTGCGCGGTGCCCTTGCGGTGCCGCGCTTTCTGTTCGCCTGAACCATGCAACCGCATGGGGGATTGGAGCGTCTATGCCCACACCTTCCACTGCACGCATGCACGACTTTGAGGTCGTATCGAACCAGGAGATCGCCGACGGCATCTTCTCGCTCGTTATTTCGGCCCCCAAGCTTGCAAGTGCGCTCAAGCCCGGTCAGTTTGTGAACATTGCCGTGCCCGGCGATGCGTCCTCGCTGCTTCGCGTGCCCCTGAGCTTCTATCGCGCCGACGCCCAGGCCGGCACCGTCGAGCTGTGGTACGCCGTCGTGGGCGACGACACCCGTCGTCTGTCGCAGATGGCCCCCGGTTCCACCTCTAATCTGCTGGGCCCTGGCGGCCACGGCTGGCTTGTGCCCGAGGGCACCAGGAAGGCGCTGCTCGTGGCGGGCGGCATCGGTGTTCCGCCCGTGCTGTGCCTTGCCGGCAAGCTTGCCGAGCAGGGTGTTGATGTGGACGTGTGCCTGGGCTTTGGCACCGCTTCCAAAGTCGTGGGTGTCGATGAGTTCCGTGCGCTGGGCGCCACGGTTAACGTGTGCACCGACGACGGTTCGCTCGGCACGCACGGTTTTTGCACCGATCCGGCAGCCGAGCTGCTTGGAGAGGGCGGCTACGACTACGTCGCCAGCTGCGGCCCCGCCGTCATGATGAAGAAGGTCGCCGCCGCTGCCGCCGAGGCCGGTGTGTACTGCGAGGTGTCGCTCGAGCGCATGATGAGCTGTGGCTTTGGCGCCTGCAACACCTGCAATGTCGAGACGGTCGACGGTATGAAGGGTGCCTGCATGTGCGGCCCCGTGTTCGATGCTTCCAAGGTGGTGGTCTTCTAGTGGGTACCGTGAACATGGCCGTCGATTTCGGCGGCGTCAAGATGCAGAACCCCATTAACACCGCAGCCGGTACCTTTGGCTACGGTTGGCAGTTCCAGAACTTCTTTGAAGTTTCCCAGCTGGGCGCCATCACCACCAAGGGTTGCGCTGCCGAGCCCTGGCCCGGCAATCCCGCGCCCCGCATGGCCGAAATTCCCGGCGGTATGATCAACTCCGTGGGTCTTCAGAACCCCGGCGTGGCCGCCTTTGCCCGTGAGTCCGGCCCGTGGCTCGAGCAGCTGTCCAAGGACGGTTGCCAGGTCATTTGCCAGGTCGCCGGCCATTCCGTTGACGAGTTTGTCCGCGCGCTCGAGATGTATGTCGAGCTGTGCCCCTGGGCTGCCGGCTATGAGATCAACGTGAGCTGCCCCAATATCGCCGCCGGCGGTGCCGCCATGGGCTCCTCGCCCGAGGGCGCCTCTGCCGTTATGGCTGCTTGCCGTAAGGTGACCGATAAGCCGCTGTTCGTGAAGATGGCGCCGGTCAACGTCGCCGAGATCGCCAAGGCCCTCGAGGCTGCCGGCGCCGACGGCCTTTCGGTCATCAACTCCATTCAGGGTATGGCCATCGACGTCCATACCCGTAAGTCCCGCGTGGCCAAGCCCAAGGGCGGCCTTTCGGGCCCGCTGTGCCACCACATCGCCGTGCGCATGGTCTGGGAGGTCGCCCAGGCCGTCGATATCCCCATCAACGGTGTCGGCGGTGTCATGACCGGCGAGGATGCGGCCGAGTTTATCCTGGCCGGTGCCACCTGCGTGTCGGTCGGCATGGCCAACTTTGTCGATCCGTGTGCTTCGCTCAAGATCGCGCATGAGCTCGAGGCCTGGGCCGAGTCCCAGGGCGTGAAGGACATCAACGAACTGGTAGGTGCGTTCGAATGCTAGAGACCGATGCCCGCGACCGTGTTATCGTCGCCCTCGACTGCGACCGTGAGCGTGCGCTCGAGCTCGCCCATGAGCTTTCGGGCCATGCCGCCTGGCTCAAGGTGGGCATGACGCTCTATTACGCCGAGGGTCCCGAGATCGTCAAGACGTTCAAGGACCTGGGCTTCAAGGTCTTCCTCGACCTTAAGTTCCATGACATTCCGCATCAGGTGCGCGGTGCCGCCCGTTCGGCCTCGCTTGCCGGTGCCGACCTGCTCTCGGTCCACGGCTTGGGTTCGGGCGCTATGCTCGCCGCGTGCCGTGAGGGTGCCGAGGAGGCGCGTGAGGACCGCGCCAAGCTCGTCGCCATCACCGTGCTCACGAGCATGAATCAGGATGCCTTGAGCGAGATCGGCGTCGAGTCTCCCGTGGCCGAGGAGGCCGCCCGCTTGGCAAAGCTTGCTCAAGCCACTGGCATCGATGGCATCGTGTGCTCACCGATGGAGGCTCACGACATGCGTGAGCTGCTGGGTCCCGACGCGCTGATCGTGACCCCGGGCGTGCGTCCGGTGGGTGCCGCTCTTGGCGACCAGTCCCGCGTGGCGACGCCTTCCCAGGCTATCGAGCGTGGCGCAAGCCACATTGTGGTGGGCCGTCCCATCACCGGCGCCGACGATCCGGTTGCCGCCTTTGACGCTATTGTCGCTGAGCTGGTCGAAAACGTCTCCTAAAAGATTCCCCTAAGTCACCACTTTTGGGTCTCATTAGCACAAAATAGCCCCTGTGCCTGCGTAAACTTTCCCATCCTTTGTGTGGAATCGCAGGTCAGGGGCTTAACTTTGGGCGCAGTATATTGCACTTTTTGCGGGTATCGTCTAACCTATGGAGCCGCGATTGGGCATTTTGTACGTTCTACGTGCTAAAATGCCAATTATTGAATCAGATATAACCCAACTATTTGGAGGTACGAATGGCACTCCCTCAGCTTACCGATGAGCAGCGCAAGCAGGCTCTTGAGAAGGCTGCTGCCGCACGTCACGCCCGCGCTGAGCTTCGCGAGCAGATCAAGAAGGGCGAGAAGTCCCTCGAGTCTGTGCTCAACTCCGATGACCCCATCGCTTCCCGCATGAAGGTTTCCACCCTCATCGAGTCTCTCCCTGGTTATGGCAAGGCCAAGGCCGCCAAGATCATGGAGGAGCTCGGTATCTCCGCTACCCGTCGCGTCCAGGGCCTCGGCGTCCGTCAGCGCGAGCAGCTCCTCGAGCAGCTGACCAAATAAGTGAGCGCTCAGGATTCCAAGCTCTTTGTGATTTCTGGACCGTCAGGCGCAGGCAAGGGTACGCTCGTCACTCGTGTGCGCGAGCGCCGCTCGAACCTGGGCCTGACGGTTTCGGCTACCACGCGAGCACCACGCAAAGGTGAGGTCGACGGCGTCAACTACTTTTTTCTGACGCGCGAGGAGTTCGACCGCCGCGTGGCAAACGGTGAGTTTGTTGAGTGGGCCGAGGTCCACGGTAACTGCTACGGCACGTTGGTGAGCGAGGTCACATCCAAGCTCGCCTCTGGCGCATCTCTGATTTTGGAGATCGATGTCCAGGGCGCCCTGCAGGTGAAGGAGCGCTTCCCCGAGGCCGTGCTGATCTTTATCAAGCCGCCTTCGCTTGAGGTACTCCGCGAGCGTCTAGTCGGTCGCGGTACCGAGACGCCCGAGACGATTGAGCTGCGTATGGCAAACGCCGCCGATGAGCTTGCCCTTGCCGACCGCTACGACGACGTCGTGGTTAATGACGATCTCGACCGCGCGACCGATGAGCTCGTTCGCGTTCTCGATATGCATGAAAGGATCTGAGGTCCGTGTCCGTTGTAAAGCCTTGCATTGACGATCTTCTGGAGAAGACCGATCACAACCGCTTCCTGCTCGCTTCGCTTGCCTCCAAGCGCGCCTGCGACATCAATAGCATGCTGCGTGGCCAGCACAACCGCGTGCTTGCCGTCCAGGATGTCGATGACATCACCATCGGACTTTCCGGTGCCGATACCATCTCGATGGCTATGGACGAGATTGTCGACGGCGACATCTCTTACGACGAGGCCCGTTACGAGAAGGCGCTCGGCCACAAGGTTGCTGAAGCCTAAATGGCGGCTCGCGTCTGCCTAGTCCACTATCACGAGGTTGGGCTGAAGGGCAAGAACCGCGCACATTTTGAGCATATCCTCATGGATAACATCAAGGCGGCCTTGGCCGCCTTTTCCGTGAACGCCGTGTCTCGAATTTCCGGTTATATCCTCGTGACCTTTAACGAGCATCAGGCCGACGAGGCGGCGCGTGTCATCCGCACCGTCCCCGGCGTTGCCCGTGTGTCTTTGGCGTATCACACCAACCGCGACCCGCAGGAGTACTGCGCCGCCGCTGTGAAGGCGCTGCGCGAGTTTGGTTCCTTCGATTCGTTTAAGGTGCACGCCAAGCGCTCCAATACTGACTATGAGCTCACCTCGATCGATATCAATCGACAGGTTGGCGAGGTGCTGTGTGAGGCGTTTCCCGATAAAAAGGTCCAGATGCACGACCCCGACGCGATGGTGCACGTTCTGGTGGTTCAGGGTAGTGTCTACGTGTATGCGCGCTCCGAGCGCGGCGTTGGCGGCCTTCCGGTGGGTTCTGCCGGCAAGGTCGTGACGCTTCTGTCGTCGGGTATCGATTCTCCGGTGGCGACCTGGATGCTCGCGCGTCGCGGCGCGGTGTGCGTGCCGGTGCATTTCTCCGGTCGTCCGCAGACGCCCGACACGAGTGAATACCTGGTACAGGACATCATCCGTGCGCTTGCGCCGGGTGTCCAGATCGGTCGTCTGTACGTGGTGCCGTTTGGCGACTGCCAGCGTGAGATTTCGGTTACCTGCCCCAGCAACCTGCGCGTGATCATGTACCGCCGCATTATGTATTCGGTTGCTGAGCGCATTGCACACATCGAGGGTGCCAAGGCTATCGTTACGGGCGAATCGCTTGGGCAGGTTGCCTCCCAGACGCTTGAGAACATCATGGCCGTCAACGAGGCCGTGAAGATCCCCGTGTTCCGTCCTCTCATCGGTTCGGACAAGCAGGAGATCATCGCACGTGCCGAGGAGATCGGTACATTCGATATCTCGACTGAGGCCGCTCCCGACTGCTGCACGCTGTTTATGCCGCGCCGTCCCGAGACGCACGCTAAACTCGATGCCGTGCATGAGGCCTGGGAGTTGTTCGATCATGAGGAGATGATCGAGCGCCTGCTTAAGCAGACCGAGTACATCGACTTCGAGAGCAACACGTACAAGGCCCCTAAGACCTTAAAACGCAAACATTCGGAGCTTGCTCCGCGTGAGATTTACCAAGATCACGAATAAATTTGTGCATAGACCGACGATGCGCCTGCATCGTCGGTCTTTTGCTATCTGGGCATTAGGCGATAAACGGTTCATTTGTCGACGTTTGCCTGAATAAATGGACATTATTGCGCAAGGTTTTGGTCAGCTTTTGGTTTGACCGCGAAAACCGGTTTTGGGGCGTGGCTGTTGCGGAGCTCCTTTCCTGACACGATGGTGTTGGGAGGTTTTGCTATGGCGCAGCGCGAACAACATGAACGAGTCAAAAAGATGGACCGCTGGGCGGGCAAACTGCTCGGTCATAAGGCAGTGGTGATGGCGATACTGGTCGTCATTGCGATGGCGAGTGGACTGGCAATGGCGAACCTTGGCGGCAGTGCCGGCGGCGTGTCGTTTGAGCGTACTGATGGTTCGGGCTCGTTAGTGGAGCCGGGATCCGGCGATGCCTCGAGCGGAAAGACATCCGAAGGCTCTTCGACTAAGGCTTCTGCCGCGGCAGAGGTCTATGTCGATGTCGATGGCGCCGTTGTGTCGCCCGGCGTATATCGTCTCAAGGACGGCGCGCGGGTGGCTCAGGCGATTGATGCCGCCGGCGGGCTGGCGCCCGAGGCAGACGTCACGGGGCTCAATCGGGCATCTAAGGTCGTCGATGGACAGAAGATTCACGTTCCAACGGTAGGGGAGCAGCAGGCGTCCATTGCGGAAGCCGGTGTTGATGTTGGGGCTTCCGCATCGTCGGGCGTTAGTGGCGCAACAGGTCTAGTAAACATCAATACGGCAAGCGCAGAAGAGCTGCAGACGCTCTCGGGCATCGGCCCCTCCATGGCCCAGTCGATTATCGATGAGCGGACAAAGAACGGTGCTTTCGCCTCGGTTGACGATCTGATGCGTGTGTCGGGAATCGGCGAGAAGAAGCTTGCCAAAATCAAAGATTGCATCTGCGTATGAGTGCGACCGAGCGCGAGCACGTGATGCCTCCGCGGCCCCTGATTCCGTGGACGATGGCCCTGTGTGCCGGCATGTGCATGAGCTGCGTCTTGGTGCTCAACATAGCCGCTGATGCGCTGCTGAGGGAGCGGGCGACGGCGGTCGGGCCGCTATGGTCCATTCCCGTTGCGGCAGCGGTATTAGTTGTGCTGGCTCAATCTTGTGCGCGGCTTGCCCCTTTGAAGCGGTGGCTGTATGCCGCGTCTGTCGGTCTCATAGCGGGTGCGGTCGTTTCGGCGTGGTGGGCCGTGGGTGCGCTCAACGCCTCGAAGACGCTCGACGGTCGAGCGGCAAGCATTCTCGAGTTTGTCGTGCAGGGTGACCCATCCATAAATGACGACGTGTATTCCTATACCTGCGAGGCGCGCTCGGACGGTAAGAACTTGGCAACGGTTCGCCTATCGTGTGACCGTGAGTTCAAGGTCGGGGCGCACGTGCGTGTTATCGGTCGCGTGTCACGTTTTGAGAACGATGCGTATGGACGATCGCGCGTGCTCCGAGGCGAGGTACGCAAGGTTAAAGCCGTTCGGATTGTGTCGGTCGATGAGGGTTCTCCGGGGCCGCTGCTTCGGCTGCGAAATGGGCTGCTTGCGTCCATCGCGCCTGCGACCGACCCGGCGCGTGCGCTCATAGCCGGTGTCGTCTGCGGTCGTTCGGCCGAGCTACGCGCCCAGCCGGCGGGCGACTGGTTTTCGGTGACGGGAACGGCGCATCTTATCGCCGTCTCGGGCAGCCATTTGGCTATCGTGGGGTTTGTAATCGAGGGTGTATTGCAAAAGACTCGGTGCTCACGTGGTCTTCAGCGGGCGATATTGGCGATAACGCTTGTGGGCTACGCTGCCTTTACGGGCGCGTCTCCCTCGGCCGTGCGCGCGTGCTGCATGGTGTTCGTGACGCTTGTCGTAAACGGCGCGGGGCGTCGTCGGCACGGCCTTTCGGCACTCTTCGTAACCATGTCCATCTTTGTGCTACTGCGGCCGACGGTGCTGTTCGAGATGGGCTTTCAGCTTTCATGCGCCAGCGTCTTAGCCATTCTGTGCTTTTGTCCCTATGCGACCTACGCTTTGGGTGAGCTAGGTGTGCCATCGGGCGTTGCCAGCGTGCTTTCCGTCACGCTGTGCTCGCAACTGGCGACACTTCCCATCACCATTCCTGCCTTCGGTACATTCTCGCTCATTGCTCCGTTGGCAAATGCGGTCATCGGTCCGGTGGTGAGCGTTCTGCTCGCTGTGTCGATCGTGCTGGCTCCCTTTTCGCTCGTGGGACCGTTGCGGACTTGGGCGCTCGTTGTGCCCATGATTGCCGCCCGTTGCGCGCTGTTCTTCGAGCAGCTGTTTGCCGCCGTGCCGGGTGCATACGTGAGCGTGCCGCCCGATAGCATGTGGATTTACCTAGTGCCGTGTTTTCTGGCGGTTCTGCTGGTCTGGTGGCCGCGTCCCCGTGCACGTCCTATGGCGGTGGGGCTTGCATGCCTGATGCTCTTGGCTGCGATTCCGTACGTCTATTGGGATCGATTCGCTCCGCCTTCGGTGACGGTGCTCGATGTGGGCCAGGCCGATGCGATTCTTATCCGCCAAGGCGGCGCAGTAGCTCTCGTCGACTGCGGGCTCGACGAGCGTGTGGTTGCGGCGTTGGTTCGCAATAACGTGCACCATATCGATGCCGTCTTTGTGACGCATTGGGATGAGGACCACTGGGGTGGTTTGCCTGCCGTGCTCGAACAGTTTTCGGTCGGAACGATTGCCGTGGCGGCGGATGCGCTGGAGGATGCTCCTGCCGAGGTATTGAACCGACCTGGCGTGGAGTATCGGCAGGTGCGCCGTGGGGATACGGTCGACATCGGCTCATTTTGCGCTCGCGTGATGTGGCCATTCGAGTTCGTGGATGGCGAGGGAAATGAGGACTCGCTTGTCCTGCTGCTCTCTTATGTTCAGGAAGGCAAGGGCCTGCGCATACTTCTCACCGGTGATGCCGAGCTCGACCAAGAGCGGGAATTCGTGCAGGAGGTGGGGGATATCGATGTCCTTAAACTTGGGCATCACGGCTCCAAGGTTTCAGTCGATGGCGAGTTGCTGGACGTCCTGAAGCCCGAGCTTTCCCTCGCAAGCGCCGGTGAGGGGAATCGATACGGCCATCCGTCCGATGCCTGCATCGATGCCGTTAAGGAAGCGGGTGGTGTGTTCGCGTGTACCATCGAACACGGCGACATTACCGTCACACCGACTGCGAATGGCTTTGCGATGCGATGCCAGCTACCGTGACGACGTCGTTGGCGTGTGGTGGGCCCCTGGGCTAGAATGGCACGGAACGAATACGAAGGCCTGCGGGAGGGGAGCGCAATGTCCGAAACCGGTTTGCTGCCGGCATATCTGATCGTCGGTACCGACGGAGTTAAGCGCGACCACGCCGTCTCGCGTATGAAAGCGCGTCTGGAAAAATCGGGTATGGTCGAGTTCAACCTCGACGAGCGCGACATGACCAAGGACCCCGATATCGAGTCCATTATCGGATCGCTTAACACCTTTCCGATGGGCAGCGAGTTTCGTCTGGTAATCCTCGATGGCTGCTCAAAGCTCGCCAAGGCGGTCTCGGAGCCGCTCGTTGGGTATCTGGCGAGTCCCAGCCCAACAACGGTCTGCCTCATCATCGCCGACTCGCTTGCCAAGAATACGCGCCTGTATAAGGCAATCGCCAAGATCGACAAGAAGGCTATCGTCGATTGCTCGGGTACCAAGCGCTGGGAACTGCCGCGCCGTGTTCAGCAGATGGCGACGCAGCGCGGTAAGTCGATTTCGACGGCGGCCGCCGAGGAGCTCGTCTCGCGTTCGGGCGAAAACACGCGCATGCTCGATAACGACTTGGCTAAGCTTGCCCAGATGGTCGAGTCGCCTCAGATTGAACTTGCCGATGTTGAGCGCTGGATTGTCCGTACGGCCGAGGTTCAACCCTGGGACTTCCTCAACGCCGTCTCGGCTCGCGATATGCGGCGATCGCTCGAGCTCTTCAATCTGCTGCCCGCCAAGAGCTATGTGTGGACCTACACGCTGCTGTGCGGTCGCATCCGTGAGCTGATCGTCGCCAAGGCGCTCGATGCGCGTGGACAGGGTCGTGAGCTGGCCGCAACGCTCAAGCTCCAGTCCTGGCAGGTCAAGAATCACCTGACTTGGGCGCGTCGCTTTTCGATGGCAGAGCTCGTCGCAGCGCTCGAGGGTGCGGTCGATGTGGAGCTCGCGCTCAAGGGCTCTGCCGATTCTGAGACCGCGCTTTTGCTCTGGATTACGAACATCTTGAGAAAATCGTGATGATACCTGCCTATTTGACAAATTCGTTCTATTCCTTTGAGGGGGAGCGTGCTATAGTAGGCGCTTGCATGACCTCACCGTGTCTCAGAGGTGTCATACATTTTTTGCAAGGAACTCGAAAGGAACTCCAGAAGTGGCAAACATCAAGTCTCAGAAGAAGCGTATCCGCACCAATGAGGCAGCTCGCATGCGTAACAAGGCTGTCAAGTCCGAGCTCAAGACGCTGACCAAGCACGTCCAGTCCGCCGTCGCCGAGGGCGACGCCGAGAAGGCCCAGGCTGCCCTCAAGACCGTTACCAAGCGTCTCGACATGGCTGCCGCCAAGCATGTTATCCACAAGAACCAGGCTTCCAACCGCAAGTCCGGTCTTGCCAAGCTCGTGAACAGCATCAACGCCTAAGTTGTAAATTTCACACTACACAGATTACGCGCATAAATGGAGCCTGTTTTATGGAACAGGCTCCATTTTTTGTACCGCTCGGGTAAGATAGTCCGCATGAATACTTCAATTGACATTTCCCACATCCGCAACTTCTCAATCGTTGCGCACATTGACCATGGCAAGTCTACGATCAGCGACCGCATCCTCGAGCTCACCCATACCGTCGACGAGCGCGACATGGAGTCGCAGCTGCTCGACACCATGGATATCGAGCGCGAGCGCGGCATCACGATCAAGTCCAACGCCGTCCGCGTGTCCTATGACGCCGACGACGGCGAGACGTATCAGTTCAACCTCATCGATACGCCGGGCCATGTAGACTTTACCTACGAGGTCTCGCGTTCGCTGGCCGCTTGTGAGGGCGCGGTGCTCGTCGTCGACGCCACTCAGGGTGTCGAGGCACAGACCGTCTCCAACGCGACGCTCGCCATGAACGCCAATCTGGACATTGTGCCCGCCATCAACAAGATCGACCTGCCCTCGGCCCATCCCGACGAGGTTAAGACCGAGATCGAGGACGACCTGGCGATTCCCGCCGATGATGCCGTGTGCGTCTCGGGCAAGACCGGCGAGGGCATTCACGATCTGCTGGAGTCCATCGTCTTTTTGATTTCGCCGCCTAAGGGCGATGCAAACGCTCCGCTCAAAGCGCTCATTTTGGATTCGTACTTTGACGAGTATCGCGGTGTGGTGGCTACGGTGCGCGTCTTCGATGGTTCCATCAAAAAGGGCGATACCCTGCTTATGATGCAGGCCAAGGGCGACTTTTTGGTCGACGGCGTGGGCGTCAAGCGTCCTGCCGAGACCCCGGTCGACGCGCTGACGGTCGGCGAGGTTGGCTATGTGGTCACGGGTCTGAAGGACCCCGAGGCTGTGCGCGTGGGCGATACCCTTACGTGGGCTTCGAACCCCTGCCCCGAGCCTCTGCCGGGCTACCGCGAGGCCAAGCCCATGGTCTACACGGGCCTGTTCCCGATCGACAACAAGGACTACGAGAACCTGCGTGACGCCCTCGATAAGCTGCACGTCAACGACCCGTCGTTGGTGTGGGAGCCCGAGACCTCGGTGGCGCTCGGCTTTGGCTTCCGCGTGGGCTTCCTGGGCCTGCTGCACATGGAAGTCGTCAAGGAACGCCTGGAGCGCGAGTTCAACCTGGATCTCATTGCCACGAGTCCCTCGGTCGACTATCACGTCTACAAGACCGACGGCGAAATGATCGATGTCCGCAGTCCGCAGGACCTTCCCGAGGCCACACGCATCGATCGTATCGAGGAACCCTACCTCAAGGCAAAGATCATCTGCCCGCCTGAGTACACGGGTGCCGTCATGCAGCTCGCCATCGAGCACCGCGGCGTCACAACCGACATGATCCACCTGACGAGCAAATCGGTCGAGATGCGCTTCGATATGCCGCTCGCCGAGCTCATCTTGGACTTCTTCGATCAGCTCAAGAGCCGCACCAAGGGTTACGCCTCGCTCGACTATGAGTTCAACGAATATCGCCCCTCTGAGCTCGTCAAGCTTGACATCCTGCTTTCGGGCGACGAGGTGGACGCGCTTTCGTTTATCGTCCATAAGGACAAGGCATATGGCCTGGCCCGTGGCCTGTGCGACAAGCTCAAGGAGATCATCCCGCGTCAGCTGTTCGAGATGCCCATCCAGGGTGCTATCGGCAACAAGATCATCGCCCGTTCCACCGTCAAGGCGCGTCGCAAGGACGTTCTTGCTAAGTGCTACGGCGGCGATATCTCGCGTAAGCGCAAGCTGCTCGAGAAGCAGAAAGAGGGCAAGAAGCGTATGAAGGCCATCGGATCGGTCGAGGTCCCGCAGGAGGCCTTTATGGCGATCCTCAAGGTGGACGAGTAGGTCTATGGCTCTTTCCGAATATAGTCTGCGGCTGCTGGGCGCCTATGCCGAGCAGCCGTTCCTTATGGCTCCCATGGCGGGCGTGACCGACCCTGCCTATCGCATCATGTGTCGCCGCCGCGGTGCCAACCTTGCCTACAGCGAGATGGTGAGCGTGGCAGGCCTTGCCTATGCCAGTAATAAGACGTGGCGCCTGGTGCTACCGGCCGACGAGGAGCAGCAGATTTGCGTGCAGCTCTTTGGCTCCAAGCCCGATCAGTTTGCGAGCGCCGTCGCCGCCGTCGAGGAGCGCGTTGGCGATCGCCTGTCGCTCATCGATATCAATATGGCATGTCCCGCCCGCAAGGTTGTTACCAAGGGCGAGGGCTCGGCGCTCATGCGCACGCCCGACCTGGCCGAGAAGATCGTCGAGGCCACGGTGGGCGCGGCGCACGTGCCCGTGACCGTCAAGATTCGCAAGGGCTTTTATGCCGAGGACCGCAATGCCGCGACATTTGCCCAGATGCTTGAGGGCGCAGGGGCTGCCGCAGTCGCCGTGCATGGTCGTTGCGCCACGCAGCTCTACACGGGCCAGGCCGATTGGTCGGTCGTCGATGAGGTTGCCGACGCTGTCGAGATTCCCGTGATTGGTTCGGGCGATGTGTTCTCGGCCCAGGACGCTGCTGAGCATCTGCACGGCTCGGGTGCCAGCGCGGTGTTTATCGCGCGCGGCATCTACGGCAATCCGTGGGTGTTCGGCGATGCCCGAGCCCTTGCACTCGATGGCACGCCGGTTCCTTCTCGCTCCTCGGTCGAGCGCCTGGAGGCTCTGCGCGAGCACCTGACGTTGACGCACGAGCTTCTGCCGCTCATGTCGCGTGCTCGCACGTACGCAAGCTGGTACTTAAAGGGCATGCCCCATGCCGCCGCCTGGCGCGCTCAGGTGGTGCGTTGCTCTACGTACGAGGAGTTCATGTCGCTGGTCGATGATATCGAGCGCGATGTGGTGGCCTGCGAGGCCGCGCTTGCCGCCGGTGAGTCGGTGCCCGATCATCCGCTGGAGGCTTAAGGGTGGCCGTTACCGCGCTGTACGTGCACGTGCCGTTTTGCGCTCAAAAATGCCGCTATTGCGACTTTGACTCGCGCAGCTTTGCTCTGTGTGATTTGGATGCTGCGCTCGATTCCTATTTTGAGCAGCTGTATGCGCGCCTCGATTCCTTTGGCGACGCCGGGGCGCTTGCGCAGGTCCGCACGGTCTATATTGGCGGCGGCACGCCGTCACTTGCTGGGGAGCGCCTGGTGAAACTTGCCCGTCGTATCTCCATGTGGTGCAAGCCCGTTGAATTTACTTGCGAAGCCAATCCTGAGTCGCTGACCGCTGAGCTCGCCACCGCGCTTGCCGAGGCGGGTGTCACGCGCATCTCTCTGGGCGTGCAAACCCTCGACAATACCGAGCTGGCTGCTATTGGCCGCATTCACGATGCTAATCGGGCACTTGCGGCTATCGCGACGGTGAAGGACGCTGGCCTCGATGTGTCGTGCGACCTGATGTGCGGCCTACCCGGGCAGACGGCCGCAAGCTGGCGGAGCACGCTCGATGGCGTGTTGGAGGCGGCGCCTCATCATGTGTCGGTCTACCCGCTCACGCTCGAGGAGGGCACGCCACTCTATCGCATGGCGTGCCGTGACGAGTCGCTCGAGCCCGATGAGGATTTTCAGGCTTCGTGCATGGACGCGGCGCGTGAGCGCCTGGGTGCGGCCGGCTATCTTCCGTATGAGGTGGCAAGCTACGCGCTCGATGGACATGAGTGCGCACATAACATTGCCTACTGGACCGGACGGGGCTACCTGGGCCTGGGTCGTTCTGCCGCGGGCATGCTCGACGACGAGGATTTCGACCGTCTTGCAGGTTTGTTCCCCGGCGTGTCTTCTCGAGGCGATGCGTACCGCGTGCGTCTGGTGCAACGTGACGATGACGCGACGGCGTTCGAGGCCGAATATCTGTCGCAGCGCGAGGCTGTCGCCGAAGACTTGATGCTCGCTTGTCGCATGACGCGCGGTGTTGCGTCCGACCTGTTGGTTCGCGCGGCTCGTGTCATCCCGGCCGATGAGCTGACAGCCGCTTGTGATCGCGCGCTCGAATTGGGTCTTGCCACTTGGGTGCCCGAGACGCTCGGGGTCCATGAGGGACCCTTTACTTCGGCAGATGTCGTCGCGGGCCATGTTCGAGCTCGTTTAGCACCGACACACCTGGGCTGGCTCGATGGAAATGTTCTGTTCGAGCTGTTTTGGGATCTAGCTTAGGCCGCTCGGGTAGAATTACCGGAATATATACGCTGCTGTGAGCAGGAGGTTGCCGCGCATGGCGACGATGAACGAAAAAGATTACTACGAGATTCTAGGTGTCTCCAAGGACGCCACCTCGCGTGATATTCAAAAGGCCTTCCAGCAAAAGGCCCGTAAGCTCCATCCGGACGTCAACAAAGAGCCGGATGCCGAGGAAAAGTTTAAAGAGGTTTCCGAGGCCTACGCCGTGCTTTCGGATGAGCAAAAACGTGCGCGCTACGATGCCATGCGTTCTGGCAATCCCTTTGCCGGTGCCCCTACGGCTTCGCCCTATGGTGGCGGCTATGCCGGCAACACGGGCTATGGCAATCCCTTTGAGGGCGGCTTTCCTTTTGGCGGTGCCTGGGGCCAGCAGCGTCGCGGCCAGGCTGCCTACAATCCCGAGAACGGCGCCAACGTGGTCGTCGATATCAAACTGGACGCCAAGGAGGCCAAGGACGGTGCCCGCAAGACCGTCCGCTATACGCGCTTCGATACCTGTGGTCACTGCGGCGGCTCGGGTTCTGTCTCCTCCGAGCATGCCCATACCTGCCCGAGCTGCGGTGGCCGCGGGCACATCGACGTCGACTTGTCCTTCCTGTTTGGTGCGGGCACGTTCCAGTCGGTCTGCCCCGAGTGCGGCGGTTCCGGTAAGGTTGTGGCCGACCCCTGCCCCGATTGCGGTGGCAGCGGTCGTACTCGCGTAACCTCCGAGCAGACGATTGAGTTTCCTGCCGGCACGCACGATGGCGACGAGGTCCGCATTAGCGGCATGGGTCACGCCGGCACTAACGGTGCCGCTGGCGGTGATCTAGTCGGCCGTGCCCATGTCGAGTCCGAGCGCTTGGAAGGCAAAGCTCGTACCGGTTTTTACCTGATGGGCATCGTGGCGCCGTTTTTGGTACTCTCGGCCATCTCGGGCGTGTTCTCGGCCTTTGCCGTGATGTGCTTTATTCCGTTTACCATGGGCCTGTTCATGGTGCTTTCGGACGGCGTGCTTCATCGCAGCCTGCTGTGGTGGAAGCGCGGTGCGATGCAGTTTGCCAACGGTTTTGCCAATGGCTTCATGTTCGCGCTCGTGTCGGTTTGGTTCGCGAGCTGCTCGCAACGGGCCATGCTTTCGCCTTACGGAATGCAATAACATCAAACCCTCTGTTTGCGGTTGGCCCAGCTTGGGTATAGGACGCACTGTGACAATAATGAAAGTCGGAAGGATTCGGTCGTGTCGGAAAATAGGGATTACTACGAGGTACTTGGCGTCGACAAGGATGCCGACGCGCGGACGATTAAGCGCGCGTTTCTAAAGAAGGCCCGTACCGTACACCCGGACGTTTCGGACGACCCCGAGGCCGAGGCCAAGTTCAAGGAGCTCAACGAGGCCTATTCCGTTCTTTCCGATGAGCAGAAGCGTGCTAACTACGACCGTTACGGCACTGCCGACGGCCCTGGTGGTTCGGGCTACGTCGATATCAACGATATCTTTGGTGGTATGGGCATGGACGACTTGTTCTCGTCGTTTTTTGGCGGCGGTGCCGGCGGTGGCGCCCGCAGCCGTCGCGAGCGTCGTCGCGGTCGTGACATGGCCATCTCGCTTTCGGTGACGCTCGAGGAGGCGGCGCTCGGCTGCAAAAAGACAATCAACTATGACCGCTTTGCTCCTTGCGAGGACTGCAATGGCACCGGTAGGGCAGAGGGCGCACAGGAAAAGCAGTGCGGCCGCTGCCACGGCACGGGCTATGTCACGACGGTTCAGCGATCGTTTTTGGGCCAGGTTCAGTCTTCCTCGCCTTGCCCCGACTGCCATGGCGAGGGCACGGTTATCGACCATCCCTGCGAGACCTGCGATGGTCAGGGCCGCACGCCTTCGCATGAAAAGATTGACATCGATATTCCCGCCGGCGTTTCGACCGGTCGACAGCTGCGTGTGAGCGGCTTTGGCGAGGCCGGTCTTCGCGGCGAGCCTTCGGGCGACTTGATTGTCAACGTGCGCGTTGCCGACCATGAGCGCTTTAAGCGCAACGGTGACGACCTGTACCTGGTGAGCGATATCTCGATTGCGCAGGCTGCGCTCGGCTGCGAGATCGAGGTCGAGGGCATTATGCCCGACGAGGTCGTTAAGGTGTGCGTCCCCGCCGGCGCCCAGTACGGCGACACCGTGAGCGTCAATAATTACGGCATGCCGCGCATTGGCGGTGGCGGTTCGCGTGGCCGCTTGATCGTGCAACTGCGCGTGGTCGTTCCCACCAATCTTTCCAATAAGCAGCGCGAGCTGCTCCGTGCTTTTGCCGATGAGATGGGCGATGACGTCGCTTCCGGTAAGAAGTCGGTGACCGACCGTATCAAGAGTGCCCTCGACGATATCCTCGATTAAGGAGCCCGCGTGCTCGCACCCCATATTTCCGTCGTCAACCTCGGCTGCCGTGTCAACCGGGTTGAGTCTGACCGTATCACTGCCGATCTTATGCGCCTGGGTTTTGCTATGGTGGAGCCCCAGGATGCCGACCTGATCGTCATTAACACCTGTGCCGTTACGGGCGAGGCCGAGGCCAAGACCCGTAAGGCCGTTCGTCATGCGCTGGCCTATCCGGGCGAGCCTTACGTGGTCGTAACCGGCTGCGTCGTCAACCTGCATCCCGAGGAGCTGCTGGAGCTCTCCGATCGCGTGATCGCCGAGCCGTCCAAGATTGACGTCGCCGAGCGCGTCTGCGAGGTGCTGGGTGTTGAATCCGATAGCGTGCCCGCCTGTAGCGATGGCGACGTGGTCGATGCGCTCGGTCGCTCTCGCCTGGGCGTGAAGATTCAGGACGGCTGCAACCATCGCTGCACCTATTGCATTGTGTGGAAGGCACGCGGCCCCGAGCGCTCCGTGCCCGTCGAGTCCGTGCTCGAGCAAGTTCGCGAGGCCCAGGAGGCCGGCGTGCCCGAGGTGGTGCTGACCGGTGTGAACCTGGGTGCCTACGATGGCAAGAGCGCGACCGACGAGCATGTCGAAATCGATGAGCTGCTCGAGGCCATCATGGAGCGCACGTCTATTCCGCATGTGCGCATTTCCTCGGTCGAGCCCATGGATATCTCTGAGCGCCTGCTTAAGGTTATGGCGCGCTATCCGCAACGTATCGCCCCGTTTTTGCACCTGCCCGTGCAGTCCGGCTGCACGGCGACCTTGCATCGCATGGGCCGTCCCTATAGCGCCGAGGCGTTTGAGGATACGGTGCGCATGATTCGCGCCAACTTGCCTCAGGCGTCCCTTTCGTGCGACGTCATCGTCGGTTTTCCCGGTGAGACGGATGAGGAGTTCGAGGAGTCGCTGGCGCTATGCCGTCGCGTGGGCTTTTCGCGCATGCATGTGTTCCGCTACAGTAAGCGTCCCGGCACACTTGCCGCCGATATGCCCGACCAGGTACCGCCAGAGGTTATGGCTGAGCGCAGCCGCCGTATGCGGGCCGCGGCGCAGGAACTCGCCATCGCCGATGCTCGTCGTCGCGTGGGAACCGTTGAGCGCGCCGTGCTCGAGTATGGTGACAACCTGACGCTCGGCTCGTTCCATCATGCCCGTCTTGACGATACCTGTGGACTTACAGCCCCGTGCCTGCTCGATGTTGCTATCATCGAAGTCGATGATTCCGGCTTGGTCCATGCGCGCAGGGAGGTTCATGGAAGCCTCGAAGATTAGACTTACCGTTCCCGAGGGGATTGATCCCTCGCGCCTTTTGGGCGCCGGCGACGGCGTCCTTCGTGCGCTCGAGAGCTTGGTTCGCGCCCACGTGGTCGCCCGTGGCGACAGTATCGCCGTGAGCGGTGACCCGGATGAGGTCGAGCTCGTGGTGCGCTTTTTTGAGCATGCTTTTCGCGAGGCGGCTGCCGGACGCACGCTGTCTGCCGACGATGTCTCGCGTTGCTTGGCTGTCCTGCGCGATGGAGAGCATGATGCCTCGTCGCTGCGCGATGACGTGCTGCTGTCGTATCGCGGCCGCGTTATTCGTCCCAAGACGCTCGGCCAAAAACGCTATGTTGACGCCATCCGCTCGCATACCATCACGTTTGGCCTGGGTCCCGCCGGTACCGGTAAGACCTATCTGGCCATGGCGCTCGCCGTTGCCGCGCTCAAGCGTCACGAGGTGGGTCGCCTAATCTTGACGCGCCCGGTTGTCGAGGCGGGGGAGAACCTGGGCTTTTTGCCCGGTACCCTCGAGGAAAAGATCGATCCGTACATGCGCCCGCTCTACGACGCCCTTTTTGACATGATGGATCGCGAGCGCACCGATGAGCTTATGGAACGTGGCGTGATCGAGATCGCCCCGCTCGCCTACATGCGCGGCCGTACGCTGAGCGATGCGTTCGTGGTGCTCGATGAGGCACAAAACACGACGCCCGAGCAGATGAAGATGTTCCTGACGCGCCTGGGCTTCAACTCCAAGTTCGTGATTACCGGCGACTTGAGTCAGCGCGACCTGGTGGGTCGTCGTGGCGGCTTGGCGGATGTCGAGAAGATTTTGGGCCGTGTCGACGATGTGGCATTTTCTCACCTCGAGCGTGCCGACGTGGTGCGTCATGCCCTGGTGGGTCGTATCGTCGAGGCATATGATGCTTATGATGACGTGCGTGAGCAGCGTTCGCGCGACCGAAAGGAGTCCCGTTGAGTGTATTGATCAGCAACGATGCCGAGCTCGATACGCTGCTCGACGCGCAAGAGGTGGAGCACATCTGCGAGGTCGTGCTTGCCGCCGAGGGCGTTGAGCGTGAAGTTGAGATTTCCCTTTCGTATGTCGACGAGGACGAGATGCACGAGCTCAACCACGAGTGGCGCGGTATCGACCGCACCACCGATGTGCTCTCGTTTGAGTGCGATTCGGCCTTTGACGATGACATTCCCGCCGATGAGACGCTCGAGCTCGGCGATATTATCTTGGCCCCGCAGGTTATTGCCCGTCAGGCCCCCGGTTTTGGCAATAGTCCCGCTGATGAGTGCCGTCTGATGCTCGTACACGGAATGCTGCACCTGCTGGGCTATGACCACATCGAGGACGACGAGGCCGAGGTCATGGAGGCCCGCGAGGACGCCATCCTGCGCGATCTGGCGCTCGAGCGCGGCGAGGACCCCAAGCTAGTCCACGTCGGCCCCATCACCAACCATGCCCACGACTAGGAGCCGTCTATGATTCCCGGATCGAACAAGGACCATCCGTCCTTTTTAAAGTCGTTTTCTTACGCCATGGAGGGCTTCGTCACCGCCGTCAAGACCGAGCGCAACATTAAGGTCATGCTCGTGGCGGGCGTGTGCACCGTCATTGCCGGCTGCATCGTGGGGCTCGACATTGCCGAGTGGGCCACGATTATCATCTGTTGTGGCCTGGTGATTCACGGCGAGCTGTGCAACACCGCTATGGAGGCTATCGTCGACCTAGCGACCCAGGAGCTCCATCCGCTGGCCAAGCGTGCGAAGGACATCGCCGCCGCCTCTGTATACGTTCTTTCCATCACCGCCGCGATTGTGGGCGTGCTGGTATTTGCCCACGCGCTCGGCTTTATTTAGAAAGGGATTCCCATGTCCGACAATATGCAGTCTACCGATGAGATTTTGGACGACGAGTCCCCGGATGCTAAGGCGACCGAGGCCTATGAGGAAGTCGAGGAGTTCGACCCGTTTGAGGGCATGAGCGACGAGGAGCTCGACGCCCTGTGCGATGAGGACGACAGCCTCGCGGGCTTTGGCGACGTTGAGCCCGGTTTCCGCAGTGGCTTCGTGGCCTTGGTCGGCCGCCCCAACGCCGGTAAGTCAACGCTGCTCAACGCCTGCTATGGCAAAAAGGTCGCCATCACCTCGCCGGTGGCCCAGACGACCCGCCGCCGCATGCGCGCCGTCGTCAACCGACCCGGCTACCAGCTGGTCTTTGTCGATACCCCGGGTATCCACAAGCCCAAGGACGGTCTAGGGTCCGAGCTGAACAAGAGCGCGCTGTTCGAGCTGAACGATGTCGATGTTGTCGCGTTTTTGATTGATGCCACCAAACCGATCGGCAGGGGAGACGCCTGGGTTGCCGAGCGTGTCAAGAATGCCCGTTCCAAGAAGGTCCTGGTGCTCACCAAGGCCGATGAAGCCGACCCTGCACAGGTCATGGAGCAGCTTAAGGCCGCCCACGAGCTTATGGAATATGACGACGAGATCGTGACGTCGTCGGTCAAGAACTTTAACGTCGATGCCTTCATCGAGACCGTTGCGCACTTTTTGCCCGAGGGTCCGCGTTGGTTCCCCGAGGACATGGGTACCGACGCTTCCGACGAGACGCTCGTTGCCGAGTTTGTGCGCGAAAAGGTCTTGCGCCGCACCCGTGATGAGATTCCGCACTCCGTTGGCGTTATTTGCGATGCGCTCGAGCAGACCAAGAAGGTGCTGCGTGTGCACGCCACCATTTATGTCGAGCGTGAGGGCCAAAAGGGCATCATCATCGGCAAGGGCGGCGAGATGATCAAGCATATCGGTATCGACGCCCGTCGCGATCTTGAGCGCATCTTTGGCACGCAGGTCTTTTTGGAGTTGGACGTGAAGGTCAAGGCCGGTTGGCGCGACGACGAGGCTCAGATTCGCCGTTTTGGCTACAACGCCGAGGACTAAGGACGCGCAGCGCGCATGGCAGGCTCCCGGACATATCGCACGAAGGTGCTCGTGCTCGACAAGACCAAGCTCAAAGAGACCGACCTGATCTTGACGATGCTTGACGAGCGGGGGCGGCAGGTTCGTGCCGTGGCAAAGGGCGCCCGCAAACCCGGCGGACGCCTGGCTGCGCGCTGCGAGCTGTTCTGTACGGTAGATATGCTGCTCGCACATGGACGGTCACTCGACGTGGTTTCCCAGGCCGAGCTTATGGAGGCGCCGCTCGGCGTTGCGCCCGATTACGAGACGACCTGCGCCGCAAGCGCGATCGCCGAGGTCGCGCGCGTGTGCTCGTTCGAGGACGCCGAGGACCCGTTTACCTTTGCTATAACGCAGCGAGCGCTTGCCCTGGTGGGCAGCGGGCTCGACACGGCGCATATGGATCTACTTGTGGCGGCATATGTCTTTAAGCTGCTGTCGCACGTTGGCTATCGACCCGATTTTTCGGCCTGCGTGCTGTGCGGAGACCCCATGCTGTCGTATTTTTCGCCCCAGGCGGGCGGCCTCATGTGCGGGTCGTGCGCGTCGAGCGTTCCAGGTGCCGAACTGGTGTCGACCGGTGAGGCCGCATGGCTGCGCGCCCTCATGTCCATGACCTTCGATGCGCTTTTGGCCGAGCGAATCGACCCGCATACCGCAGCCTTTTTGCTGGGGCTTTCGCATGTTTGGGCTGCGACGCACACCGATCAGCGCCTCCGTGCGATGGAATTCATGTTGGGTCGGTGATGATGCGCAGGCGCGGGCTGCTTGTGGTAACATACCGACCAGTTGGTACCTCGATCTTGGTTGCTCGCTCCACCGGCGGCTTCCCAGTCCGAGGCGAATCGAGTCGCCCGATGGCGACGCAAAAAGAAAGGTGAAACAATGACTGTTTCCAAAGAGCGCAAGGCGGAGCTGACTGCCCAGTTCGGTAACACCCCGGTCGACACCGGCAACCCCAAGGTTCAGGTCGCCATCCTGTCCGAGCGCATCAAGGAGCTGACCGAGCATATGAAGTCCCATCAGAAGGACTTCCACACCCGTCGTGGTCTGCTCATGCTCGTCGGTCGTCGTCGTCGTCTTCTCTCCTACATCAAGAAGAACGACATCGTCGAGTACCGTGAGCTCATCAAGGCTCTGGGCATCCGCGACAACATCCAGTAGGATTTGTACATGCTAAGAGCGTCCTGCGCAGCGGGGCGCTCTTTTTGTGTAAGGGCGCGAACAATCACGCTCTGAAGCGTGGCGGGGGCAGGGGGTCCGCGTCACATGAGAAGCCCGCAGGCAAGGGGCCTGTGGGGTAAAGGAGAACAATGACACTCGTATCCAAGACCTTTGAGCTGTACGGCAAGACCTACACCTTTGAGTCGGGCGAGCTTGCCAAGCAGGCCACCGGCGCCTGCCTGGTCAAGCAGGGCGACACCACGATGCTCGATACCGTGGTCGTCTCCAAGGAGCGCAAGAACTATGACTTCTTCCCGCTGACCGTCGACTTCAACGAGAAGATGTACGCTGCCGGCCGCATCCCGGGTGGCTACCTCAAGCGTGAGGGCCGTCCCAGCGAGAAGGCCACGCTCACCGCGCGCATGATCGACCGTCCGATTCGCCCGAGCTTCCCGGACGGCTTCCGCAACGAGGTGCACATCGTCGCTACCTCGCTTGTCGCCGACCAGGTCAACCCCTTTGACGTCATCAACGTCATGGGTGCTTCCCTGGCCATGACGCTCGGCGGCGTGCCCTTCGAGGGTCCGCTTGCCTGTGTACGCATCGGCCGCAACGTGGAGACCGGCGAGTTTATCGTCAACCCCACTTATGAGGAGCGCGAGAACTCCGACCTGGACCTGGAGCTGGGCGGCTCTGCCGACTTCATCTCGATGGTCGAGGCCGGCGCCGAGGAGATCTCCGAGGACGACATGCTCGCCGCTATGAAGTTTGGCCAGGAGGCCCTCGCTGCTTTCTGCCAGGCTCAGGATGAGTTCGTCGCCGAGTGGGAGCAGGTCAACGGCCCCATCGTCAAGAAGGAGTACCCGCTCGACCAGCCCGTCGAGGAGGTCCAGGAGCGCATCTTCGCCCACTACGACGAGATGGCAGCCGCCTTGCGCGACGCCGACAAGCTCTCCCGTATCGGCAAGGTCGAGGCTCTGAAGGAGTCCATCCGCGCCGAGTTCACCGAGGAGGAGCAGGCTGCTTGGGAGCGCGAGATCCCCGTGGCGCTCAAGAAGCTCGAGAAGAAGGCCATGCGCACTATGGTCGTCGAGACCGGCGAGCGCGTCGACGGCCGTGCCGCCGACGAGATCCGTCCCATCATGGTGAAGGACAACTACCTGCCGCTCGTTCACGGCTCCGGTCTGTTCCAGCGCGGCCAGACCCAGGTGCTCTCCGTCCTGTCGCTCGGCATGCTCAACGAGGGCCAGCGTCTGGATACCATCGAGCCCACCGAGGGTAAGCGCTACATGCACCACTACAACTTCCCGCCGTTCTGCACCGGCGAGACCGGCCGCATGGGCAGCCCCAAGCGTCGCGAGATCGGTCACGGCAATCTGGCAGAGCGCGCTCTGCTTCCGGTGCTTCCCGACGAGAACGAGTTCCCCTACGCCATCCGCGTCGTCTCCGAGGTCATGGAGTCCAACGGCTCCTCTTCGATGGCTTCGACCTGCGGTTCTACGCTCGCCCTTATGGACGGCGGCGTGCCCATTAAGCGCCCGGTCTCCGGTATCGCCATGGGCCTGATCCAGGAGGAGGGCAAGACCGTGGTCCTGTCCGACATCCAGGGTCTCGAGGACTTCCTGGGCGACATGGACTTTAAGGTCACCGGCACCACCGAGGGCATTACCGCCCTGCAGATGGACAACAAGGCCACCGGCCTCACCTTCGACATTCTGGCCCGCGCCCTGCAGCAGGCCAAGGAGGGTCGTGCGTACATCCTGCAGAAGATGCTCGATGTGATCCCTGAGCCGCGCCACACCACGCGCAGCACCGCTCCGCGCATCGTCTCCATCCAGGTTCCGACCGATAAGATCCGCGACGTCATCGGTTCCGGCGGTAAGGTCATCCGCGGCATCCAGGACGAGACCGGCGCTTCGGTCGACATCCAGGAGGACGGCACCGTCTTTGTCGGCGGCACCGGCGAGTCCGTCGACCAGGCCGTCGAGCGCATCAAGCTCATCATCAAGGTTCCCGAGCCGGGCGAGGAGTACACCGGTCGCGTGGTCTCCATTCAGCCCTTCGGTGCCTTCGTGAATCTGCTGCCCGGTAAGGACGGCCTGCTGCACATCTCCCGCGTCGCCAAGGGTCGTGTGGAGAAGGTCGAGGACGTCCTCAACGTGGGCGACGAGGTCAAGGTCGTCGTCATCGAGGTCGACGATCGTGGTAAGATCTCGCTCGATCGTCTCGATAAGCCCGAGGCCCCGGCTCGCGCCGAGGGTGCCTCCGAGGGCGACGGCGAGCACTTCCAGCGTCGTGAACGCCCGCGTCGTGAGCGCTCCGAGCGCAGCGACCGCCCGCGCCGTCCCGGCGACAACGGAGGCCGCAAGCCCCGCCGCCACCACGACGCCGAGTAACAGCAACACATAAGCAGCTCAATAAAGGGCGACTCCACCATGGAGTCGCCCTTTTGCTATTCCCGGCGGGGTCCGCGGGTAAAGTTTCCTGCTCTACAGTCCTGCTCACGACGGAGGCCACATTAAGTGGCCTCCTGTTCGTGCGGAACTCGCGATAAAGTTCATATGGGGCCGCCGGGCCGGTCAGGGCCGGGGACCGCACCCGTACGACTACAGCGTCATGTTCGGATCGGCGTCGACGTCGAACGGCGAGATTTCTCCTCGGTCGAATTTACGGCGAGCGACCTCCGCGATCATGGCGGCGTTATCGGTGCAGGCAGACAAGGGCGGCACCGTCACGCGAATGCCCTGGCGCCCGAGCTTCTTGATCATCATCTCGCGCAGATGCGGGTTAGCCGAGACGCCGCCGCCGATGCAGTACTCCTTGCATCCGGTGGCATGCAGCGCGTTCTTGGCCTTCTTGTACTGAACGTCAAAGACCGCGGCCTCAAACGAAGCCGCCAGGTCGGGCAGATGAATCGTACGCCCGGCTTTGGTCTCCTGCTCAATGTAGAGCGTCACGGCCGTCTTAAGGCCCGAAAGCGAGAATCGATAGTCTCCCCTACTATTGAGCGCGCGGGGGAAGTCAATCGCGCGGGGATTGCCCGTCTCGGCCAGCTTGGAGATGATGGGGCCGCCGGGATAGCCCAGACCCAGCGCCTTAGCCACCTTGTCGAAGGCCTCACCCACGGCGTCGTCGAGCGTCTCGCCGAGCACCTCGTAGTCACCCCACGCCTTGACGTGAACAAGCATGGTATGACCGCCCGAGACGAGCGTGAAGATAAACGGCGGCTTGAGATCGGGCTGCGCCAGCAGGTTGGCGAACAGATGACCTTCCAGATGGTTGACGCACACGAGCGGTTTACCGGCGGCATAGGCAAAGCCCTTGGCGAAGGCGACGCCCACCACCAGAGCACCCACCAGGCCCGGACCCTGTGTCACGCCAACAGCGGCGAGTTCGCTCGGCGCGATGACTCCGCCCTCAAAACCAAGCGATGCCGCGGCATCCTCGAGCGCCGCGTCCACGACGCTCACGATAACCTCAACGTGCTTGCGCGAAGCGATCTCGGGCACTACGCCGCCAAAACGGGCATGAAAATCGATCTGCGTCGAAACCTGATTGGCCAGCATATTACCGTCCGCATCGATAATCGCCACAGCCGTCTCATCGCACGAACTCTCGATGGCAAGCACCAGGCGACGGCGCTCAATTTCGGCACGCTCCTCAACGGTGCGCTCGGGTGCAGGTAGCGGCCATACACGCTGCTCAGCCGCCGTCGGCTCGGGCGAAGCGTTGTCGACCGGGAGCACCAAGGGCAGCGGTGCCGTCATGACGATGGCGTCCTTGCCAACACCGTAGTAACCGCGGCGACAGCCCGCCTCGGTAAAGCCCAGGGAGACATAGAGCGCAATAGCGCCCTCGTTGCCATCCTCAACCTCGAGCGAGGCGGTCGTACAGCCGAGCATCTGGGCATCGTAGCTCACATGCGACAGCAGCTTGCGGGCAATACCCTCGCGGCGATGCTTCGGGTCGACGGCAACATCCAAAATCTGCACGTCACCGTCTACGACCATGCCACCGGCAAGCCCCAGCAGCTGACCGTCGTCGTGCGCCACCCACCAGCTGCGCGGCGCCGCAACATCCTCGCCCAGCTCGGACAAGAACATGCCCGGCGTCCACGCCTCGTGCCCAGCGCCTTCAAAGCAGGCGGCCTCCAGCGCACTCGCACCCTCGGCGTCCGCCGCACCCATGGGGCGGAATTGCAGATGGCGACCGGCGAGCTCATCGGCGACGCCCGTAATTTCGCTCTGCGCGCTCTCGGCAAGACCGAGGCGTTTGCGCTCGTTTTCCTCGGCGTCAGAAAGGCGCGTATAGATCGGCAGGACGCGGGCCGGGTCGCCGTCACCCGCGGCATGCGCAAGGAGGAGGCCCTCGCCCGAAGGCCACCACAAGTCGCGCTCTACGCAGCGAGCGGCCTCATCCTCGCCCAGCAGCTTGCCATAGCGCACGAGACCGTCGCCAGTCAGCTGAACCTGGTCCCAGTCCGCGGCTTGACGCCACTCATCAAGCGCCACGGCAGCCTTGACCACGTGCTCGCGCTCAAACTGACGCTCGGGGCCCTCGTCGCTCAGCACATACAAAGCCGGATACACCTCGCCGCGCATGGCATCGGCCAGAATGCCGAGCTTGCCGCGCACGCCAGCCTTCCACGCGGTCCATGCGCAGGCATCGAGCGTCGACACGCCCAACAGCGGCACGTTGGCACCGCGCGCCAAGCCCTTGGCGGTGGAAATGCCGATACGCACACCGGTAAACGAACCAGGACCGCGACCGACGACGTAACTGCCCACGTCAGCACGGTCCATGCCAGCCCGAGCAAGCACGCTGTCGACAGTATTCACGAGCTCCACATTGGCATGGCGACGGCACATATGGTCGCCACTCACCAGCTTCGCCTCGCCCGTCTGCCCATCAATCCAGCTTGCCGCGCAGGCAAGCATGTCGGTCGAGGTATCGAGCGCCACCACCAGCGCGTTGTCGTTATGCAAGCTCATCTTGTACAGCCTTATCAATCAAATGGGAAAGCTCCATTGCGCGGTCACCGTGCGCCTCAAGCGTTATCGTTCGCACATCGCTGTCGCCCTCATCACGCCTGAGCGTCACCGAAAGATACTCATCCGTCAGCTCGTCCTGGAATTGTTCGCCCCATTCCAGCAGGCAAGCACCCTCATAGCCCAGCACATCGAAAATGCCCGTATCCTCGAGCTCGTAAGCATGCTCCAGGCGGTACAGGTCAAAGTGGAACAGCGGAATACGCCCCTGGTCATGAACGGCCATGAGTGCGAATGTGGGGCTCGTGACCATATGGCCGTCGCCCAGACCACGCGAAACGCCCTTGGTAAAGTGGGTTTTGCCCACCCCGAGGCCGCCGGTCAAGATCAGCACATCACCATCTTCCAGGCACGGCGCAACCAGCTCGCCAAAATGCTCCGTATCGGCAGAGCAAGCCGTTTTATAAATACCTACCCCCAGGCGCTCCAGGGACATATATGCTCCTTATTATTCCGAGGCACCCTCTGGCGCGGGATGCCGCTCCAGATAGTCGCCCAGCATCTTAAAGTCTTCCTCCAGCAGCTCCTGCCACGCCGGATTACGCAGCGCCGCCGCCGGATGGAACGTAGGCATCACCACAAAATGCCCCATCTGATGGAACCTGCCGCGCAGCTTGGTGATACCGATCTCAGTCTTAAGCACAAAGTGCGTCGCGGGATTACCGAGCGTCACGATGATATCGGGCCAGATGCTTCGAATCTGCTCGCGCAAAAACGGTGAGCAAGCCAGCACTTCCTCGGGGCGCGGATTGCGATTTCCCGGTGGCCGACACTTAAGCACGTTGGCAATGTAGACGTCTTCGCGCTTGAGACCAGCCAGCGACAGGATGCCGTTGAGATCTTCGCCCGCCGCCCCCACAAACGGTTCGCCTTGCAGATCCTCGTTACGCCCCGGTGCCTCGCCGATAAACATGACGCGGGCGTGGGGGTTTCCCACGCCAAACACGATGTTATGACGCGACTGATAGAGCTGGCAGAGATGGCAGTCGCCTAAAACAGCCTCAATCTCCTCGAGCGCAACCTCGCGCGGCGCCTGGTGACTATGTCCGGGGATGTGCATGACACCCATAGTGGCTCCTACACGTAGATCTTGTCGAGACGCATGCCAAAGCCGCAGGCGACCTCGTAGTTAATCGTGCCGCGCAGTCGGGCCATCTCGTCCATGGTAATCTCGGCATCGCCATCGCGGCCGACAATAATCATCTCGTCACCATGCTCGGCCTCGGGAATCTCATGCGCCGGATTGGACTGGATGGCGACCATAAACTGATCCATGCAGATGTTACCCACCTGACGCACGCGCTCGCCGCGATACAGCACGTCCATACGATTGGAGAGCGTACGCGAAAGACCGTCGGCATATCCAATCGGCAGCGTGCAAATCTGAACGCGTGTGCGCGGCACGCGATAGGCAAAGCCGTAGCCCACGCCCTCGCCCATCGCAGGATGCGCCACGCGTGTCACGCGCGCATGCACGCTCATGACGGGGTCCAGCTGCATCACGCGACCACTCAGCTCGCATGGCTGCATGCCATACAAGCCAACGCCGGCGCGAATCATATCAAAATGCATCGAGGGATCAAGCATCGAGGACGGCGTGTTGGCGCAGTGCACGATACCGCACTCAAAACCCGCGTCCTTAATGGCCTGAACGGCCTCGGTAAAGCGCTGGCACTGCAGTTTGTAGTCCCAACCCGAAGGTTCATCGGCCGTGGCGAAGTGCGTAAAGACGCCATCACACTGGATACCGCGATGGAAGCTAATACCACGAACAAAGTCGAGCACCTGCGTGTAGTGAACACCGATGCGGTTCATGCCCGTCTCAATGGCTAGATGGTACTTGCCCACCTTGCCTGCCGCGACAGCGCACTCGCCATAGGCAAGGGCGAAATCGGACGTATAGACCGAAGGCATAATGTCAAACTCAAGCAGTGTGGGGATAGCCTCGATAGGCGGCTCGCTCAAGATCAGGATGGGCTTGGTAATTCCGCCCCGACGTAGCTCAACACCCTCGCTGACCGTCGCCACCGCGAACATGTCGGCTCCAGCCGAGTACATGATTTTGGCGCACTCAACGGCACCATGGCCATAGGCATCGGCCTTGACCACGCAGCACAGTCGCTGACGTGGATCGAGCAGGTTCTTGTAAGCCCTCGTGTTGCGGCGAAGCGCCCCTCGGTCAATCTCAACCCAGGACCAGCGCGTCAAATCGGCTTTATTCATGATTAGTCATCCGACCCTTCGTCCATGATTCCCAGATCATCGAGTGCATCCTTTGCCGCCAATTCCATGGCAGGACCGATCAAGTCGATCAGATCGGTCGCAATAACACTCTTCTCACCATACTCCGTCGCCGCGGCAAAACCCGCGTAACTGTGAAGCGCAACGGCATACGAATACAGTAGCTCCCAGCGATCCATCTCATCACGCATGGTAGCCAGTGTGCCAGCCAAAATGCCCGCAAGAACATCGCCCGAGCCGGCAGTCGCCAACGACGCCGGACCCGAGAGCGGCAAAAGCACACGCTCAACGCCACAGATAGCCGTCGTCGGACCCTTGGCAATAACCACGAGATTGTCGGAGCCAGCAGCCCAGACAACCTTCTGCGCGGCCGCGATTGCAGTCCCCAGATCGTTAACCTCGTCACCGGCGACCAAGCGCGAAAGCTCGCGATAGTGCGGCGTCATGACGAGCGGTTGCTCACGACGGTACATCTCAGGGTTGCTATCGATACCGTCGATAGCAATCTTAGAAAGGCAGTTGAGCGCATCGGCATCAAGGATCAGCGGCACATCAAGCTCCAACAAGCCCGAAACCACCTGCATGGCACCGGCAGACGTTGTCATGCCGGGACCGCACAATACGCAGCTGTACTTCTTTGCAATCTCGCACACGGTCATACGCGCAGCGGCACCAAAAGAGCCACGGGAATCGGACGGAATAGCAAAAACCGGAATTGAGGGAAGCGCCATGCGAATAAGATTGGCACACGCATCGGGCGTCGCGACAGCCACATAGCCGGCACCCGCGCGGGCAGCAGACTTGGCGGCCATAATGGCAGCGCCAGGATACTGCGCCGAACCGGCAACAATAAGGACGGAACCGCGAGAATATTTATCGATATTCGTGGGCAGCGGAGCAAAGAAATCCACCAGGTCACCGGGCTCGACTATCTCGGCGGCATGGTCGACATCATCGATGACCTCATCAAGCCGATCATAGAGGCTACCGCACACCAGATCACCGGCGTACTCTGGGCCATCAGCGCTGTAGAGGCCAATCTTGGGCGTAATCATCGTGACCGTGCGCTCGGCACGAATGCAGTCGTCGTCGACAACACCGGTCTCGGCATTCAGACCCGAAGGAACATCGATGGACACCACATGGTCGGCGCAGTCGTTAACTGTCGGAATCCAGATGGAGAACGGTGCACGCAAGTCACCGTGGAAACCGGTACCAAAAATAGCGTCAACAACAACGTCGGCCTTATCGATCAAAACCTCAAGCTCATCTCGTGAGGGACCGACGCACACATGTACGTCACGACCGGCGGTACGGCGGGCAACATGGCGAGCCAGAGCGGCAGGAATCTCATCCGGCTCAACCGGAGACACGATGTCCACGTCAACGCCTTTGTGACTCAAGATATCAGCCGCGACCCAGCCATCGCCACCGTTGTTGCCAAAACCGACCAGAACAAGGACGCGATCGGGATTGAGTTTTAGAATTTCACTAGCAGCAAACTCACCCGCCAGTTCCATAAGCTCGGCCTTCGAAGTTCCTTCGCGTTCGATAATATCCTCGAGGCGAACGACTTCCTCGGTACTCAAAACCGGTTTCATCTATGCTCCTAGCGTATCTTGCGAAGCATCGCCCTGATGCTCCGTCAAAGCTGAATTTTGCAGTTGCTCAAGCTCATCTAAAACCGAGCGAGCCTCTTTAAATGTTTGTGCAACGCGTTCCTTGGTGCTCACCTTTTCTTCCTTAGGCTTGGGTCGAGCATCCTCGGTGATCGCAATGGCATTGGCTACGGCCAAATCACCCGTCAAGGTAATGGAAAGCGCAACTTCAATGACACCCAACTCTTGAGCAATCTCGAGCGCTCGACCCGAAAGCACTGCTTTAGGCTTTCCGAGCATATCACGCGTTACCGAGACGTCTTTGCGGCCGACGCCCTGGCTAAAGCCCGTACCAAGAGCCTTGAGAACCGCTTCACGAGAAGCAAAACGGCTCGCATAGTGCGCTGCAGGACGCGATGAAGCGTCGCAATATGCGCACTCTTCTTCGGTAAACACACGCCGAGCAAACGACGGCGTCTTTTCAAGGATTGATTTCATGCGGGAAATCTCGACGATATCAACGCCGATACCAGCTTCAGCCATGTTCACCTCCATATTGCACAGACTAAGTTATTGTAGCCCGTTAACGGAAGATGCGACAAACGAGGGTCATAAAACACAGCGAGTTTGTTAGATCAGGCTTTAAACGCAAAAAAGGGGGAGGCCGCGAGGCCTCCCCCTTCTTCAAGTCATCCGACGGCTCGGTGCCGTCCACCGGTCAGCGGCGCCCTGGCCTCCCACGGGCTGGC
>CAJMMF010000023.1:0-39833 GCA_905214385.1 uncultured bacterium
CTCTGAGAAGTTCGCGAAGCCCACTTCTCAGAGGAAGGCACCCGCCCGGAGGCGGCCCCAGCGCGAGACCGTCCCGGATGCTATTCGTTGTCGCCTGCGGTCATCTGCGTTGCGGAGAGCGCGCCGTCGGCTGCTGTTGCGGCTGCGGCGTCGGGCCAGACCCAGTCGGTGAAGGCCGGGTGGTCGTAGCCCTCATCGCACGCGAACTCAAAGGCCTCGGTGCGGAATGCCTCCCACTTATCAATCTGCTCGGCAAACTTATCGGCGTCGACCATGCGCAGCACGTCGGCGGCCAGTGTCCAGCGGTCCATGTTGTTCAGGCGCAGCATGTCGAACGGCGTTGTCGTGGAGCCTTTCTCCTCGTAGCCGTGGACGCGGAAGGCATCGTGGCCGGGGCGGTTCCAGATCAGGCGGCGAATCGTGCCGGCATAGGCGTGGAACGCGAAGAGGACGGGCTTCTCGCCGCAGCCGAACAGCTCAGCCCAGCGCTCGTCGCTGAGAGCCTGGTCGTTCTCGCAGACGTTCTGGATCTTGAGCAGATCGACCACGTTGACGAACCATACCTTGATGCCCAGCTCGCGCAGCATGTCGGTTGCAGCCAGAGCCTCGAGCGTCGGCACGTCGCCGCAGGTGGCGACCACGACATCGGCCTCGGCGAGCGAATCGGCGGTCGATGCCCACTCCCAGGTCGCAACGCCCTCGGCGAGCTCCGCCTTGGCCTCGTCGACCGTCTGGAAGGTCGGAGCAGGCTGCTTGCCGCAGAAGATGGCGTTGACGCAGTCGGTGGACTGGTAGACGCGCTCGGCAACGGCAAGGGCCATGTTGGCGTCGGCCGGATAGTAGGCATTCACGATGTGCGTGTCGTTGGCCTTGTTGAGCAGCAGGTCGATAAAGCCGGGGTCCTGGTGCGAGAAGCCGTTGTGGTCCTGACGCCAGACGTGGCTCGACAGCAAAATGTTAAGGCCGCTGATGGGGGCACGCCACGGAATCTCGCGCTTGGTAGCCTCGAGCCACTTGCAGTGCTGGTTGACCATGGAGTCGACCACATGGACAAAGCTCTCGTAGGAGCTCCACACGCCGGAACGGCCAGTGAGCACGTAGGCCTCGAGGAAGCCCTCGCATTGGTGCTCGGACAGCTGCTCGACGACCTTACCGGAGCCTGCCAGCAGCTCGTCGTTGGCCTCGTCCTCGTAGAAGCCGGCGTCCCACTGCTTCTTGGTCACCTTGTAGGCAGCCTGCAGGCGGTTGGACGCGGTCTCGTCGGGACCAAAGATGCGGAAGTCATCCATGTTCTTGGCTAGAACGTCGGCAGTGTACTCACCAAAGACGCGGGCGGCCTCGGTGGAGCCCCAGCCATGACCATTAGTGTCGACGGGGACCTCGTGGGCATGAATATCGGGCAGCTCGAGCTCGCGACGCACCTTACCGCCGTTCGCGTTGGGGTTGGCGCCGATGCGCAGCTCGCCGGTCGGCATAAAGGCCGTCACCTCGGGGCGCACCTGGCCCTCGGGCGTAAAGAGCTCCTCGGGCTTGTAGGAACGCAGCCACTCGCGCAGCACGCGGAAGTGCTCGTGGGTGTCCTTGGCACTCGCCAGCGGCACCTGATGCGCGCGCCAGGAGTCCTCGGTCTTCTTACCGTCGATGTGCTTGGGGCAAGTCCAGCCCTTGGGCGTACGGAACACAATCATGGGGTAGGCCGGGCGGACCACGGTCTCGCCTGAGGCGGCCTGGGCCTGCGCGGTGGCCTTGATGTCACAAATCTCATCGAAGACCTGCTCAAACAGGGCAGCGAAACGCGCATGAATGCTTGCGTGGCTCTCGTCGTCAAAGCCGGCGACAAAGAAGTGCGGCTTATAGCCCATGCCCTCAAAGAACTTGGTGAGCTCCTCATCGGACACGCGGGCAAGGATGGTGGGGTTGGCGATCTTGTAGCCGTTGAGGTGCAGGATCGGCAGGACGATGCCGTCGGTTGCCGGGTTCACGAGCTTGTTGGACTGCCAAGAGGTCGCGAGCGGACCGGTCTCGGACTCGCCGTCGCCCACCACGGCCACGGCCAGCAGGCTCGGGTTGTCCATAACGGCACCGTAAGCGTGGCTGAGCGTGTAGCCGAGCTCGCCGCCCTCGTGGATGGAACCGGGCGTCTCGGGCGCAAAGTGGCTCGGGATGCCGCCGGGATAGGAGAACTGGCGGAAGAACTTCTGCAGGCCGGCCTCGTCATTGGTGATGTCGGGGCGAATCTCGCGGTAGGTGCCGTCGAGCAGCGACTGAGCAGTACCGGCGGGGCCACCGTGACCAGGGCCCATCAAGAAGATAGCATTCTGGTTGTGGTCGGCGATCAGTCGATTGACGTGACCGAACAGGAAGTTGATGCCGGGCGTGGTGCCCCAGTGGCCAACCAGGCGGTGCTTAACGTCCGGACGACCGAAGTCGCGCACCTCACCGGTTTTCTCGTCGACAAAGTCGGGGCGCATTAGCGGGTTAGAGCGAAGGTAGATCTGACCGACGGACAGATAGTTCGATGCGCGCCAATACAGGTCGACGCCCTCGAGCTCGGAAGCCGGCACCTCGTGGCCCAGCTTTTGCCACGGCGTCCCCAGTGTTTTAGCCATTGTTTATGTCCCTTCGCTGTGCGGTCACCCTCCAATACGGCAACCTTTCGTTGGGACCAGTATATTTGCTAAAACGTTTTATCATGGTGAAAAAACGTTTTACCACCCTTATCAATCCCATCGATTAGCAAAACGCGACATTCACCTGCGGCGTTGATTGTCACAGGTGCTCCACATTCGGTCTCTGCAAATTGGTAAACGTGTTTAGTTGTGTTTAGTAAGCTCGAGCACGCTGTCCTTAACGATAAGCTCCGGCTCCAGAACGACCTCTTCGGCACGCCTGCCGCCCCTACCGGCAAGACGCTTGGACATGCAGCCAAAAGCATGCTCCGCAAGGACACCAGGGTCCTGCTCAATCGCGGTCAGTGCCGGCTCAAAGAGAACGTCGGCCGCCGAGTTGTCATAGCTCACCACCGAGATATCGCCCGGGATGCTCTTCCCCATCTCGTGCAAGCGCTTGAGCAAACCGAGGGCAATGTTATCCGAGCTTGCGAACACGGCAGTGGCGTCAGTTGCGAGCACTGCCTCCGAGGCCTCGTATGCGCTCGGAATGTAGTACTCGCTCTCAAACTCCAAACGCGCGTCGATCGGCAGGCCAACCTCGCGCAGCGCGCGCTCATAGCCGGCAAGTCGCTTGCGACCCGTATTGGAACGGCGGGCATTAACCAGGCAGGCAATACGGCGGTGGCCTTGCTCGATCAGATAGCGGGTGGCCATATAGCCGCCCATCTCGTGGTCGAACATCACCTTGTCGCACTCGAGCCCCTCAATAGCACGGTCGACCATTACGGCCGGGATGGGCAGGTGGCTGACCTCTTCGCGCAGGGCGCGGTCATCGGAGAACTCGTCACCCACCACCAGGAAGACGCCATCAACGCCGCGCGTCACCAGCTGGCGCAGCAGCTCCAGATCGTCATCGGCGCTTCCGCCCGAGCTGGTAATGAAGAGCGCATAGCCGTCCTCGCGGCAGCGCTTTTCCAGGCTACCGGCGAGCGAGGCAAAAAAGCGGCTCTCGATGTTAGGGACGATAAGGCCCAGCGTGCGCGACTCGCGCATGACCAAGCTGCGCGCAATCTGGTTGGGAACATAGTGGTTGCGCGCCGCGACCTCTTTGATGAGCTTGCGGTTTTCTTCCGAGATGCGACAGGGCCGATTATTGAGAACAAGCGAGACCGACGAGGGGGAAAGCCCCACCTCCTGGGCGATCTGCTTGAGGGTGACTTTGTTGGCCATCTCGCTCCTTCCGGGTTTACGCGCAATCTCTTGAAAGTATAGCGACTACCCCTCTACCTCGGTGATAAACACTTTACCAATCCGGTGGACGGCTGTTTTATCGCCGCCAGCGCACCAAATCCGTCCGGGTGGGGTATATTGCAATCGATTGATGACAACGACCACCAAAAGGCGGATATTCGTATGCACGAGAACGATTTTTTTAACGAGGACCTGCTGTGCGCGCTCGCTGGCGTTGCCGGCGAGGACAACGTGCTGATGAGCGAGCCCATGCGCGAGCACACCACGTTTAAGATCGGCGGTCCGGCCGACGTCTTTGTCACGCCCGATACTGAGCAGGGCCTCGTCGCCACGCTCGATACCTGCTATCGCTGCAATCTACCACTCACCATCGTGGGCAACGGCTCCGACTTGCTCGTCGGCGACAAGGGCATCCGCGGCGTCGTCGTAGCGCTGGGCGAGGGCCTCTCCGACATTACGGTCGACGGCACGCACGTCACGGCGGCAGCCGGCGCCTTGCTTTCCGATGTCGCAGCCGCGGCAGCCGAGGCCGGCCTTACCGGCATGGAGCCCATCTCGGGCATTCCCGGATCGGTCGGCGGTGCCTGCTACATGAACGCCGGAGCATACGGCGCTTGCATGGCCGATGTGCTGGAGTCCGTGCGCGTCTACAAGCCCGCCCGCATGCTCGACGACGGCACCCGCGGTAGCGGCAGCATTATCGAGTTCGATGTCGATGAGCTCAACCTGGGCTATCGCAAGAGCCGCATCGCCGACGACGGTTTCATCGTGCTTTCGGCCACTTTCAATCTCGCCCCGGGCAACGCCGCGATGATCAAGGCCGACATGGACGACTACCGCCAGCGCCGCGAGGACAAGCAGCCGCTCGACATGCCGAGTGCCGGCTCCACCTTCAAGCGCCCCGAGGGCCACTTTGCCGGCAAGCTCATCATGGACGCCGGCCTGCGAGGACACGCCATTGGCGGCGCGCAGGTGAGCGAGAAGCACTGCGGCTTCATCGTCAACGCCGACCACGCCACCGCCGCCGATGTCGACGAACTCATCCGCCACATCCAAACAACCGTCAAAGACCAATTCGACGTAGACCTCGAACCCGAAGTCCACCGAGTCGGCGAATTCCTCTAACAAAGAAGGCCCCGAAAGGGGCCTTCACCATATTTATTCAGATAACCCAGTCCGGTGTGTCGCGCCCCGAACCCGAGAGGGCCGCGTGCCCGCCCGCAATATATTTGATTGATCGCGAGTTCCGCACGCAAAGAAGGCCACTTAATGTGGCCTTCGTCTTGCGCAGGACTGCCCGAGCAGGCAATCAAATATATTGCGGGCGGGCACGCGGCCCAGCTTGCTTTACGACAGCGCGATACCGCCGAGCCAGCCCCAGCGCACGCCAGAGCCAGTACCATAGAAGCTAATAAACGAATCAAGCGACTTAGACGTAATGGCACCCTCGTTGCTCATAACGATGCCGCCGCCAACGTAGATACCCACATGACCGTAGATAAGGCCCGGAGCACCCGTGCCGCTGTGCGAGGAATCGGCCACGATCATGCCCACCTGCAGCGCCGAGCGGTCGGAGCTATAGCACCAGGCGTTGAACATGTCACACGCGTTGCCGCCAAAATAGCCCACGCCGGCATTGCGGAAGACGTTGGTAACCCAGGCAGCACACCAGCCCTGGCCGGGAGAAGGCGTCGAGTAGCACGCATTGACGACGGCCTGCTGCTTGCCCGAACCGCCCGTCTGTTGCGGGGTGCCGCCGGCATACGAGCCGCCACCCGAGCTCGAGCCACCCGAAGAAGAGCCCGTGTTCGCAGAGGCCGCGGCTGCCGCAGCCGCCTTCCTAGCGGCCTCCTCAGCCTGGGCGGCAGCGAGGATCTCGGAATCGCGCTGAGCCATGAGTTCCTTGACGTCGTCGGAAAGACCGTTCAGCACGGTCTGGACTTCTTGCTGCTTGGCCTGCATATCCTGCATCTGAGCCGTCTGCTGGTCCTTGAGTTTCTCCAGGTCGGCCTTTTGTGATTCGAGCTCGGTCTTCTGTGCGTCGAGCTCAGCCTGAATCGTCTGGATATCCTCGATGGCATCGCGGTCGCTCTTGTTGATCTTCTCAACGTAATGCGCGTTGGCGACGAGTTCCTCAAACGAGCCAGAGGCCAGCAGCAGCGACAGGATGTTCGTGCCGCCGGACTTGTAGCTGGCGGCCACGCGATCGGAAAGGTCGTTGCGCTTCTTCTTGAGCTCGGCCTTCTTTTCATCGATCTGGGCCTGCGTGTCGTCAATCTTGCCCTGGACATTCTCGATGTCGTTGAGGGTCTGGGCATTCTTGTTGGCCAGCGCCGCATACTCATTTGCGATGCTGTCGAGCTGGGCCTGAACCTCGTCGAGTTGGGCCTGGGCGGCATTCAGTTTATCGGTTGTTTCTTTGGAAGCCTCCGCCGCATGGGCGCGAGCGGGCAGGCCAAAAAGAACTGCCGCAGAAGCGGCGCCGAACAGGGCCTTGAGGGCAGTGCGGCGCGAGAGCTCCTGGGAAAGGATGGAATCGCTGTTTGGTGACATATGTACTCCGTTACATGTTTATTTATATGTCGCTCAACTCATACATATTAGCGTACATATGGCGCGTCCCAACGATTTCCACGAACGGCAGGAAACTACAAGGTCAGCGGCTCGTAAGCAAATGCCAAAGATCAGGTTATGCGTACGCAAGCTCTTCTATGAGTACGTTAGCACAATCCTCTGCTTTTCCTACAGCGCACGATTTGGGTGTCCCTGCCTGCGCTATACTCCCCTGAAGAAGTGTTCCTGATTCGATAGGAGACTACATGTCCAAAGCACTCGACCCCAAAGACACCTGCGTCCTCGTTACCGGCGGCGCCGGCTTTATCGGCTCGCACACCGTCGTTCAGCTGCTCGAGGGTGGCTACCAGGTTGTCGTCGTCGATGACCTCTCCAACTCCAGCGCCGTTGCCATCGACCGCGTCAAGACCATCGTGGGCGACGAGGCCGCCAAGAACCTCACCTTCTACGAGGCCAACGTGCTCGACCGCGATGCGATGAACAAGATCTTCGATACCCACCAGATCGACCGCGTCATCCACTTCGCCGGCTTTAAGGCCGTTGGCGAGTCGGTGAGCAAGCCCGTCGAGTACTACCACAACAATATCGAGAACACCCTGGTGCTCATCGATGTCATGCGCAACCACGGCTGTAAGTCCATCATCTTCTCGAGCTCTTCGACCGTCTACGGCGATCCGGACAATCCGCCCGTCACCGAGGAAGACCCCAAGAAGCCCGCGACCAACCCCTATGGTTGGACCAAGTGGATGATTGAGCAGATCCTCATGGACGTCCACACCGCCGACCCCGAGTGGGACGTCGTGCTGCTCCGTTATTTCAATCCCATCGGTGCCCATCCGTCGGGCCTGATCGGCGAGGACCCCAAGGGCATCCCCAACAACCTGGTGCCCTACGTCGCCCAGGTCGCCGTCGGTAAGCTCGAGGCCGTTCAGGTCTTTGGCAACGACTACCCCACCCCCGACGGCACCGGCGTGCGCGACTACATCCACGTGTGCGACCTGGCATCCGGTCACGTTGCCGCCCTCAACTGGATGAACGGCAAGACCGGCGTCGAGATCTTTAACCTGGGCACCGGCACCGGCACCTCGGTACTCGAGGTCGTCGCCGCCTTCTCCAAGGCCTGCGGCAAGGAGCTGCCCTACGTGATTCGCGAGCGCCGTGCCGGCGATATCGCCGCCAACTGGTGCGATGCCTCCAAGGCCGAACGCATGATGGGCTGGAAGGCCCAGTACGACATCGCGGACATGTGCCGCGACAGCTGGAATTGGCAGAGCCATAACCCCAACGGCTTCGCCGACGCCGAGTAGCCACTCCCCCGTGCTAGGTTTTGTGGCATGCCTCAAAACCTAGCACGCGACATGCTCGGCACATGCCGCTTCCTGCATGGGTAGATTTCTAGACATGTCCCAAAAATCTACTGGCCCCGGCCTCCAATGTGAGGTCGGGGCTTTTTAGGAACTCGTTCTCGAGCTCGAGCTCGCGCATGCACTTGCGGCCGCCGCGACCGGGTGGTTGGTCAGCTCCTTCTTCCTGACCGTCACCCATCTTCCCAGGGTCTTCTCGTTGATGCCGAGGTCGGCTGCCACTTGGGCGATGGGCTTCCCCGACGCGGCGGCGAAGTCTGCGGCCTCGGCGCGGTACCCCGCTGTGTAGGAGGGCCCGTCTGCCATGACTGACACTCCTTTCTTTTTGGCGCTGAAACGATTATCGCCGCTCAACGCCATTCCTCTAAGTCAAGTGTCCTTGAATACGATACAGTTCAAATGGACGAGGAGAATCTGGCGCTCCTCTCGATGAGCCCGGAGAGGTCCCTGGTCGTCACCTTCCCCCGCGCGAACGCGAAGCGGACGGCGGCGAGCCATGTCCTCACCGCGCGTTCCATTTAGGGAGTCCTCGAGAAGTCGATCTCTCTGTGCGATAATCGAGCTATTGAGTCTCGCGAGTTTAGAGCTGGTGATATGCATTGAAAATCAAGATGAAAAACATCGGCAGGGTCGCTGAGGCCGATATCGAGATTAATGGTATTGCCGTGATCGCCGGGGAGAACGGGACGGGGAAAAGCACGGTTGGAAAAGCGCTTTATGCGGCCTTCAACAGCATGTCCGATTCGGAGAACAAAATCGACCGCATGAGGCGCAATAGTGTTGAGCGCGCCATCAGGAAGGCATATGTGGGAAGCCCTCTCGACTCCACGTCTCGCCACAGGCGAACTGCTGGAAGAATGAATAGTTTCATCGACAGGGTTTTTTCGGGCGAGTGCACGAGGGACGAGCTTATTGATGAGATAAAGGAGTATTACGGGGAGGAGATCTCCCGTGAGATCGAATCCGATTTCACGAATGGCGTAGCAGGAGTTGCCGATCAGATTATCGAGATCATGGATATCTCCGATGATGAGGTATTTCGTGCGATTGCGACAAACAGGTTCCGAAGCGAGTTCAACGGCCAGATCAATTCGGTTTTCGGCGAAGAGCCCGGGAAGGTCGAACTCCAGATAAAGGACGCATCTACGGTTTTCTCGGTTGCAAGTGACGAGGTGGCGGAGGTGCACGATAGGAGGGTTTTGCGATTCAGGGCGCATTATCTGGACGACCCGTTCCTGATCGATTCTCTCGGAGGACCCTACGGCCCCGCTTTTCGGTTCAAGCCCCTCCTTGGACACCAGGAGGAGCTGCGGCAAGATTTGATTCAGGCGACCATCCGTAACGATGACAGCGAGTCCTCGCTGTTCGAAGAGATCGCGAAGGAGCGACACCTGAAGGTTCTCATGGACAAGGTTTCCTCCTTATGTCCGGGGCATTTCGAGAGGAGCGAAAGTCGCGGTCACCTTACGTATCTCGAAGAGGGCTTCGCTCGGGGGTTGGAGCCTGGGAACCTTTCTGCTGGCTTGAAGACGTTCGCCATCATGAAGGTGCTCTTGAAGTCCGGCGCGCTAGATGCCGGAGGGACTATTATCCTCGATGAACCCGAGATTCATCTTCATCCTGCATGGCAGCTGGCCTTCGCCGAGATAATCGTGCTGCTCCAGAAAGAGCTCGGGATGCACGTCTTAATGAGCACCCATAGTCCATATTTCCTGAATGCGATCGAAGTGTATTCTAAGAAGCACGCTGTTGATGGATTGTGCTCATATTATCTTGCGGAGACCTGCACTGATGGACGCTCTCGCTTTGCCGATATAACCGGCTCGACTGAGGTCGCCTACGAGAAGCTGGCGGCTCCTTTTGATACGCTTGAGAGGGAGGAGTACGGCCTTGAGTAGCGACCTGTGCGCCTCCTGCCCTCATCCGAACTCTCCCGCGGTGCCAGATGGCAGCGATGGTTGCTCCCGTTGCAGGACCTGTATCCTAAGGGACTGCACGTCGACCATCTCCAAAACATCCAGAGACGGGAGCGTCTCTCTTGTGGATGACGATTTGCCTGTTGTCAATTTTGACTCTGTTAAAGAATGCTACTGCAAGAAGGTCAATAGGTGGATGCAACTCCCGCGCTCCGCCGATGCGCTGTATTGCGATCGGGAAACGTTATATCTAGTCGAATTTAAAACGGCAGTCTGAAGGAGACGCTGGGGAAGAGGCTCAATCCCAAGGATGACGAAGAGCTTGGTATCAATCTTGGCCAAAGGGACGCCCTCATCGAGAAGTGCAAGGACAGCGTTTTGATCTGCTCGGACCTGTGGGGAAAGAGGACGAGATGGTTTCGCGAGCACTGCGTCTTTGTTTTGGTATACAACGAGGACAAGAACAAGACCGCGTTGAAGCGGGTTGCCAGCTCGATTAGGAAAAAAGCGCGTTTTGGGCTTCCTGACAAATTGAAAGGTTTTTGCGTGAAGGATGTCTTGACGCTAACCGAAAAGGAGTTTTCGACATCGCTCCTTTCAACTTGGCGAGACGCAGAAGAAATCGCGGAGGTCGACGCGTAGGAGACCGAAAAGCATCCGGTGGCTATTTGCTCCCGATATCGATCGTTCGTCTGCAGTCGGTTTTCTTTCCGCTGCGCCCGCCAGTTTGCGATGAGTCGCGCACCGTGTGAAGCTCAACACGGATGAAATACAAATATAATCCCCCCTTGCACTGTGTTGATAAATATTGCTCGTCGAACTCATCTGAACTGGGCTTTCTTGCATAGAACTGCCTGAACCTGAGCGTTTTCGGGTATCGCATTGCCCGATCGAGCACCATCGCGACCTTCTCAAGCTTGTCCTCGGGCGGACTCATAGCCACAGCCCCGCATGTCGTCCCGGTTGGAGCCGGGATGAGCCCTCAGGAAGCACTGCATGAAGTAGCGCATCCGGTTCACGGGCCCCAGCGGGTTCTGGCCGTCGGGAACGCCCTTGAGCAGCTTCGCGTTGTAGTGCTGGCTCTTCAGTGACAGATTGTTGACGGGAGCCGTGTGGCGCCCGGCTCCATGTCGTGGATGAGCGCGGAGCCGGGCGCCACACGGCTCCCGAACGTCGCCAAGGTCTTCGCCCTGCTTGTCTTGCCAAGGCCCTCCCGGATGAAGATTGAATTGCCTGGCTCATCGCAGCCGAGCGCGACACGGCCTCTACCCGAGACCATCATCTCTACACATAGCCCATCATTCGACAAGAACGCGCAGTTTGTCCTGCATAGGCGCATGGTGTCCCCCTCCGCCGCAAGAGGTGAACAAAAGAGAGGCTCCCCTCGCCACTACCGGACAAAGGGACCTCTCTGGGGAAACACGCTATAAAACCTTCTTGCCGGGCGGTCGAGTACAGCACCGACGGCGTACCCGTGGAGACCTACCCAGAGCCCACGCCATTTCAAGTTTCTTGGTCTTCAACGCCACAATCCGATAATCATCCAGCCGTCGAAATGACCTCGTCACAGGCGGCAAGCATCTCCTCGTCATGAGTGACAACGATTACAATATGGTCTCTCTTAATTTCATGAAGCAATTTGATCAGCGCGCCTCGACTCTTCGCATCAAGTGCTGAGGTCGGTTCATCAAAAAGCATAACGTCCGGCGATTTCAACAGCTGTCTCACAATTGCAATCTTTTGCTTCTCGCCGCCGGACACCCCTCCTTTCCCGCCGTCAAGCATCGCCGTTGCCCCGTTCTCCACAGAAGCAACCATTTCGTCTAGCCCCAATATGACAAGCATCCGATTCAGCTTATCCATCTCGTAATCATCAGAAAGCAGCGTAAGATTATCGAGAATCGTCCCCTCAACGATAGGGGGTTCTTGCTCCGTAATGCTGACTCGACACCGCCGCAATGCATATCGATCGATGCAACGCTGTGACACCCCGTTGTAGCGAACGGCCCCTTCTGTGTCATCTGGATATAGCCCCAATATCACTGACAGCAGCGAGCTCTTCCCCGAACCATTCGGCCCCGAGATTCCATATAGCCGACCCCTGGAAAACGCGAGCCCCTCAATGCTTAACGCGACCCTTTCCGCCCCTGGATAACGTAGCTTGATGTTCTCTAGACGGATTTCCTCAATCGGACCAAGCGCCAATTTGCCATTCGCTTCCACCGGGACATCCCAAATTCTTTTCAGCCGCTCATAGCATACGCGATTAGTCTGGTAATCCCTTCCCCAGCCCAACAAATACTGTACCGCTGAGCTTAAGTTCGAATAATATCCAACAGCAGTCACGAGAAAACCAGGCAACAGTCTCCCGCCCATCACTTCAACCGCGCCCACAGCAAGAAGACATCCTTGAGCGGCGGAAGCGACCAACGCGTTGCCAAAGGTAAATCTAGACCCTACTTCCTGATTTGCTCTCATCGTTGGATAGAGCCCATTAAAAGCTTCGACCAGTACAGCGCGGGACCTATCGAACAAAGCATGTTTGCGGATGAAATCAACTTTCTCCAACTGATCTTGTAGACAGGAAAAAAACCTCGCGCTCTGCTCTTGTACGTCAAAACTTCTCTCAAACAGCCTTGCGCGTGAAACCGCATAAAAAGCGGCACTCGCTGCCGCAAGAACAAGGCAGACCACACTCAACTTGATATTCAGGCTACCGAGAACAAACAGGGCGGACAAAAGGGTGATAACGTTGCTTGAAACCCCCACAACCGAGTTGATTACGAAGATGACAAGGTCATTAGCGTCGTGATTGATTTGCTGGTTATAATACGACGCGTTGAAGCCCTCGAAGAATGCCTGGGGAAGGTGCTTCACGTGCTCAAGCGTATCCGCATTTAAGCCGAACCCCGCATGCGACTGAAGGTTGATGTACAGCATCTCTGAGCAATACACTAGTCCCGCTCGAACCGCTTGGACCGCAACCAAAATAAGGCAACAAACGAGAACGGCGGCAAGATCGGCGCTGGCCGGCATCGCCAATCGGTTTACCACTATGCCGGTAAGAAAGGGACCCGCAAGCGCAAGCAGCCCGACCAAAACTGTTACGACAAGATAGGCGTAGAATCGACCGCCCAGTATATATTTTCTACAGAGATTAAGCATCAGCCTCATTTTGCCCCGCACCCCGTTTTGCCGTATTCATCATCTGGGAGAGCAGCATTTTTTGCTCGGCATCATACCGGAAGGAAACGCAACGTTTCCCCTCACCGTTTAAGGCGTGGTTGGGGCACCCTCCCATGCACATGGGAAAAGCAAAGCACTCTTGGCATTCCGGGTCATCCGGCTCATATGCCATCCAGTTAATCATGTTCTTGCTCAACATTGGCGGCTCGAAAATAGTTCCGACCCTCCGCTCCTTCATTCCAATGTCATCCCAGCACTTATACAAATCTCCGACGGGATCAACCACGTACGAGTTGATTCCAACGGCGCAACATATCCCGAAATTCGTCCCACCAAAAGGTTGAACTTTGAAGCCCCGCGCAATTGCCCTTTTATAAAACTCAGTCTCCTCATACGAGAACTCTTTTACAGTAAAGCAGTGGCTGTCGTTCGCACATACCTGATTGATATCGTCAACAGGGGCTAAATAGAAGTGAACCTTATTCATCAGGCCATTTAGCTCGAGATAATCCAATAGCTCTTGAGCGGCCTCGATGTTGGTCTTGTCGACGTTGCTCCTTATCGAAATATCGATGATGTCGGCACACTCTTTGACGTTCTTGAGAATACGTTCGTATGTAGGGCTTCCGTCGTGAAGAATCCTTCTCGAATCGTGATCCGACTTCGATCCATCTATAGTCACTTGCGCGCTCGTCACACCACATGCCGCGAGCCTCCTTGCAACATCAGGCGTCAGCAGATAGCCATTTGTCACTATCGATGCGGAATATTCACACGTTGGCCCCACGACATCTTTCAGATCCGACGTAATCCGTTCGATCATCTTCATTCCGAGCAGAGGCTCGCCGCCGTACCATCCAACTGAGAGACTTGCGATACCAGGATAGTAATCTTTCACGAACTTGGAGAGCTGTGTCAAAACCTCCTCGCCCATCGTCGTGTACGCCTGTCCCTTTTCATAGCAGTAGGGACAGCAAAAGTTGCAAGCCATCGTTGGCGCAATGGTAAGGGACAGAGCAGTATTCGCAAAGCGCGCGGCGCGACTTTGCAACCTGATCTCCCCAAGCTCGTCCCTCTCCTCATTGACTAGGATGCCTCCCCTTATCAGCTCCGCGACAAGATCATCGGCATCCCGAACGTCCCCTTCTTGAATCCTTTTGAATTTCTGCGCGTATTCCGGATTTAACGACAGGATGCCGCCGGTTCGCGCATTCATGATAAGAAGACTTCCGTTATGTTCATGCACCACATTAAATTACGACAGTTTCACTTCGCACCATCTCCATTTCCAACCAAATCCATATCGACCCTCAGACGCTGCGCATACGCCAGCGCACTACCTTCTTCGATAAAAACTGCACGAAAGCAGCAATAGACATGCGAGCGACACGATGACCGCATGGCCGCATGCAGCCATCAGGACCGTCCCGCCGGCAGCCCCGCACGCCCTCATCCAATAAGCCATGTGAACCGGGGGTAAAACGGTTGGGAAACTCATCGCGATAACAAGGCCCGCGAACGTTGCGACCAGCAAGGCTCCCGACACAAGAGATCTGGTCCTGAACACCTCATATGCAACCGCAACCATCAGCGTATAAGCGGCGTCTATAACGATATTCGACAGGAGTGCCGAGGTCACATTACCAACCGTAAGGCTGTCTAGACCGCTTCCGGAGCACACGGCAAAGACCGCAGCGACACCGAGAGTAAACACGATGTAGGGGCACAGCGTATACACTTCGCAAGCCAATGTCTTTGCCGCAAACAGCTGCCAGCTGCGGAAGCCCCGAGCAATCGAAACTCCCCTTGCCGACACGCTCGTCGCATCACCGAATAGCGTCCCCGCCACAACAACAGAGACGATTGGGAAGAACACCGTATGCGCCATGGAGACGACACTTAGCCAGGAAGAGATACCCGTTGGCCCAACCCCTATCGAGAAAAGATAGCCCGGATCGGCGGAAAAGCCAAAGAACTGGCCCTCTCCCCCTGCGGAGACCCATGCGCCGGACCCGGCAAACACATAAATCCCCGCGATGCCCAAATACATCAGCGCTATTATCACGGCGAGTTTCATTCTCCTTGCGCGGAACAGTTCCGCCCTGACCGACATCCCAAGATTCATCGAACCGCCGTCCTTACAAATAGCGAGACGAGCGCAACTCCAACCGACACAAGCACAGTGCCGCCCGCATACAGCAAAACCTGAATTACACCAACATTCTGCATACTCAGGGAACACAGGTTCATCAGGTAATACACGGGCGAGAGCATGAGCAGCAAGCTGGGCTGACCGCTTCCGTATGTACTTGGGAACCACACCATCACAAATGTCGAAACCGCTATTGCAACGACGCTGCTCGCCACCACACTCCTCGTGAGCAAATACAGGGCGAAGGTAGCGGCGTACATCGAAATGAGCAGCAGCGCGATCATCAGCGCAATCGATACAAATTGGGCAAACCCTGAGCACGAGGCCCCAACGTCCCATTGGGCCATCTTGGTTAAATACAGCGCAGTCGTAGAAAGAAGATACACGGCACCGACCAGAGTGCAGTTCACCAACAGCTTCGTGATCACAATCGCCGCCTGCGACACCCCTCGCGATCTCGATACGGCGTAAGCCACGGATTCAAAGTCTCTCGACGTAGCGTAAACCGCGTAGAGAATCGTCACCGGAATCCAGACCACTGTAGACGCAAAAGACGTCCGGGCAACAGAGCCCAAAACGTCCCCTGCATCCACTAGGTTTCCAATAAAACCTATAGCCCCTCCAAGCGTATACGGGTCATCACCGGCGACCATGATCAGCACCTCAGACGAAGTCGCAGCCGCAACCACATACAGCACAGCCGCAAGCGCAATCATCAGAGCGGTCGCCGGGTGCCTGGCGAGCAACCATACCTCGCTCCGAAAAGCTGAGATGAACTCGCGTTTCATCACAGCTCGCTCTCTCGACCGATGAGCTCCGAATAAAACTCCTCAAGGCTCTTCCTATGAGAATACGCCTCCGCAACCCTCACACCTGCGGTCGAGAGCGCTTCGATTGCAATGCCCCGCCCTTCCTTTTTCTCCTCATAGCGCATAAGGACGCTGCCGTCCGGCAGAAAAGAATGTGAGGTCTCATCTCCGAGAACCGATCTCGTTCGCTCCAGATCGTCCACATGCAACACGAAACCACCGCGGCATGACTTTTCCAGCTGAGGTGCGGTCATCCTTCGAATGAGGCGACCATGACTTATGAAGAGGTAATCAGTTGCCAGCTTGTGCATCTCCTCAAGATTGTGGCTGGATACGAGAATCGTTTTACCTTGATCTTTGTTAAGATGCGTAAGGATTTTTCTTACTTCGACTATCCCCATCGGATCCAGGCCGTTTGTCGGCTCGTCCAGGATCAACAGCTCCGGATCGCCCAGCAACGCTATGGCCAGATCGAGACGCCTCCTCATTCCCATTGAGAAGTTCTTCACTTTCTTCCCGCCGGCCTCCCCCAAACCGACGGTTGATAACACACCGTCGATGGAACGATCGGTGGGAAGCCCCCACTCAATACAGCGAACGACCAAGTTGTCTCGCGCGGTCAGATTAGGATACGAAGCATTGAGGTCGGGCATATAACCCAGCCTTTCCCTGCAGCTCCGTATTTCATGTCTCCCGGTTTGCCCAAACATCGAGATCGTTCCTGACGATGGCTCCGAAAGCCCCGTGATCAATCGAATTAACGTGCTCTTGCCGGCACCATTCTCCCCAATGAGTGCACACAGCTCGCCTTCCATTAAAGAGAACGAGACTGATTTAACCGCTTCAAACCCGCCATATCTCTTGGATATGGCACGCAATTCAACTGGGACTTCCCGCATGGACGACATCCTCCCCGTCAATAAAAAGGGACGACATGGCAATTGTGCGGGGTTATAGGTAACGTCGGTTCGCCCCCCATATTGCAATGCCACATCGCCCCTCAGGCGCTGCTGGCCAAAATATCTTTGAACAGTCTGTGCACGCCGTACGGCGTGCACTATCCGCTAAAAGCGGATAGTGCACTCCTGTGAAGAACACTTGGTGCTGCAGCTGCCGTGCGCGTAAAAGAAGCAATTGCTGCACATGGGCTCAGCCCCGGCTGACGGCTCGGTAATCCATTCCATTTCATTCCCCTCCTTTCGCGGTAGAAAGCCAGTTCATCTCTGCCCCCTAGAAACGGAACGTGCAGGACTGATTGGGGCACCTCTTCGTGCATCCCCCGTGCGCGTAGAAGAAGCAGTTGCCGCACGCGGGTGCAACGCCTTCCTCCGGCTCGTTAATCCAATCCATCTCTCCCTCCTTTCCTTGCATACCGAATTGATAATGTTATTCTAATTCGATATGTATCATATTTCAATATAAGCTTATTTATATATTACACAAGGTAAGCACCCCCTGCATCCAGCACAGGAAATGACTCTCTCGTTCCCCAGTGACGCGGCGAGAAATACAGGCCACTGCAGGACGTTGAATGAACAGCCCGTGAAAACCGTTGTTTTCACGGGCTGCACCTGCTCAATACTTTTTTATTCTCCAGCCTCAGTCGTCTCTAAGATCGACCACGTAAACATGATCTGACTCCAGGACCGGGTCATCACCCGTCGCGGTCGCCCTGCTCAGCGCGTTGCGGGCGCGCCGCGTCGCCAGTTCCTCAAGTTCTCTTTCGTTGACGCGCTTAATAAGATCGCCAGGCTGGCAATCAAGCTCTACGCAAATATCCAGCAATGTCTTTAACCTAATTGCCTTCACCTTGCCATTTCGTATTTTTGAGATACTTGCCGGTGTGTGCCCGGTCGCCCGAATGATATCCGTACTCGTCTTTCCGCGTCGAAGCAATAAGCTTTCAAGCTCAATAATCAGATAGTCCATGCCGCCCCTCACACCAAATCCTCGGTCTGGTCTTGAAGCAGAGCTCCGTAGCGCCATATCGCAGAAATCGAGAAGCAGCAAACGGCCCCCAGCACAGCACCAATATCTATGGGCAGGGCCAGGTTTTCAAACATCGAATAGGCGTTCCCCAGCAAGTCGAAGGGGCCAATCACTATCGAAAGAAACCCCGGAGAAAACAAGAGGTCACCTATTGCCGCTGCAACAAACAGCCACCCGATAATCGAGATTCTTCGAGCATGCGAAAGGGTAAAGGGCGATTCGCCATGAGCCATGTCCATGCTGATTCCCCGCAGGGTCCATGTGGCCCCTCCGGAAATCAGAAGATACATCAAAGGAACCACTACGGAAACCGTCTTTGATGGATCATATAGGTTTCCTTGAGCAGCCATAAGCCCAATGGAAATAACCACCACCACCGAACAGCAACACACCGCTATAAACAGCGCCGTAAACAGAATCCCAAGCCTTCTTCCGAGAGTCATCATCTTCTGGATGGACTTATCGATCTTCTGGGCGCTATTCACCACAGCTCCTCCTAAAGCAATCAGAGGTCTTCTTACTTACTGTTTTTCCTACATTGTAACGAACTCGATAAGAAGAGGGTCGCTTCACGCCGCGCAATCCCGAACTCCAAGCGTTTCTCATCAGCATTGCCCATCTTTCGAGTCGAAATTCAAATCCAGTTTCTTATCGCATGCTGAAATCAACCCGAACTGGATGTGACTGGAAAACAGCGCGCTGCGTCGGTCGCGCTTTCCCGAGCGACTCTGGCACAACAGACGATATGAGTTGAACATTGGGGCCTCTCCCCTTGCAGCTCTCTCGTGGGTCGGGCGACAATGGTCGTACCATCAACCGCGGCCGCGCGCTGCGGGCCCTCGGCCTCGGCTGCGTCGTCGGGGCGGTCCCGAAGATGCACCGGCCCGCGGCCGACCGCGGCCGCAAGAACGACCGCCGCGACGCCGAGTGGCTGGCACGCATGCTGGCGCGCCGCAACGTCGTCGAGGTGTGGGTCCCCGACGAGCGCCCTCGAGGACGCGCGCGACGACCTGCAACACGCCAAGCAGCGGATGTCGAAGTTCCTGCTGCGCCACGGCCTCGTCTTCGACGAGACGACGCCGGCCGGCAGGCGCAGGGGCGCCTGGACGGGGGCCTACTGGGACTGGACGGAGTCCCTCTCCTTCGACGAGCCCGACGACGCCGCGGCCTACGAGCACTACATGGACGGAAATGACCTGGTAGAGAACCCTCGCACCGTCTACGTCGCAGGGGACGTAGACGAACTCGTCGAGCACGAGCAGCCTCGCGGGCGACACGTCGTTCAACAGTTTCGACAGCGTTCCCTTGCGCTTCGCGTTGCCGAGCTCGAGAACCAGCTGCGCGGTCTGCCAGAACCTGACCGACATGTCCGCGGCGACCGCGCGCATCGTGAGGGCGACTGCCATGCGCGTCTTGCCGCGCCTGGACTTACCGAAGAAGACGAGGTCTTCGCGCGATTGTTTGTGTCAACGGCCAACTGAATGTGAACCCTTCTTGCATTGTTGCAACCTGGCTGGCAGCCGGTCTTTAATGACGACGACCATTGTCGCCCGACCCACAAAAGAGCCGCAAGGGGAGGAGCTCCCAATGTTCAACTCATATCGTCTATGGCGCACTACCATTCACCGAAAGTCGGCAACTTTTTCATTCTCTCTATACATGTTTAAACAACATGTTCTACAATAGGGACAATAGCAATGGAAACTCGGGACGAGCCGTCTATCCATCTACGGCGCAGCCCCTTATTCAAAAGGACGGTGAGTGCATCCATGGAGCGTGCAAGCGGCGTTCTGATGCCCGTTTCGTCATTGCCCGGACCTTACGGTATCGGCGGCTTTGGCTGGAACGCCTATGACTTTGTCGATTTCCTCGCCTCGTGCAAACAACATTACTGGCAGATTCTCCCCCTTACGACAACGAGCTATGGCGACTCGCCCTATCAGTCGTTCTCGGCCCGTGCGGGCAACCCCAATTTCATCGACTTTGCCGAGCTTATCGAGGCCGGCTATCTGGAGCAGTGCGATATCGACGGCGTGTACCTGGGCTCCGACCCCAGCAATGTCGACTATGGTGCCATCTTTGGTGGCCGTCGTCAGATTCTCGACCGCGCCGCCGAGCGCTTTGCCGCCGACAAGCCGGCCGATTTCGATGACTTTATCCAGGCCAACGAGGACTGGCTCATCCCCTACTGCGAGTTCATGACCGTCAAGGAGGAGTGCGGTCTCAAGGCCTTTTGGGAGTGGCCCGCAGAGCTCCGTACCCGCGGCGAGGCTTCTGCCAAGGTCTGCGCCGCCCATCCCGCGCGCATGCTCTACCACCAGATGACGCAGTACTTCTTCGATCGCCAGTGGAGCCGCCTCAAGGCCTATGCCAACGAGCGCGACATTCTCATCATCGGCGACCTGCCCATCTATGTCTCGCGCGACTCCGTCGAGATGTGGGCCACGCCCGAGCTCTTTAAGATCGACGCCGCCGGTAATCCTGTGAGTGTCGCCGGCACGCCGCCCGACCAGTTCTCGGCCACCGGCCAGTACTGGGGCAATCCCATCTACGACTGGGACGCCATGGAAGCCGACGGTTTCTCCTGGTGGGAGGGCCGTATCCGCGCCGCCCTCGACATGTACGATGTCATCCGCCTGGATCACTTCCGCGGCTTCGAGGCCTATTGGGAGGTGCCGTTCTCCTCACCCGATTCGTCCTACGGTTCGTGGACGCAGGGCCCCGGCCTCAAGTTCTTCAAGACGCTCGAGGAAAAGCTCGGCACGCTGCCCATCATCGCCGAAGACCTGGGCTTCCTCACCCCCGGCGTCATCGACATGCGCGACAACTCGGGCTTCCCCGGCATGAAGATCTTGCAGTTCGCCTTTGAGGGCACCAACTCGTACTACCTGCCGCACAACTACATTGCCAACACCGTCGCCTATGTGGGCACACACGACAACGAGACGGCGCGCGGTTGGTTTGAGGGAACGGCCACCCCGCGTCAGCGCGAGCAGGCGGCCCTGTACACCCACCAGCAGGCAGGCGAGCCCATGGCCGATGCACTCAACCGCGCCATCGCCGCCAGCGTAAGCGATACCTGCATCTACACCATGCAGGACCTGCTCAACCTGGGCAACGAGGCGCGCATCAACACTCCCGCCACCATGGGCGGCAACTGGACCTGGCGCATGCTCGATGGCGCCATCACCCGCGAGCTCGAGCACAAGCTCACCGGCTGGACCGAGACCTACTTCCGCATCCCGTCGGAAGACGAAATTGAGCTTCCCCAATAGGAGCCACCGCGCCCGACCCCACCCCATCGTGCGGACGCGTCCGTTTTCCCCGCGCGAGGCCACTCCAATCCCTCGCGCGGGCTTCTTTTGAATTTCTGACATGTAATCAACCCATCACAGGAGGAAACATGCCCCGTATCAATCTTGCGGATCTTGCCGAGCAGTCCTTTGGCACCTCGCTCGAGCAGCTCGATGACCGTCGTATTTATAAGCTGCTGGCCAAGCTCGTGCAGGAGCGCTCTGCCGCCTGTCCTCTCAACAACGGCAAGAAAAAGCTCTACTACATCTCTGCCGAGTTTTTGATCGGCAAGCTGCTCATCAACAATATGATCGACCTTGGCATCTATGACGAGGTTAAGGACCAGCTCACCGCCACAGGCCACGACCTCAACAAGATCGAGGAGTTCGAGGTCGAACCGTCGCTCGGCAACGGCGGCCTGGGCCGTCTGGCCGCATGCTTCCTGGATTCCATCGCCACGCTGGGCTTGACCGGCGATGGCGTGGGCCTCAACTACCATTACGGCCTGTTCCGCCAGCGCTTTGTCGACAACCAGCAGAAGGCCGTCCCCGACGAGTGGCTCGGTGAGCAGGACATCCTAGTCGACGACGACCGCTCCTACACCGTCGAGTTCGGTGATTTTGCCGTTACTTCCAAGCTCGTCAACATCGATGTACCCGGTTATGGCCAGCCCACCAAGAACCGCCTACGCCTGTTCGACCTGGCAAGTGTCGACGACGGCCTGGTCCCCGGCAGCTCCATCGACTTCGACAAGACCGAGATCGCCAAGAACCTCACCTTGTTCCTCTATCCGGATGATTCCGACGAGCAGGGCCGCCTGCTTCGCATCTACCAGGAATACTTCATGGTGAGCAACGCCGCCCAGCTCCTGATCGACGAGGCCATCGAGCGCGGCAGCAACTTGCACGACCTGGCCGACTACGCCGTAGTCCAGATCAATGACACGCACCCCACCATGGTCATTCCCGAGCTCATTCGCCTGCTCACCACCGAGCACGACATCGAGTTTGACGAGGCCGTGACCATCGTACGGTCCATGGTCGCCTACACTAACCACACGATTCTTGCCGAGGCCCTCGAGAAGTGGCCGCTCGCCAGCCTGCAAAAGGTCTCCCCTGCCATCGCCGACATTATCGTCAAGCTCGATGAGATCGCCAAGGCCGAGCACGACGACCCACGCGTCGCCATCATCGACGAATACGACACCGTCCACATGGCCCACATGGACATCCACTTTGGCTTCTCCATCAACGGCGTCGCCGCGCTGCACACCAAGATCCTGGAGGATACCGAGCTTCATCCGTTCTACGAGATCTACCCCGAGAAGTTCTCCAACAAGACCAACGGCATCACCTTCCGCCGTTGGATCCATGGCGCCAACCCCGCGCTCGCCAGCCTGCTCGACGATGTGATCGGCACCGATTGGCGCAGCACCGGCGACCTGAGTAAGCTTGCCGAGTTCGTTGACGACAAAGATGTTCTTGAGCGCCTGGCCGCCACCAAGGCCGAGGCCAAGGCCATCATGCGCCAGTTCATGGCGCTCGAGCAGGGCGTGACCATTCCCTCCAACGCCATCATCGACGTCCAGGTCAAGCGCATCCACGAGTACAAGCGCCAGCAGATGCTCGCGCTCTACATCATCTGGAAGTACCTCGATATCAAGAACGGCAACAGACCTAAGCATCCCGTCACCATCATCTTTGGCGGCAAGGCGGCCCCTGCCTACACTATCGCCCAAGACATCATTCACCTGATCCTGACGCTGTCCCAGTGGATTGCAAACGACCCCGACGTGGCTCCCTACCTGCAGGTTGTCATGATCGAGAACTACAACGTCACCGCTGCCGAGCGCGTGATCCCCGCTGCTGACATCTCCGAGCAGATCAGCCTGGCCTCCAAGGAGGCGAGCGGCACCTCCAACATGAAGTTCATGCTCAACGGCGCTTTGACCCTGTGCACGCTCGACGGTGCCAACGTGGAGATTGCCGAGCTTGTCGGCGACGAGAACATCTATACCTTTGGCGCCTCGTCCAAGCAGGTCGAGCAGCTCTACGCCGACGGCACCTATGACGCCGGCGCGCTCTACCGCAAGCCCGGCATCAAGCTGCTGGTGGACTTCATCACCAACCCCGCCTTTATGGCGACCGGCAACGCCGAGCGCCTGCAGCGCCTGCACGACGACATCATGGGCAAGGACTGGTTTATGGCTCTACTCGACATTGAGGAGTACATCCAGACCAAGGAGCGCGTGCTGGCCGACTACGAGGACCAGGACGCTTGGATGCGCAAGGCGCTGATCAACATCGCCAACGCCGGCACCTTCTCGTCCGACCGCACCATCTCCCAGTACAACGACGAGATCTGGCACCTGAGCTAATTCGGTTTCATCGCCCATCCTCTTGAAAACGGAGCCACGGCAACGCGGCTCCGTTTTTTGTGCTCGCACGTTACCCTGTGATCCGACTCGGCCAAACAATCTCGATCCATAACAACTACTCAACCAAAACGGTCCCAGCTGTTACAGATTGAGACATACCGGCCCCTCCCCTTGGGTTTATCTCAATCTGTAACATCTAGCAGGTGAAATTCGCCTTTGGTGTTACAGATTTAGATGAAATGGTTAGCTCAGCGGAACCGTCTCGATCTGTAACATCTAACGTCCGAAATCGGCCCTATCCGTTACAGATCGAGACAAACGACCGGTCAGGCAGTCCCAACACAAAGAAAGGCTCCCCTCTCGCCCAGTGGACGGGAGGGGAGCCTTATATGTGACCGCGGCAAAAGGATGGCAATACCGCAGTCGCCCAAAGGAAGGGCCTGGTTGCACCGGGCCTAGATAAGGTTCTTGCCAGAGACCTTATCGAAGAGGTGGGTCGCGTTCTTCTCAAACTTGAACCAGATGGGGTCGCCCGCCTTGAGCGCACGCTTGGCCTCGAGGTCGACAACGGGAATGATCAGGACGAACTGGCCATCGGGAGCGGTCACGTGGACATGCTCGGTCGAACCCATGAGCTCGGTCACCTCGACGGTACCCTGGAGCGCGCCCTCCTCGTCCTTGTCGGCAAGCAGAATCTGCTCGGGACGCACGCCGGCCGTGATCTCCTTCACGTCGCCGCCGTCCCAGTTGAGAGCAAGCTGAGCGCAGGTCTCGGGGGCGAGCGCCACGTTCATATCCTCGGTCTTGACGGTAAAGCCGTTGCCCGAGCGCACCAGCTGGGCATCGAAGAAGTTCATCTGCGGCACGCCGATAAAGCCGGCGACGAAGATGTTCGCGGGATGGTTGAAGACCTCCTGCGGGGTGGCGATCTGCTGGACGACGCCGTCCTTCATGACCACGATACGGTCACCGAGGGTCATGGCCTCGGTCTGGTCATGAGTGACGTAGATGAACGTGCCCTTGATCTCGTGGCGCAGCTTGATGAGCTCGGCACGCATCTGGTTACGCAGCTTGGCGTCCAGGTTGGACAGCGGCTCGTCCATCAGGAAGACCTTAGGATCACGCACGATGGCGCGGCCGATGGCGACGCGCTGACGCTGACCGCCGGAGAGCGCCTTAGGCTTACGGTCGAGGTACTCGGTAATACCCAGGATCTCGGCAGCGGAGCGAACCTTACGGTCGATCTCGTCCTTGGGGACCTTCTTGAGCTCGAGCGTAAACGCCATGTTCTCGTACACCGTCATATTGGGGTACAGAGCATAGCTCTGGAACACCATGGCGATGTCGCGGTCCTTGGGAGCGACGTCGTTGACGCGCTTGCCATCGATGAGCACATCGCCCGAGGTGATGTCCTCCAGGCCGGCGACCATGCGCATCGTCGTGGACTTACCACAGCCAGAAGGGCCAACGAGGACGATAAACTCCTGGTCATGCACGGTGAGGTTAAAGTCCTCCACCGCGAGCACGCCGTCCTCGGTAACCTTGAGGTTGTGCTTCTTCTCCTCGGTCTTCTTCTTTTTGCCAAAGAAGCCCTTCTTTTTGGACTCGTTGTTGGGATACACCTTCTGAACATGTTTGAGAACGATCTCGGCCATGTCTCTACCTTTCGATACGCGGCGCCACGCTGAGGGGCGCCGCCAAAACTTGCAAAACAGTTACGGCATCAGCCCTTGACGGCACCTGCCACAACGCCGTCAATGATGTACTTCTGGCAGAAGATGTACATGATGACGATGGGGATGACGACCATCATGATGCATGCCATCATGGGGCCGAGCTCGACGTGGCCATAGCCGCCACGGAAGTACTGGATCAAGATAGGAATGGTCTTGTACTTGGTGGAGTCGAGCGTAAGGTAGGGCAGCAGATAGTCGTTCCAGACCCACATGGTCTCAAGGATGCCGACCGAAAGATAGGTGGGCTTCATAATGGGAAGGACGATCTTAAAGAACACTTGGACCGGGTTGCAGCCGTCGATCATGGCCGCTTCCTCAATCTCGAGCGGGATGTTCTTGACGAAGCCGGCGAACATAAAGACCGCGAGGCCCGCGCCAAAACCAAGGTAGATGAAGCAGATGTTAAACGGCGTGTTAAAGCCGATGCGGTCCGCGAGGTTGGACAGCGTGAACATGAGCATCTGGAACGGTACGACCATCGAGAAGACGAACAGGTAATAGAAGAAGTTCGAGATCTTGCTGTTGACGCGCACCACGTACCAAGCGCACATGGAGCAGCACACCAGAATCAGCACGACCGACGTGACCGTGATGATAAGCGAGTACATAAACGCCGAGGCAAAGCCCTGCTCGTTCAGAGCATGCACGTAGTTTGCGAGGCCGTTGAACGTCTCGGGCGTGAGCAGATCGAACGCCGTGGTGGTGCTGATTGCGGTCGCTTTCTTAAAGGAATTGAGCGCAATCATGAACACGGGGTAGATCCATGCGAGCGACAGAATCGTAAAGAAGATCGAGAGCGCGCGGTTGATAGCCTTATCGCGTTTCATTACTGCTGCACCTCCTTGGACCTCGTGGCCTTAAGCTGGATCATAGAAATAGCGACAACCAGGATGCAGAAGATAACTGCCTTGGCCTGACCGATGCCCTGCCATGCGATGCCAGCACGCGAATAGAACGTGTTGTAGATGTTCAGGGCGAGCATCTCGGTGGAGTGCGCCGGGGCGCCACCGGTAAGGGCGAGGTTCTGGTCGAACAGCTTAAAGCCGTTGGTGATGGACAGGAACAGGCAGATGGTGATGGTCGGCATCAGGTTGGGGATCTTAACCTTCCAAAACGTCTGCCATGCCGTGGCGCCATCGACCTTGGCGGCCTCGATGTAGTCAGACGGGATGGACTGCAGACCGGCGATGTAGATGATCATCATGTAGCCGACCTGCTGCCACAGGGTCAGGATGATAAGGCCCCAGAAGCCAGCAGCAGAGTTAAGGGCGATGAGCTGGGCGCCCACGTTGGAGAGCAGGCAGTTGATCAGAATCTGCCAAATGTAGCCCAGCACGATGCCGCCGATCAGGTTAGGCATAAAGAAGATCGTACGGAAGATGTTGGTGCCCTTGAGCGCTTTGCGGGTGAGCGCCTGCGCGATGGCCAGCGCGATCACGTTGATGAGCACCGTCGACAGGAAGGCAAACGCCACGGTAAAGAAGAACGACGTGGAGAACTGCGGATCGGACAGCGCGCGCACGTAGTTCTCGATACCGACAAAGTGCGCGTTATTGATGGTAATAAACTGGCAGAACGAGAGATAGAAACCCTGGATAAAGGGAATCACGAACCCGATCATAAACGCCAGGCACGTGGGCAGCATAAAGAGCGGCCACCAGCGCTTGAGTGCTTTGCCCATAGAAGGGTCCTTTCAATATGCAGGGGGCGGGCAAACCTACGTCTGCCCGCCCCCTGTCGCTAATCAGATAGCTTGGGCAGCAACTGCTTACTCGGAAGCAGCCTTCTCGGTCTTCCAGCCATCGACGAAGGCGTTCTTGACGCCGTCCCACTTGGTGTTGTCGGCAGCATAAGCGATGAGAGCCTGCTTGAGGTTCTTCTTCCACTCCTCGGAGGGGATGTAAACGAAGTCCCAAGCGACGGTCTTCTTGCCGTCCTTGGCCATAGCAACGGCCTGCTGAGAGAAGACGTTGGTGGTCTCCTTAGCGCTCTTGAACGGGGCGGTCAGACCCATCTTGTCAGCGATGATGCTGGTGGCGGTGTCAGAAGTGACGCACCAATACATGAAGTCCTCGGTGGCCTTCTGGGCATCCTCGGAAGCCTGGGAGCTGACGCACCAGTAGTTCTCGCCGCCGGAGCACAGGCCCTGGTTCTCCTCGCCGTCGACGCCGATGTAGATCGGCAGCATGCCGAGCTGGTCGTCGGTCATACCGGCCTTGGTGAGGTCGGCGTAGGCCCAAGAGCCGTTCTGATAGAAGACGGCCTTGCCGGTTGCGAACTCGTTGGTGGCGTCGTCACCGGTCTTGGAGGCGAGCTGCGAAGGATCGCAGGTGGAGTCGGTGATATACAGGTCGAAGATCTGCTTAAAGTTGTCGAGATACTCGCCCTTGATCTCGTCGTCCTCCTGATTGTGCTCCTTCTCGAACTCGTAGTAGAGCGGGAGGTTGGCGAGGTGCGTGGTGTAGCGCCAGCTGGAGGAGTCATCCATACCGGCGGAAGTGAAGGCACCGTCAACGCCGAGCTCGTCCTTGCGGGCCTGGATGTCATCGGCGCAAGCCTTCAGCTTGTCGAAGGAGTTGATGTCCTCGGCCTTGTAGCCGGCCTTCTCGAGGAGCTCCTTGTTGTAGATGATGCCGTAGCTCTCCTGAACCCAGTCGATACCCAGATCCTTGCCGTCGGACTGCAGCGCCAGGGAGTCGTCGATGAGCTCGCCGCGGAGCTTGGTGTCGGAAAGATCGGCGCAGTAGTCCTTCCAGTTCTTAAGGCCGGTGGGGCCGTTGACCTGGAACAGCGTCGGAGCGGAGCTCTTGGACATCTCGGACTTGAGCTTCTCCTCGTAGGTGTTGGAGGCGGCGGTCACGATCTTGACCTCGACGCCCTTCTCCTTCTTGTACGCCTTGGCGATCTCCTTCCACTCCTTGTCGACCTCGGGCTTGAACTGGAGGAAGTAGACCTCGGCAGCGTCACCAGAAGCAGAGGAGCCAGAGCCGGCAGAACCACCGCAGCCCACGAGGCCCAGACCAAGAACCGCAGCCGCGGAACCAGCAAAGCCCAGGAACTGCCTTCTGCTCATTTCGTTCTTCATTACAATCCACCCTTTCACACCGTGGCGGCACCCTTTGCCGCCGCCTTCGGAGATTGGCTCGGGGACTTTGCCCCTTTTGCTGACTTGTACAATACGCTATTTGGCTAGTTGTTTGAACAAGTATTACTAGAGCGGTAGAAAAACTTCGGTGAACGGTAATTTCGACTTGATACTTGACAAGTTTTGTATAAACAATTATTTGTTATCGAATGCAGAGAAAACGCCCGATCAAGCCGATGCATCGTCGGTTTGACCGGGCGTTTTCGCTTTGAGGGCATGAGTCTCGTCAGGCTGCGAGCTAGCCGGCTATCGCTTGGAATTGACGCGGTAATGGAAGATCTCGGGGTGTGTGCGGGCATGCGTGACCTCGAACAAGATGCCGTCCGAGGTGTACGACTGGCTCTCCATAACGGCGACGCAGTTGTACTTGCCGAGGTCCAGATAGCTGCAGTCCTCATCGTTGGCGAGCTCGACACTCACCGTACGGCGGCTCGCCATCACTTTGATGCCGCGCTTGTGCTCCAGATAGCCGTAGATAGAATCCGCCGCGATCTCGGGGGTCAGGCCCTTGGCGATCGACGCCAAAAAGTAGCCGTGGTCCACTTGGCGCGCGCTGCCGTTGAGGCTTCGGACACGCACGACGCGAATCAGCTCCTCGCCCACCTTAAAGCCCAGGCGACGAGAGAGTTGCTCAGTGCAAATCAAATGTTCAAAAGACTTGACCTCGGTCGATGCGACGGCATTGTTGCGTTTTGCGAACTCGCCAAACGACTCAACCTCTTCGAGTGCGCCCAGCATATCGGTTTCGCCCTTAAGCCAAATAACGCGCACGCCCTTGCCGTGTATAGGCTGCACAAACATCTGGTCGGCCAGCATGCTCAAGGCGCGTCGAACGGTATTGCGCGTGCAGCCAAACTCCGCGGTCAGCTCGGCTTCGGTTGGCAGCATCTCCTGAAACGCATAGGTCCCGTTAATGATGCGCGAACGGATCTCGCGGTAGATTCCTTCGTAAATCGCTTTTGGCATGATTTCACCTCTAATGAATATGTATGGCTAGGCACGATAACATTTCTTAAAGTTGTTTAAACCGATTATCGGTAAAGCACGGATTATTTACCGTCGACGGTTCCCCCGAAACCCAAATCGGACCGAATCAAAACCGTCAATGCGGCAAGCAGCCAGTCCTCTACAATGAGTTCATTGTTTAAACGTTCTTGCTCGCACAGCATGTTGCATCCGGAAGGCATATTATGCTGCAGAAAATCCAACGCTTTGGCGGAGCCATGTTCGCGCCCGCCATGCTGTTTTCTATATCAGGCCTCATGGTCGGCATCTCCGCCCTCGCCACGACCGTAGACATCGTCGGCGATCTCGCCGTATACGGAACCCCTTGGTACGTTTTCTGGACCATCATCCAGCGCGGCTCGTGGACGGTCTTTAAACGTCTCCCGCTCCTTTTTGCCGTAGCGCTGCCTATCGGCCTTGCCCAAAAGCAACCGGCACGCTGCTGCCTCGAGGCACTCGTGGCCTATTTTGCCTATTGCTTCTTTTTGAGCGAGATCATTAAGCTGAGCGGCGACAACCTTGGGCTTAAGTACCCATCATCTTTGACCCCCGCCAGCGGTATCACCGTCATCGACGGCATCAAGACGCTCGACACCGGCATTATCGGCCCGCTGGCGGTATCGGCAACCGTCGTCGCCATCCATGACCGTTTCTACGATGCCAAGGTTCCCGATTGGCTCGGCACCTTCTCGGGTTCCTCGCTGGTCTACCTCATCAGCTTTTTTGCCGTGTTTGCCCTTGCCGCCATCTCGGCCGCCATCGTGCCCTTCGCATACGCTGTGACCGAAACGCTGCGCCACGCACTTGCGGGCGTCGGCCCCTTCGGCGTGGGCATCTTTGTGTTTTTGGAGCGAGCGCTCGAGCCCATGGGGCTGCACCATCTGCTCTATATGCCCATATATTACGACAATCTGGTCATTCACGACGGTATTTACGCCACGTGGACCAACCTGCTCCCCATTCTCTCCCATAGCACGCGCCCTTTAAATGAACTTGCGCCCTGGGCAGGTTTTACCGCCACCGGCTGGGGCAAGCTCTTTGGCCTTCCCGCCATCGCGGCAGCATTCTATTTCACCGCCAAACCCGAACGCCGCGCCGGCCTTAAAGTCATCCTTTTGCCCGCCATCGTCGCCTCGGTGGTCTGCGGCGTCACCGAGCCGCTCGAGTTTCTCTTTATGTTCACCTATCCTGGACTCTTTTTGCTCTACGCCGTCCTATCCTCCTGCCTTGCCATGACCATGAACTTCTTCGGTATCGTCGGCATCTTCTCGGGCGGTCTCATGGAAATGACGGCCTTCAACTTCATCCCACTCATGCGAATGCATGCCGGCTCCTACCTTTTGGCGCTCGGTATCGGTCTTGCCTTTAGCCTCATCTTTTTTGTTAGTTTTCGAGCACTCATCTTGGTCTATGACCTTAAGACGCCGGGCCGCGAGGATCATGTCTCCAATCGCGCGGCAATCGATCGTTTAACGGGAAGCGGCTTTGCCAAAGAGCAATCTCCCAATGGCGAGGTCAGTATTCAATCCGATCAAGATCACGTCCTCGCTGAGCGGGTAATTCAGCTTTTAGGTGGCGTTGGCAATATCGTGGGCGCAACCAACTGCGCCACGCGCCTGCGCGTCGAGGTCGCAGACCCTTCCATCGTTGCAGATAATGCGTCGTTTGTCGCGGTGGGCGCCAAGGGCCTCATCATTACGGGCAAGACCGCCCAGGTGATTATTGGCATCTCCGTTCCCCGCGTTAAAGAGCATTTTGACCAGATCATGGGCCTCGAGCCGGGATTTGTGCCCACCACCTCGGCCTCCCCTGCCGCCAGCGCAGCCCATAAGCGCGGCGATATCTGCTTCTTCGATATCGACGGAACACTCGCCTGGCAAGACCCTCGAGTGGCACAAGAGCTTCCCGAGAGCGCGCGAGACCTCTCCCCCTATCCCAATGAAGCGGTCTCGCAAGCCATCCGTGATTTTGTCGCCAAGGGCAATATGGCGTTTATCTGCACAGGGCGCACGCTGAGCTGCATCCATCCAAAGCTGCTCGAGCTGCCCTGGACCGGCATCGTCTGCCTCGCGGGTGGCTATGTCGAACTTGAGGGACACGTGATTCGCGATTTGGCGATGACGCCCGGCATGCTGCAGCGCCTTGCTCCCATTCTTGAGCAATCGGACGAAGTGATTCGTTTTGAGGGACTCAATGGCGTCGTTCGCATGAGTGCCGATGCGCCCGACGCTCCGGGATACGCCCGCACCGTGGGCGATGCAATTACGCAGCTGCAACATTACAGCGCCTACAAGATCTTAATGTCCACGTCGCTTGCCAACCGCATCGCTCAGGATCAAGCGTTTGAGCCGCTGCTCTGCTTTAACGAGCTCGAGCTCGAAGTGACCGAGATTTCGCCTCGCGAATGCACCAAGCGCGAGGGTATCCAGTCCGTACTCGACGCCCTCGATCCCCACCACGGAACCGTATACGGCATCGGCGACGCCAGCAATGACGTCTCGCTGATGAACGCCGTCGATGTCGGTATCGCCATGGGCAATGCGCCGGACTTCCTCAAGGAAAAGGCCGACTATGTCACCGACAGCATCGACCACGACGGCGTCGTCACCGCGCTCGAACACTTTGGGCTTATCTAGCCAAGCCCCTACCGCACTTGCGGCCGCATGGACCAATCGTCTTCAACCGCCGCGCTCGACGCCCTAATGTGGCAATATGTTGTCTGCATAATGCAACGATGCAACCTATCAAAGAATGCGAGAACCCGTGTCCAGTCCGTTTACCAGCTTTTTAGCCCAGCACTTTGACCAGATTAACGACTATCTGGCCACGTTCTTTGACGGACAGGCGACTTCCGCCGATATCGAGCGCTACCTGTATACCCCGCTCTCGGCATTTACGGCAAACGCTGGCAAGCGCCACCGCCCGCTCATCTGCATGCTCGCCGCCACTGCGGTAGGCGGCAGCTTTGAGAGCGCCCGCAGCGCAGCGGCGGCCATCGAGCACTTTCAGTCGGGCGCACTCATCCACGACGACATCGCCGACAACGGGCAGATTCGTCGCGGCAAGCCCTGCATGCACCTTACCGAGGGCACCGGTCTTGCCATCAACTGCGGTGACCTGGCGCTCACCATGGTCACCAAGACGGTTCTCGACGACCCCACACTCAACGCAGACGTGAAGCTTCGCGTGCTCCACGAGCTTACCGAGATGATCGTCCGTACCATCGAGGGCCAGGCGCTCGACCTGGGCTGGGTCCGCGACGGGCGCTTTGACATTTCGGTCGACGATTATCTGGACATGGCGACGCACAAGACCGCGTACTACAGCGGAGCGACGCCGCTTGCCGCCGGAGCCATTATCGGCGGCGGCAGCGAAGAGCAGATTGAGGCACTGCGCGCCTTTGGGCTGCACACGGGCCTTGCCTTCCAGATTCAAGACGACCTGCTCAACTTGATCGGCACCAAGGAGGCCGCCAACAAGGACTTCCGCACCGATATCACCGAGGGCAAGCGCACCCTCGTTGCCGTGCATGCCCTGTCAGACGAGCGCTATCACGACGAGATCGAGGCAATCCTTTCCTCGGGCACCGAGGACCCTGCGCAGCTCGCACGCGCCGTGGAGATCTTCCAGGAGACCGGCTCCATCGATTACGCCCACACCTATGCGCTCGACCTGACCGCTAAGGCCAAGGCCGCTATCGAAGGCGTCGAGCTCGACCCGCATGCGCGCGAGCTCTTCCTCTCAATGGCAGATTTCTTTGTGGAGCGTCTTAACTAGCGGGGGTCATAAAACCTGTGGGCAGCGAGTTTGGGTACAAGTTGCTACACTATTGAGTGCATGTTTATAAATTGTCTCGCGTTGTCTATCCGACACACGCTCAAAATAGTACGAATGGTACGCCGAAAGGGGTTCGTTCATGGAACCTATTACCACGGGCATGCAGGGAGCAGCCGTCGAGGATGTTCAGTCCCGCCTTCTGCAGCTCGGCTATACAATCGATGACGCCGAGGTTGTCGACAAGCGCTTTGGCACCACCACCGAGCAGGCCGTCAGCACCTTCAGGCTCGACAGCGGCCTTGCTGCCGGTCATGCCGTCGATATCCCCTGTTGGAGCGCCCTGGTCGACGCCTCGTATAAGCTGGGCGACCGCACCCTGTATCTGCGCATGCCCAATTTCCATGGCGCCGATGTGCAGGCCCTGCAGCGCGCTCTCAACGTTTTGGGCTTTGCCTGTGGCGAAGACGACGGCTACTTTGGTCCGCATACCGAGGCCGCCCTGCAGCAGTTCCAGGAAAATGTCGGCCTGTTTGCCGACGGCATGGCCTTCCAGGACACCTACGCCTACATCAACCGCCTGCACCATGTGTGGGAGGGCAAGCCCTCGGTCACCGAAGCCGAGTCCCGCATCGGTTTTGCTCGCGCCGCCAACGTGCTCGAGCGCTTCCAGATCGCCGTTATCGGTGAGGACCCCATCGCACGCAGCGTAGCATCGCGCATGTGGAACATCGCCACGGCAACGACCGACAACAGCGGCATGATGCTCTGCGACTCCGAGGTCCCAACCGACGTTGACCTGGTGCTCGAGATCGCAAGCGACGAGCTGCCCGCCGACGCCGCGCCACGCGCCACGATTGCCCTCGCCGAGTGCCACAACCTGGCCCAGCGCATCCGCACCGCCAATGTCGCCGCACAGCAAAAGCCGGCACGAATTCGCATCGAGCTCACCGGCATGACGCGTTACAACGGCACCTTTACCGCAAGCGACGCGCAGACCCTCGCCGTCCGCCTTCTCGATGGCGTTTGCGATGCCCTCGCAGATTAGGTAAACTAGACGAGTTGCTTTTGGGCAACACCAAACATTGGGACGTAGTTCAACGGTAGAACTCCGGTTTTTGGTGCCGGCTGTTGGGGGTTCGAATCCCTCCGTCCCAGCCCCAAAGAATATAGCGCTCCAGGCCCTTATGGACCTGAAGCGCTTTTTCGTGGGCAAGTGGAGGGATTCGAACCCGCAAGGGTGCGGAGCTGAGGAAACGCGAAGCGTTTTCCAGCGCAGCACGCAAGGAGCGAAGCGACGCAGCGGGGCGCGGATGCCGCAGGCAGACGCGGAATCCCTCCGTCCCACACCAGCCAAGAGCCCCTCACGTCAAGCAAATCGAGCCAACGCCGCCAAGCGGAGGGATCCGAACCCGCAAGGATGCGGAGCGACGCAGCGGCGCGCGGCCGCCGCAGGCAGACGCGGTGTCGACACTTGGGGACGTTCCTAAGTGCCGACATTATAGGAACGTCCCCAAGTGCCGGCTCGGGACTATTTTCGAGGACTCTCCGAAGGACTGTGGCCAAAATACGGCAAATATGAGTACTGTTACCGTTGTAGCTACATTATTTTCGTTAATAAAAGAAGATCTTAATGAGATTTATTCGCATCAAGGTCTTCCTTTAATGAACACTTGAGGAGATACGGCAGCTTATCTGCTCGATCGACACGTCAAATCACCTTAAATGTGGTCAAAATTACTGCTACTAAAAGAGTATCAGTACTCATATTTGATGTTTTTTGGCCACGGCTCTTTATAGACACCCTGCACAGCGACGGTGGTAGATTTCGGAACGTGTCCGTCAGCCCCGTTCCGAAAAGCGAGCCGCATGCAACGGCCAAGCCACGACAGGCCCCGGGAGAGCGGAATTTAGTTGTTCAGCATGCGGTCGAAGCTTCCCGAGTCGCCATCCCGATAGTCGGCGGTCATCAGAATCTCCTGCGGAATTCGTCCACCCTCACGCAGCACGTTGCGGAATTGCACGCGCGTGACCATGGGCAGGTCCTTGATCGTAGCGGCCAGGTTCTGCGGCACGCCCTGGTTGGCAGCCGCGGGCTCGCACTCGCCGCCCGCCTTCACGCGACGCTTATGCTCGGCAAGCATGGCGCGATACATTCCGGCATGCAGGCGAATCTCAACCACATTGGCATTGCGAGCCTGCTCGACGATGCGCGCGCCCTCGCGGTCGATATCGCCCACGTAGTAGACGTAGTTAAAGCGATAGCCGATCTCAGCCAGATAATCGTCCAGGGCATGCGAGACGCTCGCCTTGCATCCGCCGCCAAAAATCACGCCGCCCACCTTGATGCCAAAGAGCTTGGCGTGCTTGCGGCCACGCAGCAGCCTGACGATCTCGTCGTAGGTGTCCAGGTTCTCGACCATAATGAACGGCTTATCGGCGCCCAGCGTAAAGAAACCCGTAAAGTGCACGGGGCGGTTGGGGGCGACCTTGATCGCCTGCATGCTGATGCCCTTTTCGGTCATGCGCCTTATCAGGCGCTCACCGTGCTTGCCGTCAAAAGCCTTCTCGTCGTTAAAAATCTGGTAGGCACGCTGGCGGCGCGAGGCAACCGGCGTATCGGCACCTCGGTTTTGCTCGATCCAAGCCTGGATGATTGCGATTTCCTCGGCAATCTTGCGGTTGGACATCTCGTTGTGCTGAGTGCGCTGCGGCGCCTTTTTGCCGTCCTTGCCCTCGACCTTAACAATTTGAGTCTGCTGCTCCTTGATCTTAGAGAGCGCCGTAGGCGTAGGGACAACTTTGAGCAGCTGCCTACCCAAAACGCGGGCAAGGGCAAACGCCGATACCTCGCCGTGGACGGCCGACTCGGGCTGCTGGGTAGCACTATCAGCCGCGGCAGGCTCAGCCTGTGCATGAGGCTTACGCTTGGAATCTGCCCGGGTATTACGTTCCTGCTTGGGCGCAGACGAGCGCTTTTGCGGACGATAGGACTTGACCTCCTTCGCCGGCTGGCGCTTGACCTGATCCGCCGGAGTCTCGGCCTTCTCATCTCCGTTTTGTGTCGCTGTCTTCTCGGCCGCGGCCTCGGCATTTGAGCCACGACCGCCGCGGTGACGGCGGCGACGGGGCTTGCTTGAGGCGCTCTCCCCCTCCTGCTTATCAGCGGACTGTCGAGCTTTGGCCTCGATGTCAGCCGCAGGCTGCGACTCGGAAGGTCGCTGCTCGCGAGTCGCCGGCTCAACGGTTTTCTCGGCTTGTTCGATCTTCTCGGCCTGAGCGGTCGAAGCCGGCTCGCCCTTCTCCTGACGCCTTACGGGATACGCGCGCCTCGCAAAACCACGCCCGGGACGGCATGAACCCGGAGCCTTCTTGGCAGACTCCTCAACATCGTCTGCAGCCTCGGAAGGCTCTTCAACCTCATGCGCGACATCCTGCTGCGCAGCCTTAAAGTGGGCACCACGGCGACGCTGGGGCTCCTGGGCCTCCACGGGCTTTTGCTCCTTCGCGGGCCTCTGCGACTCGGCAGCAACCTCGGTCTCAACAGCCTCGGCATCCGTCTCGCCCTTTCGAGCAACGGCGCGACGGAAGCGCTCCTGCTGGGCGCGGCGCTGTGCATCGCGCTTGCCGCCCCCGCCAAAACCGCCGCGTCCTGCCTTGGCCGTAAAGGCACGCACGACGTTCTCATCGAGCAACTCATCGGTATCGACATGCTCACGCGGAGCAACTTCTTCCACAGCAGGCACGTCAGCGAAATCCTCGACGACAAAATCTTCGACGGACTCGACAGGATGCTCCTGGACATCGCGAATCTCGGCATTGATGGTATAGAACGCTGGGCGCCCGTTAACGCCGCTGCCCTCGATCTTGGTCACAATCTTTGCCGCGATAAGCTCATCGCGCATCGCCTTGGTGTCACATTCCTTATCGACGGAGCGGAAAATCTGTGCCAGCGCGCTCGACTTAATCTTGAGTGCCTTGCGACAGAGCAGGTCGTAGGCAACCAGCTTTGCCCGCTCGGTAGAAAGCGATGTTTGTCCGCTCAGACGCTCAGCCAGAGCATCGACATTTTGTTGGTTATCGGAATATACCGTCTTGGCCACGGGGCCCCTTTCATATGTACACATATACGTCTATATGGTACAACGCACGCCCTTGTCCACGCAAAACATCTGCGAGAACACCCTTGCATCACCTGTTCTCACAAGAAAAAAGACCGGGTCCGCTTGATTGCGGACCCGGTCTTTCCGAGTCATATAGATGTGACGTTCGATTCGTAAGGTCGATTACGCCTTAGCGGCCTCGGCGTCGGCAGGAGCCTCAGCGGCAGCGGCGCGACCGTACTCGGCCTTGCCCATCTCGGACCACTCGGGCTCCTCGTCGGGCATGGAACCGGCCTCCTTGCCGAAGAACTCCTTGAGGCAGTTGACGGCGACGATGAGGCCCAGGACCATCAGCAGGACGGCAAAGACGAGTTGCAGGCCCTTGGTAGCGGCAACGGAGACGGCGGCCGTGGTGGCGGTAGCCGGGATGGTGCCGAAGAAGCCGTAAGCCTGGACGGCGGTCATGCAGCCCATGGCGCTCTGGACCAGCGAGGTGAAGGTGCAGCAGAGCAGGAAGACGACGGGCACGTAGAGCATCCAACCCTTGCGGCCGGTGCACTTGCAGAACACGGCGAGGGTGATCATGGTCATACCGCCGAGCAGCTGGTTGGAAGCACCAAAGAGCGGCCAGATGTTGGCATAGCCACCAAAGGCGAGGGCGAGACCGGGAAGCAGGGTAACGACCGTGGCGAACCAGGGGTTGCCGAGGACCTTCATGTAGCCGGCCTTGGACTCGATGGCCAGGGCATCGTTAGTCTGGGCAAAGAACTCGGAGAACGAGGTGCGAGCGATGCGGGCGACGGCGTCGAGCGAGGTCAGGGCCAGAGCGGAGACGTTCATGGTCATGAAGACGGTAGCGAGTGTGCCGTCAACACCGAAGGCCTGCATACCGCGGGAGATGCCAGCGGCGAAGATCTGGAACGGGGTGGAAGCGACACCGGCGTTGAGGGCGCCCGTACCGGCGGTGTTCATGTCGGAGAACATGATGCCGGCGACGATGATGGCAAGGATGCCGACGAAGGACTCGACGATCATGGCGCCGTAACCGACCTTGACGGCGTCCTGCTCCTTCTCGACCTGCTTAGAAGAGGTACCGGAAGAAACGAGGCTGTGGAAACCGGAGAGAGCGCCGCAAGCGACAGAGACGAACAGGACCGGGAACATCATGCCGGAGGCACCAGAGAAGCCGGTGAAGACCGGAGCGGTCATCGTAGCCTGGCCGTTAACACCCAGGACAACGATGCCGAGGACAGCGCAGACGATCATGACGATCATCATGATGGAAGTGAGGTAGTCACGCGGGGTCTTGAGCATCTGGATGGGCATAGCGCCAGCGAAGACCAGGTAGACCATGACGACGGCGAACCACTGGAACTTATCCAGGTAGACCGGGAACTGCATACCGACGGCGAACATGAGAACCATGAGGACCACGCCGGTGACGAACTCGGCAGCACCGGTGAGGTTGAACTTCTTCTGGGCCCAACCAAAGGCGATAGCGACGAAGGTGAACAGGATGGAGATGGTACCAGCGCAGCCGGCGGCATAGGACTTGGTGAAGTCGATGGCACCGGTAGCAGCGCCAGAAGCGTCAACGACCGAGGTGAACATGAACGTCTTGCAAACCATGTCGGTGAAAGCGGCGATGACGATGATGCAGAACAGCCAGCAGAACAGCAGGAACAGACGACGGCCAGTCTTGCCGATGTACTTCTCGATGAGCTGAGCGAGTGACTTGCCGTTGTTCTTCATCGAAGCATACAGGGCGCCAAAGTCGTGGACGGCGCCAAAGAAGATGCCGCCGACGAGGACCCAGAGCACGACGGGCAGCCAGCCAAAGGCCATGGCGACGATCGTACCCGTGACGGGGCCAGCACCGCAGATCGAGCTGAACTGGTGCGAGAACGCGGTGAAGGCGGAGACGGGCGAAAAGCTCTTGCCGTCCTTCATGCGCTTGGCCGGCGTGAGGGCCTCTTTGTCAACGCCCCACTTGTTGGCCAACCAGCGGCCGTAGCCCAGATAGCCGCAGGCGAGCACCGCCGCAGCCACAACCATGAGCAAAACTCCGTTCATTACATTTCCTCCTCTAAAAAGAACTACTCAGACATAAAAAATGAGGGCCGTCGGTTGCGCTCGACGGCCCTCATCTTCATCAGCCGCCCGTTATCGTACGGGCTAGCTGTATGTGCTAACCCGCATCAGATAATTACTACGCTGATAATGTTTAGCTGATGCGTGAACATGTCTAAGAAATCCTCTTCAATCATGATGCGAACAATCCGTGCGGTTCACATCCCCCAGTGGATGAAACGCAGTATGAAACTTTAGTTACCTAAAGTCAACGCAAATATGTAATGAATTTTCAACTTTTTTTGAATTTCTCGGTATAAAACGCCACTGACCTCGGACTTTACCCAACAAAAGTTTTTGCATGAGAAATGCCCCTCGGGAGCGAGCGGGCGTATACAAGGTTTCCTGCTCTACAGTCCTGCTCGCACGGAGAGCACATTAAGTGCTCTCCGGCTCGTGCGGAACTCGCGATCGAC
>CAJMMF010000024.1:0-35948 GCA_905214385.1 uncultured bacterium
GGCCGAGTCGCCGTGCCCGCGCGCCTTACCTTTCGGGTTCACCATCCATGGTGGGGCGCGTTTCTAACGAAGCTGTAACGGCCGTTGGGCTCTTTTGGCGCCAGCCCTTCTCGACCCGTACGCCACTCATGGTATGTTTATCGCGATAACAAGGACGGAGGTGCCCGTGGCACGCAATAAGTACCCGGAGGAGACGGTCGAGAAGATTCTCGACGTTGCCGAGCGGCTCCTCGTGGAGCGCGGCTACGAGCACACCACGATGATCTGAAGAGCAATACGCTAAACCGAAAAAGGTAATCGAAGCCGCGCCTGTGGACTTATTGAGGGTCGAGATTCCCGCCCCATCCATCGGCACCCAGCAGAAGGTCGTCGATATCCTCGACCGCTTCGACTCCCTCACGGCATCGCTGATCGACGGCCTCCCCGCCGAGATCGAGGCACGGAATCAACAATACGAGTACTACCGCGACCGCCTGCTCGACTTCCCGCGCAAGGCAATCGGAACTGAATGGTCCGATGGAACCAGGGCTGCCGCTAAGGGCCTCCCAACGTTTGTTACGGTTGCAAACTCTTCGAGGGCCATATGGGCGGCGCGGCGGATAATTGCCGGTCTGAACCGCGAGGCCCCATCTACATTCCCGCAGACTCTTTGCATAATCATAAAAGGAAGGGCACGGGCATCCGCGTTCGCGGAAACACGGCTCGAAGCGCGCCTCCGCCTCATCCGCGCGACGCTGACTTCTTGCTTGAGCCGACTCCCGCTTCATCGCTTCCCGCTGTGCCGCGAGCGCCTGTTGTGCCTTGGTGCTCACCGCGGGCCGTTTAAGGGCTTTCGCTGCCTCGCGAGCGCACCGCTTGGGGTTCTTCGCGGGCTTGCTTGTCTCAGTGGCCTTGTCGCCGAAGAACGAGAGCTTCTCCCATTTGCCGACAACGTATCGCAGGAGCTCCTCATCGGACGGCTCCGCGCCGAAGACGATGCGGGCGACGCCGTATCTGCCGTCCTCGACATGCTCCGCCAGCCCGACCCAGAATTGGCCGTCGTGATATACGGTCAGGGTGGACGACACACTGATCTGCATGGTTGGTTCCTCCTTTATGTAGATGACCATGCAGAGAAGGGACAACCAAGGAGGCAGGTTACTGATGCGGACCCCCGCACGCCCACGACTACCCGACGGGGACTGTGTTTTCATCTCCGGTGGTTGGATTGTAGCATGAGCGAATGCGCATTGACCTCGCTGCCGGCATGCTGTGACTGGTCGAGGGTTTTACCAGGAATGGGGAAAGCCGGCACAGGAGCTGCGCCCGGGCGATGTGGTCAACATCGCCCCGGGGGTGAAGCATTGACACGGAGCCGCGCCCGACGGCTGGTTCTCCCATCTCGCGCTGGAGGTTCCGGGCGAGGAGACCTCCAACGAGTGGTTGGAGCCTGTGAACGACGAGGATTATCTCAAAGCGACTAACAAAGAGGCTTAAGCACCGTCGCCCACCCGCGCCGCCGAGAGCAGTGCGCCCAAATCGGCCTGGATTGCCTCCGCCTTGCTTCCGAGCTGCAAGGGGGCTGAGTCGCCCGAGATGTTTACGCTCAACAGATGCGCATCCGGCAGCTTTGCGGCCATGCTCCAGAACGGGAGCGTGATGATGCCGGGGGTCATCTCGCCCACGCCAAGCTCCAGCAGCAGCACGCGGCCAGCTCCGCGCTCGTGCACGAAGCGCTCGTATCGTCCGAGGCTCTCGCGCCATGTCGCACCCTGCAGAAACGTGTCGTCGCGCACCCACGGTACAAGATACTGGTTTTCCGTGCGAAAACGCTCATGCCGCTAAATTGAGCGACCGCCTGTACTGCAGCGGGATCATCCGCCCGAGCGATCCCTTAATCCGTCGCCCGTTGCGCCAATCGGCAGAAGCCACGCGTGGACGCTAATCGCTCGAGCGAATCGTCGTCGGTTTCCGTTTAACGATTTCTTTTTCCGCTATTATCTGACCCTCGGACTTCCTCGTGATAGAAGTAGTCCACGATCACCGGATGCCCCTGGGGGACTCTGCCATAAGGCATTTCGTTGTCCACAAAGGGGCAATCGTACTTCTTGGCCATTTCCTCGGCTTTTACTTCAAGCGCTTCAAAATAGCTACGGTTGCGCTTGTTATAGATCTCATCGTAAAGCGGTACGAGATTGGGATGTTTCTCGGCGATATAATCCAGGATCGTTTTTTTGAAACCACCCCGAAGATTGAGATTTTCGAGCCAAAACAAATCGCACCGATCCTTTACTCGCTCAAAAATCATCTCAAAATCCGTGATGCCGGGAAATACCGGGGACACGAAGCAGACCGTACGGATACCTTCGTCATACACCTGCTTCATAGCAGCGATACGACGCTCGATGCTCGACGCGGAGTCCATATCGTTCTTGAAGTTCTCATCCAGCGTGTTGATCGACCATGAAACGGTCACTCGTCCAAGCCTCTTCAGCAGATCGATATCCCGTACCACAAGATCGGACTTTGTGCAGATCAGAATATCTGCATCGCTGCCAATCAGCTGCTCCAGGAGTTTCCTGGTATTCCCGAATCGCTCCTCCTGTGGATTGTAGCCATCCGTCACAGAACCGATAACCACCCGCTGTCCAGAGTATTTCTTCGGATTCTTGATTTCCGGCCAATGCTTCACATCAAGAAAGGTGCCCCATTCCTCCTTGTGTCCGGTAAAGCGCTTCATAAAGGAGGCATAGCAATACTTGCAGGCATGCGTGCAGCCTACATAGGGATTGACCGAGTAGCCGCCTACCGGCAGGCTGGACTTGGTCATGATGTTCTTTGCTTCCACCTCATTGATGAGGATTCCATCGATCACTTCCGCCATGTTCTCTGCACCTCCAGCACTCTTTCGAATTCTTCCGGCAATTCCTGAATCATGTTTTCGTCCCCTATGACAGAGACGAGGTCTTCCTTCATAAACATTGGAATGCCAAGCGCGTGCGCCTGGTCCGTCAAAGACCATGCCCACTCCGGTTCCGTATGAACCTTCCTGCTCTGCGCCCCGGTCATGGTACCGACGACGATCCAGTTGATTCCGGAAAGGTCGACCGTACCGGGATCGTCGAATAGCGGCTCAAAAGTAACGAAGAAGTGATTTGCTTTGACGTTTTTCCGAAGGGCGTCGATACGCCACAGCTCCGCTTTCCTCGTCACCGTAACGCCGAACCATGCGTTTTCCAGGTCGGTATCTAAATCCAGCAAATCGGGTCTCTTGGTCAGGAACAGGAACTGATGCTGTGGATTCTCATGGATCTTTGCAAATACCTCGTCTCGCCATTCCAGCTTCCACCCGGAGAGATCGCTCATGCCGGTAAGGAGAAAGTTCTGCGGGCGTTTCTTTTCCATCATCTTGAGCTTGCTCGGGAAGAACGCAGGATCAGCGAAGTCGTCAATCATATGCCAACGTTTCACATTGTTACGGGCATAGCAATATGGACACCCCACCGTGCAGCCGATGACGATATTCATATTCTGAATCTGATTTTTGATGCAGATGCTCATAACGCCTGCCTACCTGCCTCTCCCGTAAACACGCAATCAGCCTTCCCCACCTTGCGGGCAAAAGCCTCGATATCTTGCTTGCAAGCAGCAGGCTCGCAATCGCTCAAATCGTATGACGTGCCGCCGTTTCGATAGACGGCCCGATGGGAAAACGATCGGCTGACAAGCCCGATGCCGAGCTTCTCGCACAGGGTCATCCGTGCTCCCTTTCAGCTATAAAAAACAGGTGTCTATAAACAGTATCCTTGTTGATTTTCGCAGGGGCAATGAACAAACGCGTGCACCTGTCGATAAACGAACAGCTACTGGACATTGTCAAACGACTCAGATTGGAGAGGCGATGGGAGAAACCAAGATCGACCGCCGGCGGCGCTACACCCTCTCGGTCATACAGGAGGCGTTCTTCGCGCTGCTGGCCGAGGTCGGCTTCGCGAAGATGACGGTGGCGGACATCTGCCGCCGCGCCGAGATCAACCGGGGAACGTTCTATCTGCATTACGAGGATAAGTACGCGCTGCTCGATGCGCTTATCGACGAGGCATTGGCAGCGGCTCCCCCGCTTGAGGGGGTTGAATCGGCAACGCTTTGCCAGCGTCCGCCGGCAGACGACGATTATCGCCTGCTTTATTCGGACAGCGACTCATACGCTCGCGTAGCCCAGCGCGTCATAGAACGCGGAGCGGAGCAGATGGTTCCCTGGGTCATGGAGAAAACAGGGCTTTCACGCGAAGACGCCTTCCTGCTCTTCGTCCACAACGTCCAGGGCAATCTGGCCGTCAACCGCCTGCTCGGCTGGAGACGAGGCCCCGAGTTCACCCATGCCCAGGAGCTGCTCAACGCCTATTCCGAAGGGGGCTTACTGGCGGTATCCGCTCTTCGCGATTCCGATAACCCATCGTGACCTGCGATTCAGGAATACCAGCCTCCGAGCCCTCTCGTTCGGAGGCTGCGGCTAAAACCTCATTGCGCGTCTACCGCTCCGCGTTACTCGCCACCTGCCCGCGCCACCGAGAGCAGGGCGCCCAAATCGGCCTGGATCGCCCCTGCCTTGCTTCCAAGCTGCAACGGAGCCGAGTCGCCCGAGATGTTTACGCTCAAAAGGTGCGCATCCGGCAGCTTCGCGGTCATGCTCCAGAACGGGAGCGTGATGATGCCGGGGGTCATCTCGCCCACGCCGAGCTCCAGCAACAGCACGCGGCGATCGCTGCGCTCGCGCACGAAGCGCTCGTATCGTCCGAGGCTCTCGCGCCATGCCGCACCCTGCAGAAACGTGTCGTCGCGCACCCACGGCACAAGCTGCCAGCCGCAGTGCGGGCATCGGGGGACATCCTCGCTGCGGATCTCGAACCCCGCCATGCCCGCGAGCATGCGCTCGACGTAGGGGCTCGCATCGAAGAGCTCGTCGCAGCATGGCTGCTTGCATTGAAGGTGCGCGAAGCTTCCCTGATAGTTGCAGATCCTCTCGGTGGGAAACGTCTTCTCGACTTGGGTGTCTACATTGGTGCTCAGGATGAAGTAGTCCTTATGGCCGATGAGGGACCGTAGGTCGAGATAGGGCTGCGAGGTCGGCTCGCGCAGCATGAAATCGATATATCGCGCGTAGTAGGCCCATTGCTGCTCGAGGCTGGGGTAGAGGTGGTAGAAGCCGTCGAAAAGGCTCTTGAAGCCAAAGGCTTGCTGCCAGTCCGCCATTCCTGCGCGCGCCATGCCCGCGCGGTTGTAATGGTTGAACCCGGCGGCGCTCGACATGCCCGAGCCGATGCCGACGATGATGGCGTCGGCATCGTCGATAAGGCTTCGAAGCCTACGCGCTTCTCTTTCTAGGGGTGGCATCGGGCGATCTCCTCGAAAGCCGGGGCCATATCGCCGTCAACGAGAATCGTCTCGCACGAAGCGTCGGGCGCCATGGCCTGGCCGTAGTTGAACACGATGTAGGTGGCGTGCTCGCAGGCGTTCGCGATCTGGGCGAGCATGCGCTTTATGACGCCGTTGTGCAGTCCCACGCCAAGTTCGAGGATGGCGACCCTGCCGTTGCGATGGGCTTGCACAAGACGCGCGAGCTCGTCGAGCTGGGTCATGGCGAGGGCGTCTGGATGGGCGAGACGCCGCTCGTCGATCGACGTGCGTATGCTCCCCTCCGTCTCGAGCACGCGGTTCTCGTTGAACCCTGCGCGTACGAAGTGCCCGTCGATATTGCACGTGATCACGAAGGCGTCGGCGTGCTCTGTAAGACGCCGCAGCCCGTTCATGAGCGGGCTGGGCTCATACTCGACATACTCCTTTTGATGGAACCGCTCGACCCATCGGCTTCGCACGCTGGCATCCGGGGAGGCGAGCCCCTGCAGCATGCAGCCGATGCCGTCGGCCTGAGCGAGGTCGCCGTACGCCTCTCGGAAATGAGCATCGGCGCAGAAGAGGTTGAGCCCCTCTGCCATGTCCAGCCCGTTGCTGGCGCCGATGATGACAAGATCCGCCTCGGAAAGCGCCGTGCCTATGCGAACTGCTTTCACCGTTTCCATGTGCTACCTCCCCAGCGTCTTGCGCACGTCGGCGAGCACGTCGGCGATGTCGGCGCGAACGGCGAGCCCCCGATCCTCGATCGCGCGGGGGAGAAACTGCGTCCTGTTGTTCACGGCGATGTAGCTAGCCTGCGACAACTGCGCCGTGAGGGCCCAGAACGGCTCCTGGATAAACGCGGGCGTCATGCGGCCCACGCCCAGCTCGAGGAAAAGGATCCTCTGCCGCGCGTGCGCGTCGAGCCAGTCGGACACCTTGTGGTACTGCTCCTCGTAGAGCTCGCCCTGCAGGAAGTTGCCGTAGCCGCGAACCCAGGGGAACGCCTCTGCCCCGCAGTGCGGGCAGCGCGGCACGAGCTCTGTCGGAACCTCAAGGCCGTCTCCCATGGCCTCTACCATGTGGGAGACCGGCTCGACCGCGTTCCACACCTCGTCGGTGCAACAGTGGGAGCACTGAAAGAAGCGGTGGTCGCCTTGGATCTCTGCCACTTTCTCCCAGGGATAGAGCTTCACAAACTGCGTGTCCTGGTTGGTGGTGAGCACGAAGAAATCCTTCTCGGCGAGAATGGCGTCGAGGTCCCTGTAGGGCTTGCGCAGCGGGGCGTTGAGCGTGGTGTCGAGGAAGGTGGCGAGGTATCCCCAGCGCGCCTCGGCGGTGGGCCAACGGTAGAACGACCCCTCGAAAGCGCCCTTGAAACCGTAACGCTCGGCGAATTTGCCGAAATGCTTGCGATAGGTTGCGTTGTCTTCGTAGTAGAAGTCGCCGCCGCCTGCCGCGGAGAGACCGGAGGCCCCGCCCACAAGCACGCAATCGGTTTCATCGATCATGCGGGCGACGTCCTCAATTTGCTGCTCGTAGGGCTTAGGCTCGCGGTCACTCAGCTCATAGGGCGTGCCGCCGCTGCGATAGGCGGCCTGAAGGGAAAACGATTGGTTGGTGAGCTCGATAACGAACTGCTCGTACAGAGTCACTGGATACCTTCTTTCAGCTATTATGAACAGGTGTTGATAAAAAGTATCCATGTTGATTTGTGCGAGAGCAATGAACAGCTTCGATGCGCCGTTGATAAACGAACGATTGCCGGGCATTGTCGAGCGTTGCAATTGGAGGGGTAATGGAAGCGGGGAAGATCGATCGTCGCCGACGCTATACACTCTCGGTCATACGGGAGGCGTTCTTCGCGCTGCTGGCCGAGGTCGGCTTCGCGAAGATGACGGTAGCGGATATCTGCCGCCGCGCCGATATCAACCGTGGCACGTTCTATCTGCACTACGAGGACAAGTTCGCCCTGCTCGACGCGCTTATCGACGAGGCCTTGGCGGCGGTGCCGCCGCTCGAGGGAACGGAGGCGGGTGCCCTCTGCCAGCGTCCGCCGGCAAACGATGACTATTATCTGCTCTACTCGGATGACGACGCGTACGCCCGGGTGGCACAGCGCGTCGTCGAGCGCGGCGCCGAGCAGATGGTTCCCTCGATCATGGAGGAGACTGGGCTTTCGCGCGAGGACGCCTATCTGCTCTTCGTCCACAACGTCCAGGGAAATCTCGCGGTCAACCGCCTGCTCGGTTGGAGGCGAGGGCCCGAGTTTGCCCACGCTCAGGAGCTGCTCAGCGCCTATTCCGAAGGGGGCATGCGGGCGGTATCGGCTCGTCACGATCCCCGTAGTTGATTTTAACCGCAGGCCATTTCGGGCAGGCGACGTTGCTATGGCCCCTCTTTGGTTTTCGATGTTGTATAAGGCAATTGCAATCGCCTTGAGCTTCTTTAGGGAACTTGAGCAAGAGATATGGCCTGCTGGCGATTGATTAACCCCATTTGTTTTGGTTACAAGAAAAAATGCTGCGCGCCTGCAGCATGAAGGAGAGGGAATCCTATGAATATCGTTGTATTGAGCGGCAGCCCGCGTAAGGGCGCCAATACCGATACCATGGTCGAGGCGTTTGCCGAGACCGCGCGTGAGGGCGGCAATACGGTCGAGGTCGTCCGCGTTGCCAGCAAGAAGATCGCCGGCTGCTTGGGATGCCAGTACTGCTTCGCTCATGAGGGCGTCTGCGTGCAGAAGGATGACATGGTCAACGTGATCGAGTCGCTGAAAGACGCAGATATGGTCGTCTTTGCCTCGCCTATCTACTGGTTCGATATCACTGCGCAGGAGAAGGCTGTCATCGACCGCCTGTACGCCTTCGGTGCTACGGGCTTCCCGTTCACAAAGACGGCCCTTTTGCTCGATAGCCACAGCGAGGGCGTCTATGATGCGGCGATCGCCATGTACAAGTCCACGTGCGCATACTGCAAGTGGGAGGACCAGGGCATTGTCACCATCAGCGGTATGACCGAGCGCGACAGCATGGCCTCCTCGCCCAAGCTGGAAGAGGTGCGAGAGCTCGCTCGCAAGCTCGCCTAAGGGCAAGAAGAGCGCATGGCAATCGGTGTTGGTGGAAATGCTTGCTGTCCTTACCGAGAGATAGGGGCGCATTCCCTCAAGCGCCGTATAGAACAATTTTTAAACGCAGAAAAATAACTGAAAACAAATTAATCCGCGTTAAAATATTGTCAAACAGAAGTTAATGAGGGAAGGTTGCGTATGCGTCGCAAGGCAGACGAGCTACTTAGGGAATGGCGAGACAGAGCTGATAGAAAACCTTTGCTGGTCAAAGGCGTGCGCCAGTGTGGCAAGACCTATTTGCTCAGAACGTACGCCCAGGATCTTTTCGAATCGGTTGTCTACGTTAATCTTGAGAACGACCGGTCGGCGCGAGCGGATTTTTCGGGCGGTCTTGACCCTCATTCGATTGTGCGCGCGATCGAGGCTCGTACGGGACAGCGTATCGTGCCTGGCAAAACCTTACTGTTCATTGACGAGATCCAGGCATGCGAGGAAGCGCTCACTTCCCTTAAATACTTTTGCGAAGATGCTCCCGAGTATTACGTTGCGGCTGCCGGGTCGCTTCTTGGGGTTGCCATTAACCATCAGTCGTATTCGTTCCCCGTCGGAAAGACCGACTTGATCGAGATGACTCCACTCGATTTCGAGGAGTTTCTCTGGGCAATGGGGCACGATCAGCTGGTCGATGAGATACGCTCGTCATTCGAGTTAATGGGTCCTCTTGCGCCAAGCCTTCATGAAAAGGCGCTTAGGCTCTATCGACAGTATCTTGTTGTTGGCGGAATGCCCGAGGCGGTCCAAACGTATATCGATGATCAGTCAATCATTGATGTGGCCGAAAAGCATCGGATTATTCTCGACGGATATTCCGCCGACACCAATAAATATGCTGATGAACGCTTGAGCGCAAAGACGCGTGCGTGCTTCGATTCCATTCCACAGCAGCTTGCCAAAGAGAATCGCAAATTTCAATACAAGGTAGTGCGAGCGGGGGGCAATGCGTCTCTCTTTGGAGATGCTCTCGACTGGCTTGTATTGTCGGGTACGGTGGCGCGCTGCAGCCTAGTCGGGCAGATCGAAAGCCCTTTAGAGGCCTTCGTTAACCCTTCTGCTTTTAAAATCTATCAGGCGGATACAGGGCTGCTCGTCTCCAAGGCCGGTGCTCAACGCGCCGATATTCTTGCCGGCATCGGCGGCACATTCATGGGTGCACTTACCGAAAACTACGTCGCCCAACAGCTTTCAGCCATGGGCTATCCGCTGCATTATTGGGCGCGAGATAATCGTGCGGAAATCGACTTTGTAGTAGAGAAGCAGGGATGCTTGTCTGCGATTGAAGTCAAGGCGGGAGAGAACACAAGATCTCGAAGCCTGTCCTCACTTAAAAAGACCCATCCGGGCGTACGCCTTATCAGGCTATCGACTAAGCCCTTTGGAATGAATGATGGGCTTATGTCTGTTCCACTTTATGCGGCATTTTGTCTATAGGGATGATGCTGGTGTAATGCATGGGGCCCAGGGCGCAGCGTTTACTGCGCTCCGGGTCCCGCTGCTTAGTTAAACCATGACGGTTTGGTCGCCGTCGTCCTAGTCAAACAAACTCGGCATGTCGTTTTCCTTCATGAGGGCACCGGCAGAGGGCAGGCTCTGCGCGGTGAACTTCTCGGCCGAGACGCCGGCGCCAAGAATCTCCTCGGTCGTGCCGACAGTGGTGACCGAGCGGCCCTTCTTGGCCGTGAAAGCCTGGACGCCCTGCGTGTTGGTGGTCGTCTTGGTCTTGAGCAGCGACGTGTTGAAGTTCATCAGGCGGTAGTCGCTCGAGACCAGCGCGAGGTCGCGGTCTTCCTTGAGCACCTGCGCATACAGCAGCTTGCTGCCGCCGTAGATGGCGTTCTTGAGGCGCTTGCGGTTGGTCTTGGTGACGTATCCAGAAAGCGCGACGCGCACCACGCGGCCGTTCTCAAAGACGAACAGCACATCGGCCTTGTAATCCTCGGGGTCGATGACCCAGATGACACTCTCGTCGGGTTCCATCTCAAGATCGGTCGGCAGGTACGAGCCCAGTTGGGCCGACTTGGTGTCCTCAAACGCCGAAACCTTGCACTTGTACACCTGGCTCTTATTGGTAAAGACCAGCAGCTCGTGGGTGTTGGAGGACGGGAACTCGATAAAGGGTTTGTCGCCGTCCTTGTACTTGAGCGTGGTCGCCTTCTTGAGCACGCGGTCCGTCATCTTCTTAAGGTAGCCGTCGCGCGAGAGCATGATGGTGACCGGGTACTCCTCGACCTCGGGCTCCAAGCTTACCTCGATGACCTCATGGGGCTCAATCCTGCCCGTGCGGCGCGGCATCACGTACTTCTTGTTGACCGCTGCCAGCTCGTCGCTGATGACCTTCTTGATGTTCTCTTCGCTGGAGAGGATCTCCTCAAGCTCGGCAATCTCGCCCTCGAGCTTGGCGATGTCCTTGGTGCGGTTGAGAATGTACTCTTCGTTGATGTTGCGGAGCTTGAGCTCGGCAACAAACTCGGCCTGGGTCTCGTCGATGTCGAAACCCTTCATAAGGTTGGGCACGACCTCGGCCTCGAGCTTAGTGCCGCGGATGATGGCGATGGCCTTGTCGATGTCGAGCAGAATTGCCTCGAGGCCGTGCAGCAGGTGCAGACGCTCGGACTTTTTGCCCAGGTCAAAGTTAATGCGGCGACGCGTGGACTCAATACGCCACTTGACCCACTCGTGCAGGATCTGGCGCACGCCCATAACGCGGGGATAGCCGTCGACCAGCACGTTAAAGTTGCACGAGAACGAATCCTGCAGCGTGGTCGAGCGATAGAGCTTCGCCATGAGCTTGTCGGGGTCGACACCGCGCTTAAGGTCGATGGCGATGCGCAGACCCGAGAGGTCGGTCTCGTCGCGGATGTCGGCAATCTCCTTGACCTTGCCCTCTTTGGAGAGCTTGACGATGCGCTCGATGATGACATCGGTTTTGGTGGTGTAGGGGATCTCGTAGACCTCGATGATGCGCTCTTCGGGAATCCAGCGCCAGCGGGAGCGGATCTGGAAGCTGCCAAGGCCGGTCTCGATTATCTTTTCCATCTCCTCGCGGCGGTAGATAATTTCGCCGCCGGTCGAGAAGTCGGGCATGGGCATGTATTCGAGCAGGTCGCAGTCGGGATCCTGCAGGTAATGCATTGTGGCGGTACAGACCTCGTTGAGGTTGAAACCGCAGATATCGGATGCCATGGCGACGCCGATGCCCTTGTTGGCCGAGACGAGGATGTTGGGGAACGTGGTGGGCAGCAGGCGTGGCTCCTTCATGGCGCCGTCGTAGCTGTCGACGAAGTCGACCGGGTCCTTGTCGATGTCCTTGAAGATCTCGGCGCTAATGGGGGAGAGCTTGGCCTCGGTATAGCGCGAGGCGGCGTAGCTCAGGTCGCCCGAATAGTACTTGCCAAAGTTGCCCTTCGACTCAACGAAGGGGGCGAGCAACGCCTCGTTGCCGGTGGCCAGGCGCACCATCGTCTCGTAGATCGCGGCGTCGCCGTGCGGGTTGAGCTTCATGGTCTGGCCCACGATGTTGGCGCTCTTCTGGCGCTCGCCCTTGAGCAGACCCATCTTGTACATGGTGTAGAGCAGCTTGCGGTGCGAGGGCTTAAAGCCGTCAATCTCGGGGAACGCACGCGAGACGTTGACGCTCATAGCGTAGGGCATGTAGTTGACCTCGAGCGTCTGCGTGATCGGCTGATCGGTGACCTCGGAGTGCAGGCCGATGACGTTCTCGGCGTTGACCTGCTTTTTCTTGGGCTGGTTCTTCGTCTTCTTCTTTGCCACGATTTCCTCTTGAACTTCTTATGGGCCGTCGTTATCGATTTGCTGCTACTGCAGGTCCAGCTGGTCCAGGTATTCCTTGCCGTGCTCGGAGATGTGACGCTTGCGGCCCGTCTCGTCGTTGCCCAGCAACAGGTTGAACATGGTCTCCATCTTGGTGACGTCCTCGGGTTCTACCTTGATCAGGCGGCGCGTCTCGGGGTTCATGGTGGTGAGCCACATCATGTCCGGATCGTTCTCACCAAGACCCTTGGAGCGGTTGATCGAGCACTTCTGGTCGCCAATCTCCTTGAGGATGCCGTTCTTCTCGAGCTCGGTGTAGGCAAAGTAGGTCTTCTCTTTGCAGTTGATCTCGTAGAGCGGCGACTCGGCGATATACACGTAGCCCTCGTCGATAAGCGTGGGCACCAGGCGATAGAGCATGGTGAGCACAAGCGTGCGGATGTGATAACCGTCGACGTCGGCGTCCGTACAGATAATGACCTTGTTCCAGTTGAGATTATCCAGGTCAAAAGCACCGAGGTTCTTGATGCGCTTGTCCTTGATCTCTACGCCGCAGCCCAGCACGCGCATGAGGTCCATGATGATGTCGGACTTAAAGATGCGCGGGTAGTCCTCCTTCAGGCAGTTGAGGATCTTACCGCGAACGGGCATAACGCCCTGGAACTCGGCATCGCGCGAGGTGCGGATGGCGCCTGCTGCCGAGTCGCCCTCTACGATGTAGATCTCGCGACGGTCCTTGTCTTTGGAGCGGCAGTCGATGAACTTCTGCACGCGGTTGGCCATGTCGGTCTTCTGTTGCAGATTGGTCTTGATGCTCTGGCGCGTCTTCTCGGCGTTCTCGCGCGAGCGCTTGTTGATGAGCACCTGCTCCATGATCTTGTTGGCGGCGTCTTTGTTCTCGATCAGATAGGTCGAGAGGCGCTCCTTAAAGAATGCCGTCATCGCCTGCTGGATAAAGCGGTTATTGATGGCCTTCTTAGTCTGGTTTTCGTAGGACGTCTGGGTGGAGAAGCAGTTGGTCACCAGCACCAGACAGTCCTGGACGTCCTGCCACTTAATGCCGCTCTCGTTTTTGTTGTACTTGCCCTGTTGCTTGATGTAGGCATCGATGGCGCTGGTCAGAGCACTACGGGCGGCCTTTTCGGGCGAACCGCCGTTCTCGAGCCATGACGAGTTGTGGTAGTACTCCTGCATCATGAAGGTGCGCGAGAAGCACATGCACGCGGTGATCTTGACGTTGTAGTCGGGCAGGTCCTCGCGGTCGCGACCGCGGCGGTCGGCCTCGATAAAGAAGGGCTCGGTGAGGTAGTCGGCACCGACCTTCTCGAGCACATAGTCCTCGATGCCCTTGGGGTAGCAAAAGTCCTCTTCGGAAAACTCGCCATCGTCGCCCTCGATGCGCAGGCGGAAGGTAACGTTGGCGTTGACCACGGCCTGGCGGCGCATGGTCTCGCGATACCAATCGTGGGGGATGCTGATGGAGGTGAAGACCTCAAGATCGGGGCGCCACTTGATGGTGGTGCCGGTGCGGTTCTCGTCGCTGGGCTCAATCTCGAGCGCCTTCTTTTTGGCGCCGACGACCTTACCCTTCTTAAAGTGCAGAGAGTATTTGTTACCGTCACGCCAAACCGTGACGTCCATGTACTCAGAAGCGTACTGGGTCGCGCAGGAGCCCAGGCCGTTGGTGCCGAGCGAGAAGTCGTAGTCGCCGCCCTGGTTGTTGTTGTATTTGCCGCCGGCGTAGAGCTCGCAAAAGACGAGTTCCCAGTTAAAGCGCTTCTCGGAAGGGTTCCAGTCGAGCGGGCAGCCGCGGCCGTTGTCCTCTACCTGGATAGAGCCATCGCGAAAGGCGGTGAGGGTGATGAGCTTGCCGTAGCCCTGGCGTGCTTCGTCAACGGCGTTGGACAGGATCTCGAAGGCGGCATGCGCGCAACCATCGAGTCCGTCCGAGCCAAAGATGACGGCGGGGCGCAGGCGTACGCGCTCCTCGTCCTTGAGCTGGCGGATACTGTCGTTACCATAGTTTGCGGTGTTTTTTGCCATACTCGCTCTCTCGGTGCTCCTTTTGCTGCGTTTAAGTCATATAGATAGTCAAGGTAGCATAGCCCAGGCCGTGGGCGATTCCAACCAACACGAATTCCATCGAACAATAGTTCGATTAGATAATGGATGCTTGGGATGCGGGTGGGGTCTGTCCTATTCAAACATCTGCGGCAGGTCGATGAAGACGGTTCGATCGCTTTCGTCAGCTTCGAAGCCCGAACGGGAGAAGAATCCGTAGCGATGGCATTTGAGCCCCGTTGCCTCGACTTGGGTGATTTCCTCGTCGACCATTTTTTGCGTGACGGGGGATTTGCGGAACTTTGCTTCGTAGAATGCGTAGCCCTCGGGGTCTTGCGTTACCACATCGAATTCGCCGCTCGTTTTGTTTGCGGGATCGTCGTACCAGTACTTGCCTATGGCATCGAAAGCCGGTTCGATCTTGCCAGTCCTGTTTTGCCGTACGAGGTATTGACGGCAGATCTCCTCGAACATATGTGGAGTGTAGTTTTCCTCGAAGTCTTGGGAGACGTGACGATCATAGAAGACTTCCGGGTCGAGCAGCTGACGCGCAGAAGCATTGCGGAAGACGTAGCGATAGTAAAAGAGCGAAAGTGGGTCCACCACAAAGTAGCCAGACTTGCGCTTATTCGTAGGGTCGTTGATGGGTGCACGCTTTTGGACGATTTCGAGTGACATGAGCTTGTCGAGTACGTCTGCCATGGCCGGACCGCTCGAGACGTGCGACTGTGCCAGCACGTCCCCCCAACGGGAGTAACCTTGTGCGAGAGCCCCGAAAACTTCGTTGGCGTTGGTCATCTTCGAGATCTCGGCGTTGAGATAGGACGGTACTTCGCTTTCTAAGCGGGCGCCAGGTTCTGTGACGAGCTCGATGATATTGTCGCGTACGCTTTGGGACTGATCGATGAGGCGATTGTAAAAGGGGATGCCGCCAAAAACGCTATAGAGCCGCACCTTGTCCTCGGGTGAGAACGCGGGATAGAACTTTGCAGCGTCAAAGTAATCCATGGGCTTAAGCTCAAGCGCGAGATCAATTCGCCCGTAGAGGGGGCTTTCATGCTCGATGAGAGATTTCATAATCTCAACATAGGAGCCGCACAGGACAATGTTTAAACGTGAGTCTTCCCTGTGAGCGTCGATTGAGGTCTGGAGAATGCTGTCTAAGCCTTTAACCGCATCTCTCAAGTAGGGGTATTCGTCGAGAACGAGGGTAATGTTCTTGTCTTTGGCTTGGGCAAACAGAAATTCGATGAGCTCGCGGATGCCCGTGAAGGCGAGCGGAGGAAAGCTTAGCGCTTCAGCAGCAAGGGCGGACAGACTCTCGAGGTTGTCTGCCTCGGAGGTTTGGCGGCACTCGTAATAGATCGTTGCGACGTCCGATAAATCGGTTAGCGCCTGCTTGATGAGCTCACTTTTGCCGACGCGACGCCTTCCGTAAATGAGAACATTGCGCTGCTCGGGCGCATTGAGTGTTTTCTTAATACGGGCGAGTTCAAGCTCCCTGCCAATGAATTCCACTTACTCGGTTCCTTCCGACTCGGTTTTGTCCGAGTTAATTGTATCGCATGAACAAGTTTATGCTCGAGTTTACTCGGACAAAACCGAGTCGGTTCTGTCCGAGTAAGTTTGAATAGCGAATCGAAATTGTTATGTCCACATGGCGATGGCGAACATGGTTTCCATAAGCGCCGCGTTCGCGCTTGTTATTGCCGCAATGCGCTGTGTCGCTGAGGCGCAGATCGTACCGCTCGAAAGCGTCTTTTGGTTGGCGAACCTGGCCACGGGCGTGTTCTGCGGTGCGACGATTTTCGCGGCCACGTTTGCTGTCCTGTGCGCAACGTTTTTCACGGCGAAAAGACGCCGTGCCAAGCTCGAGGCAGAACTCGACTCCTCAGACGACATTTAATGTGCAATGGGCTGGCTCTGGGTATTCAGAACCAGCCCATTTTGATGTTCGATGAGCCGAGTCGGCGCCTCCCACAAAGGTAACTAGGAGCTAGCGAGGCCTATCCGAATTGACCTCATTGGCGGTGTCTTTTTCGAGCGCCGTGCGGCGGGCACTGTAGGCGACAAGGCCGGCACCAGCTGCGGCGAGTGCTGCTGCGGCTGCTGTCAGGGGAGCGTTGACATCGCCCGTGCCCGCAATCGCGCCCGCTTTTCCGGAGCGCTTGTTATTGCCGTGGTCCTTGCCACTGCCGGAGCTGCTTCCGCCGGAGCCGCCGCCCTCGTCAGTACCGCCGCCACTCGAGCCACCATCGCCGTCGACCGTCATCGGGGCGTCGTGAAGTCCTGTCGTATCCGCGCTGTCGCATACACCGACCTGAACTTCTGAGCGTTCGCATGCCGCGTCGGGCACATGAAGCTCGTGCAGTACGGCACCCAGCGCCGAGTTTGCGCCCGGTCGAATTTCCTCGAGCGTTACGGGGTCGAGCGCCACCAGATTACGCGCCTTCGCATACAGCGTTACACGTTTGCCCACTTCGTCGCTCCAACTCTCGGGGATGGCGAAGCTCATGCGGAACTGTGCCGTGCAACCCGGTGCCAGCACGGCGTTGCCGTTGTCGGCTACCAGCGGGTGCGTTGCAAAACGTGTGCTCAGCGTCTCGAGTGCGTACTTCACGTGTGCCATGTCGTTGGCCGAAGCGTCTTCGGCAAGCTCTGGATCGTAGATCGAAGCCATGCGTGCGTTCACTCCGAATCCGATGGATGCGCTGGAGAACGGCTGACTGGAGCCCTCTCGGTACAGATCGATCGTGCCGGCGGTCAGCAAGGTGTTGCCGTCGTTTCGCACCGTGACCATGAAGGATTCGCCTGCTGCTCCGGGTACCACCGCGCCCGAGGTAGCGACCGCGCCCGTCGGAGTGGCACACGCCACCAAGGGCACTTCGATGCCGTGCAGCTCCGCCTTGCTCTGCTCGGCACTCACAATGTGCGTGGCGAGCGCGGAGAGCATGCCTCCCGACGTCAAAAATGTCGTTATCTGATCGACGGGATGGTCCAGCTCGCACATCACGAACGGCTCCGTGAACAGATCGCCTGCCAAGGTGCTGGCGAAGATGCGGAAGTGCTTGCCCATCACTGCTACCGGGTTGCCTTCTTCGTCGTAGGTTTGTCCCACCTTGCCATCGGTGTTCTCTACATAGAGCACGCACCTGCCGTTGCTGCTTACGCTAAACGATGCCGGGCCACAGCCTGCGGCACCCACGGGCTGCGTTGCAAATGCCGATGCGCCTCGCGTCCAAGTAATATGCTGCAGTTGTTCGTTGACGGTGGCCAAAAGGCCCGTGTGCTGCGGCCATGGCACCGCATGGGGCACCGCGGCGTCCGGCGGCATAACGCCCCAGCCCGCGATAGACTGGCCGATCACGGCGTACGATGCGCAGCCGCAACCGTTTGCGGTCTCGTACGTAACGGGCACCACCATTTTGCCGTTGATATTCTCGGGCTCGCCCAGCTCGATACTCGACGGTGCTTGCGGAAAGCGGAGAACTTGGCGGAACGTCAGGCTGTCGCCCGAAACGTCCGACCACAGGGTAAAGCACTCCAGCGCAACCTCAGCCTCGCTGCCGAGCGCCTTTTCTGCGGTGGTTCCGCGGCGGTGGAGGTAGGCACCCGACAGGCGTCCGTTGACCAGCGCCTTGCCTACCGTGATACGCGGGCACTGCAGGCAATGGTAGCCATCCTCTTGCAGGCGGCCGCGCGAGATGCTGCGCCATGACGTATGCGACACCACGCGGATCTCGTCATTACTTATGCGCAGACGCACGACGGACAGTATGCCGGCTGTGCTTGCCGTATCGAAAAGGGTGTTGTCGCCGGCGGGGCGCTCGCCCGAGACCAGCAGCACGTAGGCGTCCTGGTTTCCTCTTCCGTCCGTATATTCCACCACGTCGAAGTCGTAATCGAATATGCCGTCGCGCTCCACGTCGCCCTCGCCAAACCCAAGGGGAAAGTCCACGGGCGTGGGAGCGGACCACGTGCCGTTTGCCTTTGTGTGCACCACCAGGCGCGAGCGGCCATTGTCGCCGTAGCGCACCGAGGCGATACGGAACAGGCATTCTACGCCGGCAATCATCGTTAGCTTCATGTGGGCTTCGCTGAGCACGCCGGAAAACAGCACGTTGTCGCTCGAGGGTTTTATGCCGCCACGCTCGTCCTCCGACACGCCGGCAGAATTGGCGTTCGGGTCCGCAACGGCGTTCGTTGACTGACCGATGTAGGTGTACTCATACATCGGCGCGGCGTTTTCGTCGTTCTCTACCAGTGCATGGACGAAATGCTCGATCTATCCCGTGTCGTCGCTTTCTGAATCCGCCTCGAGCTCAATGCGCGTGACCGCTTGATCCCAATCGCGCACGACAGGCGCGGCGTTTACGGCAGTGGCCTTAACCTCGGCGCGTGCGAGCAACTCGGCGTTGGTGACGATGGTGGCCGATGCGATAAATTGCGGCACGCCGCCCGCCTCGATGCTGCCGGCCGAGCCGAAGCGGGCATCCAGCGTGTAAGGCGTATCCCCACCCAATGCGAGCTCGGAACGCTGGAGCACATACTGGTCGCCATTGTTCACCGACATATTCCACGAATCGATGAGTGTGGGCCACGACCCCGACCAAGCCTTGGTGGTCCACTTGAACATTACGAACTGGAGTATCACGTCGACATCGACGTCTGCACCTACGCGCAGCCGCGGAAGCTGGTGTCCATCTGCCTTCTCGTACCCAATGAACAGCGTGAGGGATGCGGCGCCGCGCACGGCAGACGAAGCGACGCCTGCAACGCCGGCGCCAAAGGTGACGGCAAGTCCGATCTGGATGGTGAACGAGCCCGACGTGTTGGAATAGTCGAGCGAAATGTTTTTAAAAAACGCCGCGCCGCTGCCGTGCGTGTGGGCACCCACGGCGAGCGCCAGCTTCGCCAGCACCCAGGGGTTGACGTTTAGGAAAAATGGCACCGGTCCTAGGGTAAACTGCTCGGTCCAATTGAGGTCGGTTCTTACCTGGAAGAGGGCCTTAATATTGCCGTATGCGGGGTCGTTGTTGTTACCCCAGGTTTTGCCCACCCAATCGTAGGCGAGCGAGCCGTACAGCTGTGTGGCGATATCCATCGTGAACAGCGGCGTGCAATGGTGGCGAAGGAGCTTGGTGTTTCTTGGATCGGTGCCCGAACCGGCACTCATACTCTTGTACTGATTCCACTTCCCCTCCATCTCGTCGAGATAGCGGTTTGCCTGCTTGGTGCCCGACTCGCGTGGCGATTTCTTCCAGTATTCCGGATCAGGGTTGCCCGAATCGTTCATATAGCTGGCTGGTTTGTATCCTCCGCCAAACAGCACGTATCCAGCAAACGAGAAATCGAAGAGGATCGGAAATGTGGGCATCCAACACGTGAACTTATTGCCGCCGATGCCGGGAAACGCCGCGGGGAAATCAAACGGAGTGACCTCTTGGTCCATGGTAGTGGGGACGATAGTGGTCGAGCCCGATTCTGCCTTTGCGGCCGGCGCAGTGACAACGGCCATGGGGGAGGAGAGCGTGTAGGTTTTGCCCTGATAGTCGAGAACAAAGCGCAGCTTGCACCCTTCCTCCAGAAGGCCCGATGCCGCGTCGAGAAACTTGTCTTCGAGTGTGAACGTCGCCAGATTATCCGCGCCTGATGCGCTGGCCTTGATCTGGCCAATCTGCGTGACGGTTTCGGTTGAGCTGCCCGCAGCGGGCATCACTTTATTGATATGCAATGTTGCCTGCCCGCCCTGCGGCAGATGAGTCTGCACGGTAAAGGCGTGCGTATCGGGCTGCTCGTTTGCCGTGTCGTCCTTCGGCAATGCCATGAACGTGGCTTCAGCGTACTGGATGTCCCATTCGTCGAATGTGAGCTGTCGAAAGTACGGCTCGCCATCGGAGAGCGGACGTGTGGGTGCGGTAATGGCGGTGCCGCCCTGGATACGCGCAAGGGGAATCTCGACATCACGGTAGCCCGCCATGCTAATGGAGATGCCGCCGTTAAAGTCGTACGCGTCGAGAAGCGTTGCCTCGTCCACGTAGCCTTCCGAAAGAGGGGTGACCTCAAAGATGGCCGTGCCTTCTTCATCGGTCGTGGCGGCGAGCTGCTTGCCTGCGACGTAGCGCGACGTGAGCGTGACCTGCGCTCCTTTGATGGGCATATTCTTGTTGGCGACGTCGACCACGACCACACCAAACATGGTGCGCGAGAGAACGAGCACCCTGAAGGGATCTTTTTCGTCGGCATAGGCTTCGGTGGGCGCGAACGGCAGCAGGAAGGCATTTTCGCTTCCCGGCACGCGCGGCAACATAATGCTCGCTAGCGAGGACGCTCCAGCAACAAGTAACGAACGGCGATCAAGCATCTTGGGCTCCCATCCCGCAAATATCGGTGGAAATAATCCAATTTTGCGAGAAGGCATCCTGTCACGGTAGTGCCGTCCGAGGGCCAAAATGTCCAATTTGAGCGAGCGAAGCGCCGGGGCTCCGGAGCGCACATGTTGCGCTAGGCAGTCTGGCCGCTAGCGCAACATGTGGGTAACCAGCTCAGCGCGAGTTCCGATACCAAGCTTGGCATACACTCCTGATAGGCGGTTTTTGACGGTGCCCGGCGATACTCCCATATGGCGTGCGATTTCGGCGTTGGTCCACCCGCGACAGGCGAGCATGGCCATGGTGAATTCCGTGGTCGTTAGATCGTCGGCCACGTCTTCGCCCGAATCGGGGTTGTGGATGCGCCGCCAGCCGTAGCTGAATCGATACGTAATCTCGATGATGCGTGCGAAATCGTCAGGGTATTGCGATTTTAGGCATGCCTCGATGAGTCCCTGCAAAAGGCCATGGTGTTCGCCGATGAGTTCGATAAGGCCGTCGGGGCGCGCAATGTCCCAAACAGCGCCAAAGTGCGCTTTTGCGGCGTCGACGTCTTTGAGACTCATACAGGCCATCGAAGCCGACAAGTGCAGGAATAGCTCCGAGATGGGGTAGCTTCCCTGTTTCATAATCAGGGCGTTTTCCGCCATGCCCAGGCTACGACCGTATTCGCCGCGCAGATACAACGCGTGCGCCATCACGTAGCTGGCGAACAGGCGCAGGCCTTCGGGCAGATGTGCCGCAAGTGGATAAAACTCTTCGGCAGAATACGGGGAAGGCAAGTGCAGCAGGACGCTCGCGGCGGAGGCGAACAGGATATGCGTGGCGTGGACGGCGGGCGATTCCTCGTCGGCCGGCGTATCGAGGATGCCCGCAAGGCACCGGCGGGCGTCGGCGATACGGTTGAGCGACAGACTGGCGTATCCGCAGATAAAGCATGCGGAATAGCGCAGCGCGGGATCGGTGACGTCAAGATAGGGGTGCGCCGTCTTGGCAGCGAGGGTGGCCTGTCCGCGAAAGTACAGCGCTTCTGCCGTGGCAATGGCGCGTGAATCGGGGTCGGAAATGCCTGCAACCGCAGCGTCAATCTGCCCCGGCACAAAGGCGGTGCACATCAACGGCATGGGAACGCATGGGTAGCCATCGCAGTCCATCTTCCATCTCCCAACAGCTGGCAACACTAGCAGCAATTGTACTCTTGTTGCTCGGGACTGGAATTTGTGGGTATCGCCTACGATTGTGCCGAACGTATAAAGGAAGAGTCTATTGGCGATGCTCCCAAGGTGGCTACCGAAGCCTAGCTGACCTCGACATTAGGAAAAATTGCCACCCTTGCAAAAAGCTCTGTCGCAGCGATGGGAAACGCATCTCGTTCTGCATATAATGAGGTCATATGACGGTGCGTCTGCATACGCGCGGCGCATTTCCATCGAACCGAAAAGGAGCTCTGCATGGATCCCAACAAGCGTCCCGACGACATGGTGCGTATCACCACTCCCGAACTTGCCCAGGTGTTCATCGATGAGCAGGTCGCTGCAATCCGCGAGCAGATTGGCGACAAGAAGGTCCTGCTGGCTCTTTCCGGCGGCGTCGACAGTTCGGTTGTCGCGGCCCTGCTCATCAAGGCCATCGGCAAGCAACTCATCTGCGTGCACGTGAACCACGGCCTGATGCGCAAGGGCGAGAGCGAGCAGGTCGTCGACGTCTTCAAAAATCAGATGGATGCCAACCTGGTTTACGTTGACGCCACCGACCGCTTCCTGGACAAGCTCGTGGACGTCGAGGAGCCCGAGGCCAAGCGTAAGATTATCGGCGCCGAGTTCATTCGCGTGTTCGAGGAGGAGGCTCGCAAGGTTGGCGACGAGGTCAGCTTCCTCGCCCAGGGTACCATCTATCCCGACATTCTTGAGTCCCAAGACGGCGTGAAGGCTCACCACAACGTTGGCGGCCTGCCCGAGGACCTGCAGTTTGAGCTCTGCGAGCCCGTTAAGCTGCTGTACAAGGACGAGGTCCGCGTCGTGGGCCGCGAGCTCGGCTTGCCCGAGAACATGGTTGAGCGCCAGCCGTTCCCCGGCCCCGGCCTGGGCGTCCGCTGCTTGGGTGCCATTACCCGCGATCGCCTCGAGGCGCTGCGCGAAGCCGACGCCATCGTGCGCGAGGAGATCGACAAGGCAGGTCTGACCATCTGGCAGTATTTTGCCGTCGTGCCCGACTTCCGCGCCACCGGCGTGCGCGAGGGTAAACGCGCCTACGATTGGCCCTGCATCATCCGCTGCATCAACACCGTCGATGTCATGACCGCCGAGGTGCCCGAGCTCGACTGGGCGCTGCTCAAGCGCATCACCGCTCGCGTCACCGCCGAGGTTCCCGGTATCTGCCGCGTGTGCTACGACCTCACGCCGAAGCCCGTTGGCACGGTCGAGTGGGAGTAAGCTAACTCAGCTGGTAGGCGACGAGAACTAGCAGATGTGACAAAGGGACAGTCCCTTTGTCACATCCTCGATATTATGTGCGGGATGGTACGCCACGCGGCGTGCCATCCCGTTCGTTATTTTAATGAGCCGAGTGCGCGAGTGGGAAGAGTTACGAGCATGGTCGTTCCGCGCTCCGAGCTCTTTTCGACCTCGATGGAGCCGCCGTGGAGCGCGGCGATCTCCCAGACCAGCGCAAGCCCCAGCCCCACGCCGCCGTATGCCCTGCTGCGCGATTTGTCGACACGAAAGAAGGGCTGAAAGATGCTCGTCTGGTATTGCTCGGGAATGCCCGGCCCCTGGTCGCGCACGCGTAGCAGCACACGGTCGCCTTCGGCGCAGGCGTTGATTTGCACGGTCGAGTTGGGCGCGCTGTAACGTATGGCGTTTTCGGCCAAGTTGAACAGCAGCCGATAGATTAGCGTATCGCTGCCGATCGTTTGCGCGTCGCCCTCACTTGTAAGCGTGATGTCTTTTTGCTCGGCAAGGGGCGCCAGGTCCGTGAGTACTTCTTCGATCATCGGCGCAAGGTCAATCGCATCGTTGCAAGGGACACTGCGCAGGTCGCTCATCTCGAGCAGGGTCTTTGTCATGTGCGTCATTCGCTCGGTCTGCTCCTGCAGCAGCCCGAGCAGGCTCGCTGTATCGGCGTCGACGTCGGGGTGCTCGGCGCAAAACAGCTCAACCTGGGCCTGCATGAGCGCAAGCGGCGTGCGCAGCTCGTGCGCCGCATTGCCCGTAAACTGTCTTTGTGCGGAAAATCCCTCGTCAAGGCGGGCAATCATGTCGTTAAACGACGCGCTGCAGCGCCTGAGTTCAGAGGGCACGTCCTCGCTGATTTTTGTGTCGGCGAGGTTGTCGGGCCGCACGCTCTCGACTTGCGTCGCAAAGAAGCGCAACGGCCGCAGCGCATGTCCGCTTACAAAGTAGGCCAGCACGCCGCCGAGCAGCGTCACCGCCGCAGTTATATACCAGCTCGTCGCGCCAAACGATTCTTGGGCGTCGTTCACGACGATGGTCAGCGCGTCGTCGAGCTCTTTGTTTGTCGGGTCAAATGAGCTGGGCGAGGCCGCCTCCACCTTGCTGTGCGCCGATAGCTCATTGCCGATCGAGTCCATGTAGCGCATGCCGGAGTAGCCAACCAGGCAATTCATAAGTACGCAGGTTGAACATATCAGCAGTGCCGTCATCAGCGTGATGCGCCACTGCAGAGACAGCCGCTTCATTTGCCGTCCTCCATAACGTAGCCTTCGCCGATTCGGTTGCGGATGGGGTCGTGCCCCAACGCGCCGCGCAGCTTTTTGCGCAGCGACGAGATATGCACGCGGGTCGCGTTGCTAAAGCTGTTGACGCTGCTGTCCCATACATGCTCGATAAGCTCTTCCTGGCTCACCGGCCGCCCCTGGTTAAGCATCAGGTATTCCAAGATGCCGGTCTCCTTGCGCGTGAGGGATAGGGTCTCGCCGCCCACGGAGGCGAGGCGCGCTTTGGTGTCAAAGCTCAGCGATCCACAGGTCAGGACAACGTCGCTTTGCGTAAAGCGCCTGAGCGTGAGGCTGCGTATACGTGCCGCCAGCTCGTCAAGATGGAACGGCTTGGTGAGGTAGTCGTTGGCGCCCGCATCGAGCCCCGCTACCTTGTCGGAGACCTCGCCACGTGCCGAGAGCACAAGCACCTTGGTCTCACAATCAGTTGTCCTGAGTTGCCTGAGCACGGTCATGCCGTCGACATGGGGGAGATTGAGGTCGAGCACGACAAGATCAAAGGTCTCGACATCGAGCAGATCGAGGGCCTGCTGCCCGTCGTAGCAGCAGTCGACGCTATAGGCCAAGTTGCGCAGGCTGCGTGCGATCGCATCGCACAGTGCCCGCTCGTCCTCGATGACCAAGATGCGCATAACGTTCTCCTTGCATAGTCATTCACGCTTAACACGGATTTTATAGTCGGTATGGTCCAATGGGTCGCGAAACGAAAGGAGTGGTCAGATTGTTCAAAGCGATTAAGCCTGTGGCGCAGGTGGCTTTGCTGATCGTTGGGGTAGCCATGGTTGGCTTTGGAATTATGCGCGGCGAAGCGGATGCCGTGCTGGCCAAGGCAATCAGGCTGTGCTTGGAGTGTATCGGAATTGGATAAAAGAAAAAACACTGCATCGCATCTTTTGGCGAGATTCCGCGGATTGATTCAGGCGGCGGCGACGCTTGCGACCAATATTCACCTGCCTAACTTTGCCAAGGGGGGCATCTACCAGGGGGCGGGCAAAGCCGTCTGCGTGCCGGGGCTCAACTGCTACTCGTGTCCGGCGGCCTCGGGTGCGTGTCCCATCGGGTCGTTTCAGTCGGTGGTGGGCTCGTCTAAGTTTAGCTTTTCGTATTACGTCACCGGAACGCTCATTCTAATCGGCGTGCTGCTGGGACGTTTTGTATGCGGCTTTTTGTGCCCGTTTGGATGGCTGCAAGAGCTTTTGCATAAGATTCCCAGCAAGAAGCTCTCCACGAAAAAGCTCAAGCCGCTCACGTACATCAAGTATGCCGTGCTGCTGTTTGCCGTGGTGCTGCTGCCCGTCTTGGTGGTCAACGATGTGGGTATGGGCGACCCGTTCTTTTGCAAGTACATCTGCCCGCAGGGCGTGCTCGAGGGCGCGATTCCGCTGTCCATCATGAACGTGGGAATCCGCTCCGCGCTGGGAAAGCTCTTTACCTGGAAGCTCGCGATCCTCATTGCGGTTGCGGTGCTGAGCGTGCTGTTCTACCGCCCCTTCTGCAAATGGATTTGCCCCCTCGGTGCGTTTTATGCGCTCATGAACAAGGTGTCTTTGCTGGGGATCCAGGTTGACCAGTGCAAATGCGTCTCGTGCGGCAAGTGCGCCAAGGTGTGTCAAATGGACGTGGACGTTACGCGTACGCCCAACCATGCCGAATGCATTCGTTGCGGCAAATGCGTGGGCGCGTGCCCCGTCGATGCTATTAGCTTTCGCTATGGGCTGGGTGTGACGGGCGACAAACCCGCGCAGTCCACGCAAGCCTGCGAAAACAAATAGGTACCTATATAAGTTTCGATATAAACGGAGGAACCATGAAACTGTCAAAAATTGCGGCTCTGTTGATGCTGCCCGTGCTGGCGCTGACTCTCGCGGCGTGCTCTGCCCCCAAGGGCGACGCGAAGGATGCTACGAGCGGCGATGCGCAGATTGCCGAGCTCATAGCGCAAAAGCCGTCGAGCGCCGAGGAGGCGGCCAAGCTGTACCAGCAGCTGCTGCAAAAGGAAAACGAGATCTTTGCGAGCGATAACGCCCTATGGGAAAAGGTGTTCCTTGCGGCCAACAAAGACACTCCCATGATTGAGGACGGCAAGAACTACGGTGACTTCTTGCTCGATACCATCGAGGGCGCCAAGGATCAGTTTGCGGCTGACGAGCTTAAGACGCTTAAGGCCGGCGCGCAGCAGGTCAAGGAGATCGAGGACAAGCTCATGGCGCTGGAGAAGGAGTTCCCCGGATGTGGCAGCACGCCCGGCGAGGGGGAGAGTGTTGATGCCTCGACCGCGGGCGTGACCAACGGCGAGAGCGGGGAGACGAAGTTCCCCAGCTTTAAGGGCAAGGACTTGGACGGCAACGATGTAAACAGCGACGAGCTGTTCTCCAAGAACAAGGTCACCGTCATGAACTTCTGGTTTACCACCTGCAAGCCGTGCGTGGGAGAGCTGGGCGATCTGGAGAAGCTCAACAAGGAGCTTGCCGAGAAGGGCGGCCAGGTCGTGGGCGTTAATTCCTTTACGCTCGATGGCAACAAAGACGAGGTGGCCGATGCCAAGGACGTGCTTTCCAAGAAGGGCGTGACGTATAAGAACATCTGGTTTAAGTCGGACAGCGAGGCCGGAAAGTTCACCTCCAACCTGTACTCGTTCCCGACCACCTACGTGATCGACCAGAACGGTAACATTGTGGGAGAGCCGATCATGGGCGGCATCAACTCCGCTGAGCAGCGCGAGGCGCTCAACAAACTGATCGATCAGGCACTCGCGAAGAGCGAACAGTAAGTCCGTGGGACAGACAACTGAAGGGGAGTCGCTGGAAACAGCGACTCTTTTTTCTGCTTCGGGGTAGCATCATGGGTATACGTCGAAAGGGCACGCAGCTTTTCGTGCATTGCCTGAGCGGTGCGCGAAGCAACCAAGCTGTGAGTTTTCTTAAGCGTTCTGGGTATGGCAGTGTCAAGAATATCGGCGGCATAAGCGGCTACACGGGAAAGGTGGTGCGTTAGCTATGAAGGTGGTTATCGTTGGAGGCGTCGCGGGCGGCGCATCGGCGGCGGCACGTTTGCGCAGACTCGACGAACAGGCCCAAATTGTCATCTTTGAGCGCACGGGTTTTGTATCGTATGCCAACTGTGGGCTTCCGTACTACATTGGCGGCGTGATAGAAGAAGAGAGCGCATTGACGCTGCAGTCTCCCAAGGGCTTTTGGGATCGCTTTCGCATTGCGGTCAAGACGAGTCACGAGGTGTTTGCCATCCATCCCGATTCGCATACGGTCGAGGTTCGCAATATGCTGACGGGCGAGGAATTTGTCGAGACGTATGACAAGCTCATCCTGTCGCCGGGTGCAAAGCCGATTCGCCCTGCGTTGCCGGGCATCGACTCGGATAAAATCTTTAGCCTACGCACCGTTGAGGACACGCTGCGTATTCACAGCTATGTTCGAGAGCGGCGACCGAGCAGTGCCGTCGTGATCGGCGGCGGCTTCATTGGCATCGAGACGGCGGAGAATCTGTGTGAGCTGGGGCTCCAGGTGACCCTTCTGCAGCGTCCCGTCCAGCTTATGAACAACCTGGATTACGACATGGCGACCCTTTTGCATACCGAGGTGCGTGAGCACGGTATCGATCTGCGCCTCAAGGCCGATGTGACAGGTTTTGAGGAAGTTGATGGCCGCGTTGTCACCCATGTTGCGGGCGATGACCCTATCGGAGCCGATATGGTGCTGCTTGCCATTGGCGTGGCACCTGAGAGCCATCTGGCGCAAGAGGCGGGGCTCGAACTGGGCATCAAGGGGGCTATTGTGGTCAACGACCGCATGGAGACCTCTGCTGCCGACGTGTATGCCGTGGGCGATGCCGTGCAGGTCACGCATCAGGTGACCGGCGAGGACGCGGTCATTTCGCTCGCCGGCCCCGCCAACAAGCAGGGGCGTGTCGTCGCCGATGTCATAGCCGGCATGGACAGCTGCTACCTCGGATCGTTGGGCTCATCGGTTATCAAGGTATTCGACTTGACGGCGGCAAGCACGGGACTATCCGAAAAGGCGGCACACGCGGCGGGAATTGACTGCGACAGCGTGGTCCTGTCGCCCGGTTCGCATGCGGGTTATTATCCGGGTGCAACGCCCATGACCATGAAGGTTGTCTTCGAGAAGCAGGGATTGCGCCTGCTGGGTGCGCAAATCGCGGGCATCGATGGTGTGGACAAGCGTATCGACGTTCTGGCGACTGCCATCCAGGCAGGCATGCGCGGCGATAGGCTTAAGGATTTGGACCTAGCATACGCGCCGCCGTATTCATCGGCGAAGGATCCCGTCAATATGGCGGGCTTTATGATCGAGAACCTCAATCGCGGCATACTGGCGCAGTGGCATTGGGAGGATGAGCCCAACTTGCCACGCGATGGCAGCGTGCAGCTGCTCGATGTTCGTACGGAAGGGGAGTATGAGCGCGGGCATATCGATGGTTTCGTAAACATTCCCGTCGATGATCTGCGCAATCGCCTGAGCGAGCTCGACCGGGCCAAGCCGGTCTACGTGATTTGCCAGAGCGGCATTCGCAGCTACATTGCTTGCCGCATTTTGGCGCAGCATGGCTTTGAGTGCTTTAACTTCTCGGGCGGCTATCGCTTCTTTGCAGCCGTGACTGAGGCTCGCCGCGGCAGCGCTAACGTTATGCCGTGCGGGCTCGAAAAGTAGCGCGCATTGGAATGTGACAAAGTGACAGCCTCTTTGTCGCATCGGGGATGTTATATGCGGGATGGTGCGCCATGCGGCGTGCTGTCCCGTTCGTTTTTTGGCGCGGTTCGTTACATTCCTCACTGGTATCGGCCAAAAATGAGGATAGAGTAGGACAAACGCGCCGAACGTGAACGGCGGGGGAGCGGGCGAGCGCGCCCGCGCGAGAGAGGTTGCCGTCCATGCTGGATCTCAGAGTTATTTGCAAAAGGTACGTTACGCAGTCGTTTACGCAGGTAGCGCTCGACAGCGTAAGCCTGTCTTTTCGCGATAACGAGTTTGTAGCCATCCTGGGTCCCTCGGGTTCGGGTAAAACTACGATGCTCAACGTCATTGGTGGACTCGACCATTTCGATTCCGGCGACCTGCTGATCGATGGCATCTCGACCAAGGATTTCAGCGACCGCGATTGGGATGCCTACAGAAACAATCGCATTGGCTTTGTGTTTCAGAGCTACAACCTCATTCCGCACCAGAGCATTTTGGAAAACGTGGAGCTGGCGCTTACGCTCACGGGCGTGGGACATGCCGAGCGCCGCCAGCGTGCGCGTAAGGCGCTCGAGACGGTTGGTCTGGGCGAGCACGTTGACAAACGCCCGAACCAGCTTTCGGGCGGGCAGATGCAGCGCGTGGCCATTGCCCGCGCCTTGATCAACGACCCCGAGATTGTGCTGGCTGACGAGCCGACCGGCGCCTTGGATTCAACGACGTCCGTGCAGGTTATGGATTTGCTCAAGGACGTTGCGCGCGATCGTCTGGTCATCATGGTCACGCACAATCCCGAGCTGGCGTACCAGTACGCCACGCGCATCGTCAGCCTGGCGGACGGCAAGGTCACCGACGATTCCGACCCCTTTGATGTGGCCACGGTCGCACATCGCGAGGCAAAACCCACGCGCAAAACCTCGATGAGCTTTATGACGGCGCTGGGGCTTTCTGCCCGAAACCTCATGACCAAGAAGGGCCGTACGGCCATGACTGCCTTTGCAGGTTCGATTGGCATTATTGGCATCGCGGCGATTCTGGCGCTCTCCAACGGCGTAAACGGCTACATCAAAAAGGTCGAGGAGGACACGCTCTCAAGCTACCCGCTTACGATTTCCAAACAAGATTACGACCTGTCGTCTATGATGGGCGGACAGGGGGGCACGGATGAGGAGGCGTCCAAGGGCGAGGACTCGTCCGATGGCGCTACCGGCGGCAAGGCTCAGGGGACCGATAAGATCCCTGTGGTCACGGCCGTAAAGGACATGTTCGCAAGTGTTAAATCTAACGATATGACGAGCTTTAAGGCATGGCTTGACGACGGCGGCAACGGTATCGACAAAGAGGTCAACGCTATTCAGTATGGTTACGGCGTGACGCCGGTTGTCTATCGTTCGAGTAAGGGCGACGAGAAGCCCGTTCGCCTTGTTCCCAACGCTATGACCGAGGCCATGAGCGGAGGCGCGAGCTCGGCGGCAACGGTGAGCATGGATTCCATGGGAACGTCGGTCTTTAACGAGATGATTGACGACCAGAGCCTGCTCGACAGCCAGTACGATGTCGTTGCCGGCCATTGGCCTACGTCCGCCAACGAGGCCGTGATGGTGCTTTCGAGCCGCGGAACGGTGGGCGACTACACGCTCTACAGCATCGGCGCGCTGGATATCGATGAGCTCAACGACCTGGTTAACAGTGCCATGACGGCCGACGGCAAGGTCAAGACGCCCAAGACCGGCAGCGACTTTACCTACGACGATGCACTGTCCACGACGTTTAAGGTGTTGTCGCCGGCCGATGCCTATCGCAAAAACGAAGAGACCGGCATGTGGACTGACATGTCTGGCGACGCCGACTTTATGAAAGCCAAGGTTGCCGACGGTATTGACGTGCGCATTGTGGGCGTGGTGCGACCCAACGAGGCGGCAAACGCGAGCGCATTGTCCCCGGGCATTGCCTATACGCATGCGCTGACTCGCCAGCTTATGGAGCGTGCTGCCGATTCGCAAATCGTGCAGGAGCAGCTTGCCCACCCCGAGACGGATGTCTTTACGGGCAAGTCTTTCGATGAACTGCAAGGCGAGGCCAAACAGGGCGTGGATTTGGGCAGCATGTTCGGTGTGGACGAAGCGGCGCTGAAGAGTGCGTTCTCGTTCGATACGTCGGCGCTCTCGGGTGCGGCCGGCGGTATAGACCTTTCTGGTATCGACTTGTCCGGGCTGGACCTTGACCTTTCGGGCGTTGGGAAGGACATCGACTTCAGCGACATCATGGCCAAAGCGCCGGCCCCAGATTTCTCGGGCATCTTTGACGGTCTGGAACTCACGCCCGAGCAGATGCAGCAGGTAGGAACGCTTGCCAACCAGCTGTTTGAGGGCTTTCTGCAGTCTGATCAGTTTAAGGCGCTGTCGCCCGAAGATCTTAAGGACGCGTCAAAGCTTGCTGCCGCATTCTCGGCGTATCTTGAGAATGATGTCGCAGCCCAGCAATACCTGGCTCAGCTCAGGGCGCTCGGCGGCGATGCCCTGGCCGAGCGTCTGCAGCAGGTGATGGGCGACTATGTGCAAAAGCAGCTGGCTCCGTATTTGCAGCAGTCTATGGATCAGGTGATGAAGGCGGTCAGCGAGCAGATTGCGACGACGGTATCAACCCAGCTCAAGGCGGGTGCGGCAGGGCTCATGGACCAAATGGCGACGCAGATGTCTTCGAGTTTTGCCAACCTGGCGAGCGCCATGCGCGTGGATGCGGGCGCCTTTGCTCGTGCCATCCACTTCAACATGGACGCCGAGGACCTGAGCTCGCTCATGATGAGCTATGCCAAGGCGTCGAAGCTCACCTACGACAACAATCTGACCACGTTGGGCTATGCGGACGAGGCGGACCCCATTTCGGTCAAGATTTTCCCGCGCGACTTTGAGGCCAAGGAGCGCGTGCTCGATCACATCGATGCGTACAACAAGCAGGTCAAAGCTGCTGGCCACGACGAGCAGGCAATCTCGTACACCGACTACATGGGCATCATCATGGGTTCGGTGACCGACATCGTGAACACCATCAGCTTGGTGCTCATCGCATTCGTGAGCATCAGCCTGGTCGTGAGCTCCATCATGATCGGCATCATCACCTACATCAGCGTACTGGAGCGCAAAAAGGAGATTGGCATCCTACGCGCGATCGGCGCGTCGAAGCGTAACGTGGCCAACGTATTCAATGCCGAGACCTTTATCGAAGGTCTCATTGCCGGCGTCTTTGCTATTGTCGTCGTGGTGGCCGTGAGCTTTCCGGTTAATGCCTGGGCGCTTGCGGCCAAACAGGTACCCAATCTGATGAGCCTGCCCGTGCAGGATGCGCTGATGCTCATTGCAATTTCTGTGTTGCTGACGGTTGTTGCCGGCCTGCTGCCGGCTCGCAGCGCATCCAAGAAAGACCCTGTGGAAGCCCTGCGTTCCGAATAATGTGACAAAGGGACAGTCCCTTTGTCACATTGGGTGGCTAGCTCGTTTTGCCCATCAATGTGATACGGATGCTTGGATGGGTGTACTCGTCAAACTCGTCCTCGGGATCCGTATCAAACGAGTAATACGTTTTGATGGGGTTGTCACTCGTCCTGATGGAGATTCTCTCGTAGAGCGAACCGTTCAAAAAAGCCTGCCTAAACTCTTCGGGGAGCTTTTGCGGCGCTAGGAGCTCGGGACTCACGGTCTTGACGTCTACGGTTTGGACGACAGAGGAAAGTTCGTCCAAGTCGAGCTCGATGCGGGCGAGGTTGTCCTCAAGGCTCGCGTCGGGGTCGATCTCTGCTATGTAACTCACTTCCTTGAGCGTTCCCTTGTTGTCGAAATCCAGGTACGTATAGGTCTTCTGGGTATCGGAGTCGCCGTCGTGAAGGTAGCCGCGGACGTGATAGCCGTAATCTTGATATCGCTCGTAAGGGTCATCGGCGGATACGTACTCGCATGCGGGCTCTAGCGTCTTGCGGGCGATGGCGATCTGCTCGGCCGCGGCCGCGGCGTTCTGTTGCATCTTGATGTTTCCCTGCGCCAGCTGCGGGATATAGGCACCGCACACGATTGCGAGGGGCAGTGCCACAAGCGCGACGATCCACTTTTTTGCACGGGGGATAGGCACGCCACAGGCCTCTGCCATGGCCTTTGCGTTGGCAAAGCTTTCGGCAAGCACGTCTGCCGCGGTGGCGACGGCGCCTACGGCAGCGGCGACTTCTGCCGCACCGCCCAGGTTGCGTGCGGTCTCATTGTCGCTGTTCTTGAGCAGACGCGCGGCGGCCTGCGTGCCAACAACGCCTGCAATTTGTGCCGAGCGGTCTTTTTCGCTCTGCTCGACGGCGAGCCGGTGCTGCATTTCCCTCCACTGCTTGCCGCGCATGCCAAAGCGCGGCGCGAGAGTGCAGTAGCAGAAGATGACGAGCTCAATGCCGGCGAGCACCAAGGCGGTCATCATGCCTGTCTCCTGGAAGCTTTCATGATGGAAGACGATATCGTCAATCATTTCGAAGGGAATGATCAAAAAAGGCAGCACAAACGCCATGGCAAGCGCTGTGCCGGCAATCTTGGGATAGATGCAGTATCGCTGGATACGCTTGCGTTCTTGTTCGGAAAGTGTTGCCATGGCTGATCCTTGGTGTCGTAACGGTCGTTGCGGCGCATGGGGCGCGGGGCGCATCAGTTTGAGCTAGCGCTGGATACGAACATAGAGCAAGATGCTCATCGCGATGAGCAAGAAGCCTGCGATGTTAAACATCAGTGTGGCAAAGTTGCCCACGATGGGGCGTTCGACATAGCTTTTGTCTGGGTTGCTGGGGTTGTAGTACACGGTCATTTGGCTACCGAGGGGCCAAAGCTGCTCCGCGAGGGTGCCTAGGCGGGCGATGGGGCCTGTCTGCACGTACAGCCAGCCCTTGGCGTCTTCGTAGGCGGTGGCTTGCGTGCGGATGGGGAGTCCCGACAAGCTTTTGGTCTTTATGCCACGGAATTGTTTTTTCGTGCGGTATTGCGTGCCGTCGACGGCGTATTCCAAAACGGGATACATCCTGCCTTCGCCCATAAAGCGATGGTCGATGACCGTTCCCATGGTCACGGCGGTACAGGCCTTGGCTTTCTTGCGAGCGGCGGCTTTCATGAGCGCGCTCACTCCGATAAGCAGGATGCCGATGCCCCCAACCAAGATGAGCGCGAGCAGGGATATCTGCGACGTGGTCACGGCGTTCTCCTTTGGCGCGATACCGTCATATGTGACCCAGTATAGAGAATCCCGCCATCGATGAGCTATTGCGGGGGGGGGTCAATTCTGAATGTGACAAATGGACTGTTCCTTTGTCACATCGGGGACTGCGGAATCGAGGTCTAATACTTTTCCCGAGAAGTGAACGAGTGAAAACGGACTCCCGAAGCATCGACACTTTTGGCGTGCAATTTCCTGCGATTTTGCCAGTCAAATCCTGCGGTTTTGACGCCTAAAAATGTCAATGCTTCGGGGGTCCAAATACAGCCGTTCACTTCTCGGGAAAAGCATTAGACCTCGAAATATGGGCGGCGTTCGCGAACGGCAACTAGCTTGCGTCCGGTAGCCGGCACTTGGGGCAAAGGGACTGCCCTTTTGCCCCTTCACCATTGCATCGTATCTGGTGTGGAAAAAATATCGCCTGCGTTCTCGCGCCTGCGAAGAGTTCCTGAACCGCTTGAATGGGATGTGACAAAGGGACTGTCCCTTTGTCACATTGATTTGAGAGTGGATGTTGATGAATTTATCGCTGGCCCCTATGGAGGGGATTACCGGGCATGTGTTCCGTCGCGTGCATGCGGAGTGCTTTGGCGCGCTCGATTGTTATTACACGCCGTTTTTGCCGCCGCCGCGGGTGGGCAACCGCTTTGGTGGCAAGGCGTTTAAAGAGGTCGATCCTGCCAATAACCAGGGGCTTAACGTAGTACCTCAGCTGATGTCCAAGAATGCGGACGAGTTTGTGTGGGCGGCGCAGGTGCTCGCCGAGATGGGGTACCGCGAGGTCAATCTCAACCTTGGCTGCCCCTCGGGTACGGTTGTTGCCAAAGGCAAGGGTTCGGGCTTTCTGCGCAACCTGGATGAGCTCGAGGTGTTCTTGAGCGACGTGTGCGAACGCTCACCCTTGCCGGTGTCGGTCAAGACCAGGCTGGGGTTGGAAAGCGATGACGAGTACGAACGCGTGCTCGACCTCTATTGCCGCATGCCGCTGGCAGAGCTGATCGTGCATCCGCGCGTGCAAAAGGACCGTTATACGGGCTCGCCGCGTAAAGAGTTTTACGGCGAGACGTTGGAGCGGGCGCCGTTTCCCGTGGCCTATAACGGCGACATCTTTGATCTTGAGGACATGGATGCGCTGGTGGGGGCCTATCCCGGAACACGCCACGTAATGTTGGGGCGCGGCTTGCTCGCGAATCCCGCGCTGGCTCGCATGGTTAAGGGCGGCTCTGCCGCCACGGCTGCCGAGTTGCAGCGCTTCCACGACACGCTGTTTGCGGCCTATGCGGACGAGATTGGGGGCAACGCGGTCTTTCGCATGAAGGAATGGTGGTTCTACGCCAAATGTGCCTTCGCCGATCCCGCTACCGTGCACAAGCTCGTGCGCAAGACCAAAAAGGTCGACGAATACCGCGCCGCCGTCGAGCGCGTCTTTCGCGAGCAGCCGCTCGCGCCTGTTGCCCGCTTTTGTGGCTACTAGTCGTTGGGGACGTTCTTTAACGACTAGTCATTCAAGAACGTCCATTACAGTCGAAATTGTCAGCCCGGGACCGTCTCGGGCTACGATT
>CAJMMF010000025.1:0-35323 GCA_905214385.1 uncultured bacterium
GGGCGATCTCGTCGTAGTTGTCGAGCGCCTCGCGGTTCATGACGACCTGCAGGTCGCGGAAGCAGCTGCCGTCGTTGAGTGTAACGAAGCCAAAGTTCTTCATGTCGCGGACGGACTTGACCCAGCCGGCAACGGTGGCGGTCTGGCCACCGAGCGACTCGGCATCGGCATAGAGCTGCGCGATTTTGGTGCGGTTCACGTATCCTCCCAGAGCGGTTGTACGGATTATTTCCAAACAGTTAACCATTCTAACCCGCGAGCGGGGGCGTAGCAAAACGTCAGGTGTGATGTATGGGCGCGACGTGGGCACCGCGCAGGCGCCGATTTTGCGGCGCCTAGTGCCCGCAGATGGCTTGGCGTATGAGGGCGGCGTAGGTGTCGATTCCCGCCTGGGTGAGGTGCGTGCCGTCGTCGACGAGGTATTCGCTGTGGCCCTCCGAGGCACCGTTCCAGTCGATGACGCCGGCGTTGTCGTTTTGGGCGCAGACGTCACGAATCGTCTGGTTATTGCGGTCCTGTAGCTCGAGCGGCACGCGCACGGTCACAAAGTAGATGGGCTTGCCGCCCACGGCATTAATCACGTCCTGCACCTGCTGGGGGTCGCGGATGAGGCCGTTGGTGCCAAGTGCGCAGATGACCACGCTTGGATCGTAGTTGGCACTGTCCTGTGCATAGACATCCTGGAAGGTGTAGAACTGGCGGCTCACCACGCCGTCGATGTAGGCGTTGGGAAGTGCCGCCTGAATACCGGACTGTGCGCCCGCAGTGACCGAGTCGCCGATCATCAGCACGCGGGCATCGCAGGTCCCGGTCGCCTCGTCGTAGGTAAAGCTCTTCCAGTCCAAGTTCTTGGGGATCTTTTCGGCGATAGGACCTTCTTTGGGCTTTTGCTTGGTGGCGTCATCGGATGCGGTGTCGCTGGGCTGGGAGTCTTTACCGGATGCGGGCTCGGCGCCCTTGTCGTTGGCTCCGTTGTCCTGGGATGAGGTCGGGTTCTGGGCAAGCTCGGGGCGGAGCTGCTCGGCGCGGGCGGTGGCGATACCTGCCCAGTCAAGCGGCGCGAAGGCAAGTGCGGCGACGCATACGGCGCCAAGCGCAGAAAGTGCCATGGCGGGCGAAAGGACGTGCGTCTTTGCCGTGTTGCCCTGCTGGGCGGGCTTGCGGGACCAAGGACGTTCGACGAGACGATAGAAGACCTCGGCAACCGTAAGGATCACCACAAGCTGTAGCGCCTGCTCCCACCAGGCGATGCGGGTAGTGCGGGTTGCGGGGTTCATAAGAAGCAGTAGGGGATAGTGCACCAGATAGACCGAGAATGAGCGCTGACCCAGCCAGACGAGCGGCTTGACCGACAACAGGCGACGCACGATGCACTCCGTATTCTGCACGCAGATGATGAGGAGTCCGGTGACGAGGGCAAGCAGCAAAAAGCCGCCGCGGTAGAGCCAGGCGCTCTCTCCGGTCAGCATGAGTGCGCCGGCTATAACGGCAACGAGCCACGCGATAGAAATCGCGTTGACCTTTGAGATGCCCTTGTTGGCGCCGGGGGTATGGATGTCACCGCTCAGTATCTCGCGCAGACGCGGCGCGGCGATGGCGGCTAAGGCTCCGCATAGAAGCTCGGCGGCACGGGCGTCGGTTCCGTAGTAGACGCGCGATGTGTCGGCGGTGGGATTAAACATGAGGACCATGGCTGCCGTCGATACAAGCGCGAATGCGATCGTGATGCCGATGGCGGTGTTGCGAGACCTGGTTTTGCTGCACAGCGCCATAAGGATGACCGGCCATACCAGATAGAACTGCATAGTGACAGCACAGAACCACAGGTGCGTGAGCGGCGAGGGGAGCCCCGCGGCGGCGAAATACGAGACGTTGCGGAAGATGTAGAACCAGTTGCTCAAAAAGAGTGCCGATGGCAGTGCATCCTGCTGCACCTTGGGGAGTAGGCTCGGGGCCGCGATGTAGGTGGCGACGGCGGTAAGCGCGATGGTCACGACGATCGGCGGCATCATGCGCGCAACGCGGCGGCAGATATAGCGCGGGTATGAGAATCCGTCGCGTGCCGTGGCCCGCATAATGCTTTTGGTGGCGAGATAGCCACTCAGCGTAAAGAAGAGTGTAACGCCCAAAAAACCGCCGGTCAGGCGGCTGGGGCGAAGGTGATATAGGACGACGCCGGCGATGGCGAGGGCGCGAAGCCCGTCGAGCGCGACGATGCGTTGGTTGCGTTGAGGCGCGGCATGTGCGGCGCCCGTGGGTGTGTTTTGCATCGATCTTTCCTCCAATGTCGACCTAGCAGTCTAGCGCTGTGTGCAGACAAAGGAAGGGGGTTCGTGCGGTTGAACAACATGCCGCGGGGCGATGCTTCGCTACGCAAAAGCCGCACCTGCGTTGATGCTCAGCTGCCTATATAGAAACGTTTCAGAACCTCTACATAGGCAAAAACAACAACACAGATGCGGCAAAGATGCACGGGTGGTTGAGCCTTTATGCGATGATGATCGGCTACTTGGTCTTGGCAACCAGCAGCGGATCGCCAAGCTTGACGAGCGGATTGCCGCCGATAAGCGTGCCAGACTCGCCGACGTGGTCGATGCTCTTGAGGCGGTCGAGCTCAGAGATGATGACGGTCACGATGTCCTCGTGACCGGCGGCCTTGATAGCGTTGCGGTCGAAGCTGATGAGCGGCTGGCCGGCCTTGACCGTGTCACCCATCTCGACAAAGCGGGCAAAACCCTTGCCGTTCATTTCCACGGTGCCCAGGCCAACATGGATGAACACGCGCAGGCCGTCCTCGGTGATCATGCCGATGGAGTGATTGGTGACGGTGGTGGCGCCGATGCGACCGTTGGCGGGGGCGTAAATGGTGCCGGTAATGGGCTCGATGCCGTAACCCTGGCCGAGCATGCCCGAGGCGATGGTCTCGTCGGGAACCTCACTCAGATTGACGAGCACGCCGTTGACGGGAGCGTAGATGACGCCTTCGCGGGTGGCGAAGCTTGCTGCGGGCGGAACGGACGCCTCGCCCGACGAAGTGAACGTGGACTTGAGCGAATCGAGCAGACCCATAGATGCCTCCAACGTATCAGGCGTGCATGTTGCACGCGTGTGGTTTGCCGGAAACGTTTCGTACGTGTTTCCCAGCACGGTCAGCGCTCCTATTTTACGCTGCCCAACGATACCTCTGAACAGCGATTTTGTGATATATCAGTTGAAGGCCAACTTATTGCGGGGGTGTTTCTGCGCCGCGGGCTCAAGTGGGGTACGCTAAGGTGCGAAAAACGAGTGCGCACGAATCGCACGGAGGGAGCACCTATGATTATTGAGAACCATGCGCTGTGGGGCGAGGAGCCGACCGAGGATTATCCGGCGACGTTTACGTATCTGGGTGCCGAGCCGCTGCCCGACAAGCCCAATGGCCGCCGCCCCGCGGTGATCATCTGCGGCGGAGGCGGGTTTACGCATATCGCTCCGCACGAGCAGGACCCGGTGGCGTTTGCGTTTTTGGACCGCGGCTACCAGGCCTTTGTGCTCAACTATGTGACGAGCGCCACGGGCGACGTGAGCTTTCCGCACCCGCAGGCGGACCTCGCCAAGATGGTCGCTACCGTGCGCGCCAACGCCGACGAGTGGCATGTCGATCCCAAGCGCGTGTGCATCGTGGGTTTCTCGGCGGGCGGCATGATCTGCGCCTCGTTGGCAACGCAGTGGAAGACCGGACCCTTCGCGGGCCTTGCCGGGGCTCGTCCGGAGGATATTCGTCCCGACGCCGTGGTGCTGGGCTATCCGTTGCTCGACCTTGCCTATGTGCGCGATATGCAGACGCGTGACCCGCGCATCGACCTGCGCGTGCCCAAGACGGGCGGCAAGACAGGGCGCGATTTGCTCAACGACTATCTGTCGATGGTGACGGGCGGCGAGGCGACCGATGAGCACCTGACCGACATTTGCCCTACCACGCACGTTTCGCGCCAGATGCCTCCGACCTTTGTGTGGGGCGTTTCGGACGATAAGACGGCGCCGGTCGCGCAGGTCTACCCGTTTGCGCAGCGCATGGCCGAGGAGGGTGTTGCATGCGAGATGCACGTCTTTGACCAGGGTGGCCACGGCCTTTCGCTCGGCAACGCCAATACCGCGGTCGACAACGAGGACAAGCAGGTGGCGGTCCGTCCTTGGATTCGCCTAGCCTTCCGCTTCCTGGAGCGCCACGGTTTCTAGATTTTCGAATTGCTTGCGGCGGGTTGCCCGGGAGGCTCCATTGGGAAACCGTGTCCCATTTCGAGCGTGAATTCCGGGATACGGTTTCCCAATGCCAATGCGGAAACTACGTCCCGTTTTGGCGCCGCAAGGTGAACGTCTGTTTTATCAATCTCATCAGCAGAATGTGACAAAAACTGTCAACTATTTGTCACATGGGGCCGTACCGAGGGCGGTGCGGCCTTTTTATGTTTCGATAACTAAGACCTTAACGTTAGGTAATTGTTTCCAAAATACTTCGCATGCTGGATGGGAAACGCCCTTTGAGGATCAGCTAAAACTGTATTGAGCTGGGAAAAGTCTGAAAAAAGCTTAAGGCCACTACGGACGGCGGCAGGGGATTGAACAAATGTCTAATGCGCCGCGGAGAAAGCCATTTATGTCAACAAATGCTATATGAGAGGTGGCATTAAAAGCCGTTCGCGGGAACATTTCGACCGTTCGAGCGTGCCGAGTAGCCTAAAAGTACCGGCGAATGCCGTTTACCGAGCGCCAACGGTATGTCTCTTTCTTTCACGCCTGCGTCAATTTCTAGCATTTCAGTCATTGATTGCCATGGGAGTCGACGCCTGTGTCCAACAAATGAACGATGATGGAAAGGGGACTGCTTGCATGGATACAACCGCAACAGCTCCAACTGATCGCGCGCTTGCGATCAAAAAGAAGAAGGCGCTCGACGCGAACTTCTTCAAGAAGGGCATCGCTATCGCGGCGCTCTCCAGCATTATGTACGCTTTATACACCGCCTTCGTGACCGGTGGTCAGCTCTTTGGCGTTTGGGGTAACTGGTTTGGCGCATTTGCTTCTACCAGCCTGATCGTCGTCTTTATCCTGCCTACGATCGCCTCGGGCATCAACGATGCCCTGAGCGCCGCCTGGGCAACCCTCGTTACCCTTAAGCAGGGCAAGATTGCCGACCTGGGTCGCTGCGTCGTCTCCAAGCCTGGCCTCATCGTGATTGCCGCCGCTTTTATCGGCGGCCCCATCGCCTCTGCTGCCTACGTCATCGCGCTTTCTCAGGCCGGCACCCTAGCCGTGCCCATCGCGGCTCTAAATCCCGCTATCGGCGCGATTCTCGCTCGTATCCTCTACAAGCAGCCGCTTGGCCCCCGCGTCATCGCCGGTATCGTGATCTGCGTCATCGCAGGCGTCATGATCGGTAGCACCGGTCTTACCGGTGAGGCTGCGCCGGGTATGGCGCTTGGCCTGGGCCTGGCCCTTCTCGCTGCCCTGTGCTGGGGCATCGAAGGCTGCGTGGGCGGCTATGCCACCTGCATGATTGACTCGCAGATTGCCATCAATATTCGTCAGCTCGTTTCCGGTATCGGCAACCTGGTCGTTGTCCTGCCGATTCTCACCCTTGTCTGCGGTGGCACCCTTGCCCAGAGCTACACCTACGTTGCCCAAGCTCTGACCGACGGCTCATCGGTTATCTTCTTTGCCGTCTCCGGCGCTGCCGCCTACCTCTCCTTCATGAGCTGGTACCGCGCTAACGCTATGTGCGGCACCGCCCTGGGCATGGCTATCAATGGTACTTACACCTTCACTGCTCCGCTGGTCACCTGGATCATCCTCGGCATGATTATGGGTTTCGACGGCTATGCGCTGGCTCCCATCGCCTGGATTGCCGCCATCGTCAACCTCATCGGCATCTTCTTGATCGCCGTGAACCCGATGGACCTCTTGAAGAAGGACGGTGAGTAGCGTGCTGCCTTTGAACTACGCCATGCTCAAGTACTTTACCTGCCATGACAGGGCTTGCGCCGACGACGTCATGGAGGCTCTCAAGGGCGACTACTCCTCGTTTAGCGCTTTTACCAAGCCCAAGATGCAGGAAGCTCTGATGACCGCCGAGAAGAACGGTCTGATCAGCGAGTGCCATTTTGATCTGGACGATGCGGGCGAGGTCCGCGTCTATTACAGCGCTGACCAAGAGCAGCGTGACACCATCAATTCCTATATCAAATAGGAAAGGAGCTACCTCATGCGCTATACCGGCGAAGAAGCCATCGGCCTCATTGAGACCATCGGCATGGTTCCGGCTCTGGAAGCCGCAGATAAGATGCTCAAGGCGGGCGAATGTGAGCTCGTGAGCTATGAGAACGTTGGTTCCACGCTCGTCACCGTTATCGTCAAGGGCGATGTCGCTGCATGCGAGTCCGCCGTCAAAGCGGGCGTCGAGGCCGCATCGGCCATTGGCAAAGTTACGGCTCAAAACGTCATGAAGCGTCCTGTTCCACCTATCGGTGATGTCGTTTCCGTTCACGACGTGGATTTTTAGGAGGTCCCGATGCCTGAAAGCAAAGGCAACGCATTCGGTGCCATCGAGACCTTTGGCCTCGTTTGGGTGCTCGAGGCCGGCGACGCCATGTGCAAGGCCGGCGATGTGAGCCTGATTGGTTATGAGAACACCGCATCCGGCTACATCTCCATTCTTGTCGAGGGCGATGTCTCCGCCGTCGAGGCCGCGGTACACGCCGGCGTTGAAGCCGTCGAGGCTCTGGGCGCCGAGGTGTACAGCTCGGTTGTTATCCCGCGTCCGCATCCTGATCTGAAGAAGATCACCGGCCGCTATCGTCTTGAGAACCTGCTTCCCTACTAAGGAGGTGTGCCATGTCCCTTGTTGATACCGACCTTCGCTCAGTTCAGGAGGCGCGCATTCTTTTGGAGCACGCCGAGGAGTCGAAGGAAGTTCTCGAGGGTCTGCCCGGCACGCTTGTCGATGGTTTTTTGAAGGCCCTACGCGAACGCCTGCTGCCCAACTGCGGCGCCTATGCCCAGCTGGCGGTTGCCGAAAGCGACTACGGCAACGAGGAAGACGAACAGGCGCTTATCGAGTGGGTGCTCACTGATCTTTTGGATGATGTGTGCGCCCAGACGCCCACGCAAGAGCTCTACTCGCGCAACGCCACGCATTCTGTTGAGGTGGGCATCTCCAAGGGCACGGTCGTCTCGCTTTTGCCTGACTGGCTGTGCGTTCCCACGATGCTCTCGCAACTTGTGTGCGCCGTTGCCTCCAAGAGCCCGATCATCTTCTCGGCACGTCAGCGCACGCATTCAACGTGCAAGGCCGTGATCGAGGACGTGCGCAAGGTGGCCCATGAGTGCCATTACCCGCTCGATGCCCTTACGTTTTTGGAGCTCTATGCGCCTGAGGGCGAGGAGTGGCTGGGCGCTCAGTCGGCTGTTCGCGTGCTCATCGACTCGCGTGAGTGCGAACACATCCACGTGGTCAACACCACGGGTAAAGACGTGTACTGTGCCACGATTGGCAACAACCCGGTCTTTGTGGAGCAAACCGCCGACTTGGCCCTATGTGCCGAGGAGGTCGTATGCGGTAAATCGTTTTGCTACGGCATGCTTCCCGGTGCCGAGCAATCGGTTGTGGTCGAGCAGGTTGTGGATGAGGCCTTTAAGGCCGAGCTCAAGCATCGCGGCTGCTACTTCCTCACCGACGAGGAGTGTCAACGCCTCTATCGCGTGTGTTTTCGCGACGACGGTCGTTCCTATCGCGAGGCTATCGGTAAGTCGGCGTGTGATCTTGCGCGCCGTGCCGATATCGTGGTGCCCGCCTCGACACGTGTGCTTGTGGCCGAGAAGCCTTATGTCTCGGAGCGCAGCTACTTCTCGCGCACCAAGTACGGCCCCGTGCTGTCTTACTACGTGGAGGAGAACTGGCGCGATGCCTGCGAGAAGTGCATCGAGCTGATTTTGAACAGCGGCTCGGGAAACGCGCTTTCGATATTCTCGCGCGACGGCGAAGTCGTTCGCCAGTTTGTTCTCAAAAAACCGGTGGGACGCATTCTCGTGAATGTGGGGACAGGCATGGGAGCCACAGGCTGTCACTCCACACTGCCCAAGACCCTCACCGTTACCGGATGGGAGAGCGCGACGACCTCGAATCTGGGCGTGACCTATCGCGACTTTATCCGCCGGCGCCAGGTTGGGAGCAACCTCGACTCGTCTGATCTTTCTCTTCTCGAGGAAGCAGGGCTCAACCGAGCGCCAGATTGGAAGATTGCCGCACATATGACCGAACAGCAGACCGAAACCCCCGTTGCCGATCAAGCCGACGCGTGGTTTGCGAGCCTGCTTCAAATCATGACCGATTAGAAGAAAAGGAGTACCGATGGATATTCAAGAGTTTGCCAAGCAGCTGTCCGATGCCACCAAGAACATGAGTGAAGAGCAGCGTGCAAGCGTCCGCGCCATGTTCAGCAAGGTTGCCGATCAGCTCGATCGTCCGCTGGACAGCGTGCCCGCCCATGTCGAGGGCACCGAGACCCCCGATGGCCCTACCGAGCGCCACGTGCGCCTGAAGCAGAATTTCCTCAAGCAGGTCCCCTCCATCACCACCCACCGCGCCCGCGCCGTCACCGAGTTCACTCGCAAGAACCCGGGCATGCCCAAGATTGAGCTGCGCGCCAAGTGCTTCCGTTACTGCTGTGAGACCGCCCCGCTGATCATCCAGGACGACGAGCTTATCGTCGGCAACCCCACGGGTGCCCCGCGCGCCGGTGCCTTCTCGCCCGATATCGCCTGGCGTTGGCTGCGCGACGAGCTCGACACCATTGGCACGCGCGCTCAAGACCCCTTCTATATCTCCGAAGAGGATAAGAAGTACATGCGCGAGGAGCTCTTCCCGTTTTGGGAGGGCAAGTCGCTCGACGAAGTGTGCGAGGATCAGTACCGCGAGTGCGGCGGCTGGGAGCTCTCCGGTGAGTCCTTTGTTTCCGACTGCTCGTATCATCAGGTGAACGGCGGCGGCGACTCCAACCCCGGCTACGACGTCATCCTGATGAAGAAGGGCATGCAGGACATTCAGGACGAGGCTCGCGAGCACCTCAAGCACCTTGACTACGCAAACCCCGAGGACCTGGACAAGATCTACTTCTACAAGTCCGTCATCGACACCACCGAGGGCGTCATGATTTACGCCCGTCGTCTGTCCGACTTCGCTTGCCAGAAGGCCCAGGAGTGCGCCGATCCCAAGCGCCGTGCCGAGCTCCTGCAGATCTGCGAGAACCTCAAGAACGTGCCTGCTCACAAGCCGCGCACTTTCTGGGAGGCCGTGCAGTCCGTGTGGGTTGTCGAGAGCCTGCTACCGGTTGAGGAGAACCAGACCGGTATGTCCATCGGCCGTGTTGACCAGTACATGTATCCCTTCTATAAGGCCGATAAGGAGGCTGGCCGTCTGACCGACTACCAGGCCTTCGATATCGCCGGCTGCATGCTCATCAAGATGAGCGAGATGATGTGGGCCACTTCCGAGGACGCCTCCAAATTCTTCGCTGGCTACCAGCCGTTCGTCAACATGACGCTCGGCGGCGTGACCCGCTCCGGTGCCGACGCCACCAACGACCTCACCTACCTGCTGATGGACGCCGTGCGTCACGTCAAGATCTACCAGCCTTCCCTGGCCTGCCGTATTCATAACAAGAGCCCCGAGAAGTACCTGCGCAAGATCGTGGACGTCGTTCGCTCCGGCATGGGCTTCCCCGCCTGCCACTTTGACGACACGCACGTCAAGATGATGCTCGCAAAGGGCGTCTCCGTCGAGGACGCACGCGACTACTGCATGATGGGCTGCGTCGAGCCGCAAAAGTCCGGCCGTCTGTATCAGTGGACCTCCACCTCATACACCCAGTGGCCCATCGCCATCGAGCTTACGCTCAACCACGGCGTGCCCCTGTGGTATGGCAAGCAGGTTACCCCCGACCTGGGCGACCTGGATCAGTATCACACCTTTGAGGAGTTCGAGGCTGCGGTCAAAAGCACCATCTACTACATCACCAAGTGGACGAGCGTCATGACGGTGATCTCGCAGCGCGTGCACCGCGACATGGCTCCTAAGCCCCTGATGTCCATCATGTTCGAGGGCTGCATGGAGTCTGGCAAGGATGTCTCTGCTGGCGGTGCCATGTACAACTTCGGACCGGGCGTCGTGTGGAGCGGCCTTGCCACTTACGCCGACTCCATGGCTGCCATCAAGAAGCTTGTCTTCGACGACCACAAGTACACGCTGTGCGAGCTCAACGAGGGCCTCAAGGCCGACTTCGTGGGCTACGAGAGAATGCGTCAGGACTGCCTGGATGCTCCCAAGTACGGCAATGACGACGACTACGCCGATCAGTTCGTGTCCGACATCGTCTACTTCACCGAGCATATCCACAGCCAGTTCAAGACCCTGTATTCGCGCCTGTCCCACGGCACGCTGTCCATCTCCAACAACACCCCGTTTGGTCAGATGACCGGCGCCTCCGCCAACGGCCGCAAGGCCTGGACGCCGCTTTCCGACGGCATCAGCCCCACCCAGGGCGCTGACCACAACGGCCCCACCGCCATCATCAAATCGGTCTCCAAGATGAGCAACGACAGCATGAACATCGGCATGGTGCACAACTTCAAGCTCATGGCCGGTCTGCTGGATACCCCCGAGGGCGAAAACGGCCTGGTCACGCTGCTGCGAACGGCCTGCATGTACGGCAACGGCGAGATGCAGTTCAACTATCTGGACAACCAGACGCTGCTCGACGCCCAGGCTCACCCCGAGGAGCATCGCGACCTGGTAGTTCGCGTCGCCGGCTACAGCGCGTTCTTCGTCGAGCTGTGCAAGGACGTTCAGGACGAGATCATCAGCCGCACGATGCTGACCAAGCTCTAAGCATGTAACCACTCAAGCCCAAATGGGCGCAACCCGTACAGAAAGGAGGACGCATATGAGCGAGCAGCTGGAAGAGAGCCTTGAGCGCCGTGCGCGCATCTTCAATACGCAGAAGTACAACATGTACGACGGTCCGGGCATTCGCTCCATCGCGTTCTTCAAGGGATGCCCTCTGCGCTGCAAGTGGTGCTCCAATCCCGAGAGCCAGCGTCGTGGTTTTGAGGTCATGTTCAATCAGACCGCTTGTGTGAACTGCGGGGCGTGTGTTGACGCATGTCCCGCAGGGGTTCACCAGTTCGTGAACGGCGAGCATGTGGTGGACCGCACCAAGCAGTGCTTGGGCTGCGGTGCCTGTGAGAAGGCTTGTCTGCAAAAGGCGCTCTCCATCATGGGCGAGGACCGCAAGATCTGCGATCTGGTTTCGTTTATGGACCAGGATGCAGACTTCTATCGCATGTCCGGCGGCGGCGTGACCCTGGGCGGCGGTGAGGTCTTGGCGCAGCCCGAGGCCGCCCGCGCCCTGCTTGCCGCCTGCAAGGACCGCGGCTATCACACGGCCATCGAGACGTGCGGCTATACCAAGACCGAGACGATTCTTGATATCGCACGCTACGTGGACCTGTTCTTGTTCGACATCAAGCAGATGGACCCGGTCAAGCACAAGCGCTGGACCGGCGTGAACAATGAGCAGATTCTTGCCAATATTCGCGCTCTGCTGGAAAACGGCTTTAACGTGCGCGTACGCATGCCGCTGCTCCACGGGGTGAACGACGACAAGGCCGAGATCGACGCCATGATCGAGTTTTTCACACCGTATCGCTATCAGAAGAATTTCGACGGCGTGGACCTGCTGCCCTACCACAAGCTGGGTGTGGGCAAGTATGCGCAGCTTGGCCGTGACTACGAGATCGAAGGCGACCCGTCGCTTTCGGAAGACGACCTGAATCACATCGAAGACTGGATCTCCGGGGCCGATTTCAAGGTCAACCTCGTTCGACACTAGGAGTGGGGCATGGAACATCTTCAGCGCATCATCCAAGAGTCGGTCGATGGCAAGGAAGTCGTGTTGGCACACGTTATCGCGTCTCCCGCGCCGGATATCTACGACCGCATCGGCGTGCCTCATGGCCAATCCATCGGCATCCTCACGCTGTCGCCGGAGGAAACCTCTATTATCGCGGCCGATATCGCCGCGAAGGCGGCTCCGGTGAGCATCGGGTTTCTCGATCGCTTTACCGGCGCCGTGGTGGTCTTGGGCGACGTGCAAAGCGTCGAGACGTCGATGCAGGAGGTCGTCCGCGTTCTCCATGACGGCCTGGGATTTCGTGCCCATGAGGTCACGAGGTCGTGATGGGGGACCGCCTGATGATCATCGGCTTGCCCGGCTCGGGAAAGTCGACAATCTCCGATCTGGTGGAAGGGGCGCCCTCCGACCATCGGCATCGGGAGGATTGTTTCTATCGCACGCGCAGCTTCGAGGTTCCGGGGGGCTACATCGAGAACCATTGGATGCACAGCATCGTGATCATGTTGTCGCAAAACCAGGCTTCCGGGGTGCTCCTTTTGATCGACGGAGCGAGCGGCGAGACGCTCTATTCGAGCGGTTTTGCCCGTGCGTTCAACGAGCCCTGTCTGGGCGTACTTACCAAGTGCGATCAGCTGGACGAAGGCGAACGCGAGCGTGGGCTGTCAAGGCTCGCGGATGCCGGCGTCGATGCGGCCCTGTGCCTTTCGGCAACAACCGGCGAAGGCGTAGACGAATTGTTGGACTGGGTGCGAAGCGTCGCGCCCAACGAGTGACCGATAACCAGAAAGGAGGAGACACCTATGTTCTACGTAACCGAAAACGAGCTGCGCGGTGCATACAACCGAGAGCATTTTTCGACCTATACGCTGCCCGAGGACGCCAAACTCACCCCGAGCGCGCGCCAGTTCCTCATCGACTTCTACATCGATTTCAGCGAGGGCTACGGAGCTGCTTCCGGCGCTGCGGGTACCACTGCACCCGACCCGGCTCTTGCAGCGGCACGTGCTGAGGATACATTGGCTTCGTTTTACGACGACATCGCCGTCCTGGGCGCTCGCTTGCGCATGCTGGGCCGTAATGCCCTGGGAATCGAGAACGATATCGCCCACGTGTGCGACACGCTGGGAACCCTGTGGCAAGCCCACACCGACCTGGGCGGTCTCCTTTCCGAATGCGAGACCGCAAGCGAGGTGCCGGCGGCACCCGTGCTCCCGCCGCTCTCCGCGGCGGTGCACCCGCTCTACTACGAGATGGCGCTGCTCGATGCCGAGCTCGTGCGCACGCAGCGCTTTTGGGCGCAGGCTGCAAGCGAGATGACGGCCGAGGGCCACGCCAGCGTGGATGCTTGGGCACAAAGCGTCGTTCGCTGCCGCGCGTGCCTGGCTACGTGTTTGGAAAAGGTTGCAGGGGAGGTGCGCCATGGTTGATTTCGAGGTGGCTAACACTCGTCTGCAAGATTTGCTCGACCGTGTGGGCAACCCCCGACCGGTGAGTGCCGGCGAGCCCCTGTACTGCGGACTCGATGTGGGCACCGCATTCATCGTGCTCGCCGTGGTCGATGCCGCGGGTGAGGCCGTGGCCTGCGCGTATCGCTTCGCCAGTGTGGTCAAGGACGGCATGGTCGTCGACTACATGGGCGCGGTCGATATCGCGCGTGAGCTCAAAGATGAGCTCGAGCAGCAGCTCGGGCGCGAACTCGAGCCCTGTGCCGTGGCCCTTCCCCCGGGAACTGAAGGCCTCGATGGCGGCGTGGTAAAAAACGTCGCCGAAGGAGCGGGCCTCGACGTGGTTGCCGTCTTTGACGAGCCCACTGCAGCGAATCTGCTCATCGGCGCGCGCGACGGTGCCGTGGTGGATATCGGCGGTGGCACCACCGGCATTTCCGTTATTCAGGACGGCTGCGTGGCGGAATGCATCGACGAGTCCACGGGCGGCACGCACTTCTCGCTCGTGCTGGCCGGCGCCCGCGGCATGAGCTTTGACGAGGCTGAGCTTTACAAGCGCGATCCCGCCCATCACCGCGAGATCTTCCCGGTCGTTAAGCCCACGATCGACAAGGTAGCGAGCATCATCGCGCGTGCCATTGACGGCTATGACGTGCCGGAGATCGTTTTGGTGGGCGGCACGGCCGAGCTTACGGGCATCGAGGCTCCGGTAGAGAAGGCTCTGGGCATCCCGGTGCACAAGCCCAACCACCCCATGTTCGTGACGCCCTTGGGCATTGCCTTGGGCTGCCAGGTCGCTGCCGAGGGTGACCCCGATGCTTGATATCAAGGTTATCAAGGCACCAGCACCCGGCACGATGGCGATTTTGCGCCAGCGTTCGGGCCGTCGTTGGAGCGAGGGGTACTTGCCGGCGGCCGTGGGCCTCGTGCAGGGAAAGCTCATCGACATGGTTGTTGCGAGCGACATTGCCGAGAAGACGGCAGGTGTCGAGGTCACGGATATTCGCGGGAGCTGCCCGCAAAACATGATTCTTCTGGCCATCGCCGGAGACACGGCAGAGGTCATGGAGTGCTTGGAACGCATCAAGGAAGGAGGGGACGGCGCCAATGCTCATCTGTAAGCTCATCGATTCTATCTGGGCGACCCGTAAGTACGAGGAACTCGACGGCATGAAGTTGATGCGTGTCGAGGTCATCGACGGCCCGGAATCCGGACGTCGCCTGGTGTGCGTCGACACCATCAGCGCAGGCACCGGCGACCGTGTGCTTGTGGCAACGGGTTCGGCCGCCTACCACTTCATGCGCGAGACCTTTGGTAAGAATGCGCCCGTAGATGCGGCCATCGTAGGAATTATCGACGAAGACGTGAGTCTGTAGGAAAGGAGGAAGAGATGAAACGACTGATCAGTGCAGCGGACGTGAAGGCGGCGGCCACGAACGGTGGCGTGCTGGCAATCGATGGCAACACTATCGTGACCCCGCAGGCCAAAGACGAGGCCGCCGAGCTGGGCGTCGAGCTGGTCTTTGGTGCTGCGCCCGCAGCGACGCAGTACAAGGCTTGCGCACCCGCGCCCGAGCATCATGAGGCGCCTGCAGCGCATGAGCCCGAGCACCATGAGGGGCACGAGGCGGCTATGGGTGCCGAGGAGATCGAGCGTCTTATTCGCGGTGCCCTTGACTTGGGCATTTGGAGCGAGAAGCAGATCGAGGACCTTCTTGGACATGCCGCCCCGCTGACCGTGAGCGTTGGCGTGTCCGGTCGTCATGTCCATCTGTCCCAGGAGAACCTGGAGGCTCTGTTTGGAGCTGGCTACGAGCTCACTCCCATCAAGGAGCTCTCCCAGCCCGGGCAGTTTGCCGCCAAGGAGATGGTGACGCTTGTGGGTCCCAAGGGCGTTATCGAGCGCGTGCGCGTGCTTGGTCCCGTGCGCCCGTCTACTCAGGTTGAGGTGCTGCGCGGCGATACGTTCAAACTGGGCGTTCCTGCTTGCGTACGCATGAGCGGCAAGCTTGAGGGCACGCCGGGCATCACGCTCGCCGGCCCCCATGGCACCGTTGCCCTGCCCCAAGGCGTCATCGTTGCCGCGCGTCACATCCATATGACGTGCGACGAGGCGGCTCAGCGCGGGCTTCACGACGGCCAGGTCGTGTCGATTGCCTTTGGCGGCGAGCGCGGTGGACGTCTTGACAACGTGGTCGTGCGCGCCAACAGCACGAGCGCCCTCGATTGTCATATCGACACCGAAGAGGCAAATGCCTTCGGTATAAAAAACGGTTCTGTTGTAGAGATCATCAAGTAGATCCCTACGAAATAGGAGGTAACAAAAATGGCAAACACTACCCAGGCCCTCGGCATGATCGAGACCCGTGGACTGATCGGCTCCGTCGAGGCCGCCGACGCCATGGTCAAGGCCGCAAACGTCACCCTCGTCGGCAAGGAGCGCGTCGGCGGCGGCCTCGTGACCGTCTTCGTCCGCGGCGACGTGGGCGCCGTCAAGGCCGCCACCGACGCGGGCGCGGCTGCCGCCCAGCGCGTGGGCGAGCTCATCTCCGTGCACGTCATCCCGCGACCCGACGGCTCCGTCGAGTCCATCCTGCCCGGCGGCGTCGCGTAATCGCGCGTCCGTACGTGCTGTTCTATCCGAATGATTCGAAAGGAGTCTCATGCGCGACTACGATTTCGATCTTCAGAGTATCCAGGCGGTGCGCGACCTCGCCCGCAAGGGTAAGATCGCCGCGAACCAGCTTGCACATTACGACGAGGAGCAGATCGACCGCATCCTCCGTAATATGGTGAAGGTTGCCGAGGAAAACGCCCAGGTGCTCGCCAGCATGGCTGTCGAGGAGACGGGCTTTGGCAAGGTTTGCGACAAGGTGTATAAGAACCATATCGCCAGCGCCCTGCTCTATGAGGAGATCCGCGACAAGAAGACCATCGGTGTTATCGATGCCGACGAGAAGAACCAGGTCATCTCCATCGCCGAGCCGGTTGGTTTGCTGATGGGCATCGTTCCTTCCACCAACCCCACCTCTACGGTCATCTACAAAGCTATGATCGCCCTCAAGGCGCGTAACGCTATCGTCTTTTCGCCGCATCCCGCTGCCGCCAAGTGCACGGGTATGGCCATCCAGCTTATGAACCAGGCGGCTGTCGAGGCAGGCGCCCCCGAGAACGTGATCCAGGGCATCACGCTTTCCTCCATGGCTGCCACCAACGAGCTCATGCATGCTCCCGAGGTCGCCATGATCATTGCTACCGGCGGCCCCGGTATGGTCAAGGCCGCTTACAGCTCCGGCAAGCCCGCGTTGGGCGTGGGCGCTGGCAACTCGCCTGCCTACATTGAGCGCACCGCCAACGTGCACGACGCCGTTCGTCGCATCCTTACTTCCAAGACGTTTGACTACGGTACTATCTGCGCTTCCGAGCAGAGCATCATCTGCGAGGCCTGCAACCGCGATGCCGTGATGGCCGAGTTCCGCGCTCAGGGTGGCTATTTCATGAATGAGGAGGAGTGCAAGAAGGTTTGCGCGCTGCTCTTCCGTAACGGTCACTCTATGAGCCCCAAGTTTGTGGGCCACAGCCCGCAGTCCATCGCGCAGGCCGCGGGTATCAGCATCCCCGAGGGCACCCGCGTGCTTATCGGCGAGCAGGGTGGCGTGGGCGATGCCTGGCCGCTGTCCTACGAGAAACTTACCACCGTTTTGGGCTTCTATACCGTTTCCAACTGGGAAGAGGCTTGCGAGCTCTCTATCGAGCTGCTGCAAAACGGCATCGGCCATACCATGAGCATCCACACCACCGATAAGGATATGGTGCGTAAGTTCTCCATCAAGCCGGCCTCTCGCATCCTGGTGAATACCGGGGGCAGCCAGGGCGGCACCGGCGTCATTACTGGTCTTGACGTCGCGCTCACGCTGGGCTGCGGCACCTGGGGTGGCAGCTCCATCTCCGAGAACGTGGGGCCGCAGCATCTCATCAACGTGAAGCGCGTGGTCAACGGCCTGATCGAGCCCGACGAGGTTGTGGCCCACGACGAGCTGTTTGCCAAGTGGCATCCCGACCTGGCTGCTCATCACACCGAGGCCGCGGCTCCCACTACCGGTTGCTGCGATGCTGTGCCCGCTACGAGCTGCTGCGAATCGACATCCAACCCGGTTTCCGGCATTAGTTACTCGGTGGGCTGCAACTGCACCGACGTGTCTCCCGATGCACTTGCGGGTGCCAAGCCCAACGACGTCATCGACGCCGACGAGCTCCAGAAGATGATTCACGAGCTCACGAATGCCTTCAAGGGCATCTAGTATTTCTTGTAGCCAAGCGCGTGGAAGCGGGGTGAAGTTGTGACAGGTCTTGAGCTTTCTCGTTCGTATTGCGAGTTCTATGCGCCATCCCTATTCGAAGGGTTGCCGAGCGACGTCCGTTACCGCGCCGCGCTGGGCCTCGTTGGAGAAGGGTCGGAATGTCTAGGTTTCGACGACGAGATTTCGCGCGACCACGACTTCGGTCCCGGCTTCTGCGTGTGGCTTTCTGCTGATGTGTATGAGGAGTGGGGGCCGGAGCTTCAGCGTCGCTACGACCTTTTGCCTGCGAGTTTTAAAGGCTTTACGCGCCGGCAGACGCAGATGGCGGGCAAGCGCGTGGGCGTCTTTGAGACTCAGGCGTTCTATCGTTTCTACACCGGTCTTTCTCGTGCGCCGCAGTGTGCAAAGGAGTGGCTCGCCATTCCCGAGCAGCTTCTCGCTCAGGTTACCTCCGGTGAGGTTTTTGCTGATCCGAGTGGCGAGTTCTCCGTTATGCGCACGGTGTACCAGGGGTTTTACCCAGACGAGGTCATGCGTAAGAAGTGCGCCGCCCATTGCGCCTCCATGGCGCAGGCGGGTCAGTACAACCTCCCGCGCTGCCTTAAGCGCAAAGATGTCGTCGCTGCTCAGGCGGCGCGCAGTGAGTTTTTGGCCAGCGTAATGGCTGCGTTTCATCTGCTCGCGCATACGTACATGCCTTACTACAAGTGGGCGTATCGTTCGCTTGTCGAGCATGTGCGTGCGCCGGTGCCGGTACTCGACGCCGTGCGCTCCATCGCCGCGACACCGGTAGAGCAGGTGGATCAAGATGATGTCGAGGCGCTTTGCCAGACGGTCGGTGCGTCTGCTCGCTTGGCAGGCTGGACGTCGTGCGGTAGCGGCTTTTTGCTCGATGTCGCCTTGGATATCCAGAGTTCGTTGAGAGATTCATATCTTGCTGTCTGCCCGCTTGCGGCCGGCGGATACCGATAGGGGGGGGTTGGCATTGGGAGATTGCAAGACGTCATGTTCCGCACTTCGACAAGGCATGTCGGCGTTTTTCAACATGCCGGAAGTTGAGAAGTTGCTCGAAGATAAGGGCCTTGCTCATGCGGAAATCTCTGCATTGCGTGAGCTCGTACAACTTGAATGGGTGCATTTCGATACTGTTCAGGGTATGAGCGGTCGCGCTGCTTGCCAAGACGATGCGGTGGGATTCTTTGTCCATCGCGTTGCCCAGTATCTGAGTTTTCCTCGTGAGTCCATCATGGGCGTGCGCGATGACGTGGTGGCTGCCGATGCGGCGGGTCGCAACGTGATTCGCGAGAAGTACGCGCGCATGATGGAGATGACCGATCCTGTGGCATTCGCGCGCGATTGGTCGGGGCGCCTGGAGGCTCCTTCGCCGGTTAAGCGCTGCGTGCTCAACGAGATTGAGAGCGCGCTGCGAAGTATGCTCGATACTGCGCAAGGCGAGCTTCCCGCAACGGCGCAGCATGTGAGGGGATCGATAACGCAGCCAAAACTAATCTCCTCGATTGGCTACTATGTCTGTGAAATTCAAAGCTATTCGCTGTCTACGCTCAAGTGTTTGCGTGACGGGTTGCGGCACCAGCTGGGCAACCACGTGAATCCCGTTTTGGATACCTATGTGAATGCTGTATTCATTCAACGTGTTCTGGAGGCGTAAGGATGACTCGTATGAGCGATGACGAGCTGCGCAACGGTCAGCTTTTGGGTATTGGCGAGGCGAGCCAGCTGTGCGGCATCACGTCTCGCACGCTGCGCCATTACGACAAGCTCAATCTTCTCCAGCCCGATTGCATAGGGGATAATAAATATCGTTATTATTCGCTTGAGACGATTCTGCGTATTCCCATCATCAACTATCTCAAGATGATGGGCTTCTCGCTCGACGAGGTTTCCGAATTGTTTGAGACGCAGAGTTTCGACAAGATCAAGGAATTGTTTGGCGCTCATGCCGACGCATGCACGCGCGAGATGACCCGTCTTGAAGAGCGCCGCCATACCATTCGGGATTGGATGGGACTTATCGACGAGGCAAATTTTGTCCTTTCGGTCAAGCCAAAGGATGTGAGCCTTAAATACTTCTCCGGCCAGGAGTTTTTGGCCATGCCGTATCACTTTTGGGGCAACTACGCTGATGCGATTATCAACCTCGATTTCACCTCGTTTGTCGAGGAGCACGATAACGTGATTACTGGTCCCGTGATCTTGCATCACGGCAACTTTGACGCGTGCTGTGAGCCCGGCCATGCCCGGGGGCAATTCGATGTCACGGTTGTACAGCATGCGTTGCGTCCCATCGCAGAGGAGAATCGCATGACAGTGGAGAGCGGAATGTATCTCTCTACGTATCATACTGGTCCGTTTGAGAATATTGGCGAGGCGCATCGCCGCGTGCGCGATTATGCGCTTGCAAACGGTTTCAGGCCGGCCGGCGGCGTGTTCGAGCGCTTTGTGACCGACTACTGGACCACATACAATCAGGATCTTTTTGTCGCGGAGGTCATTTTGCCCATTGAGCGGTAACGACGCGACGACTCTCACGTAATAATCGAAAGGGGCTCTCATGCAGGGCTTTAAACTCACGACCGAATTGTTTTTTGGGTCGCAGGCCATCAATCATCTTGAGGGCCTGACCTACCGCAACGTGCTGATTATCACCGACGGCTTTTTGGAGTCCTCGGGCATGGTCGCTAAGATGGCTCAACACCTGCCCGCGGGCGCACGCTACCAGACGTATTCCGACGTCAAGCCCGATCCGAGCCAGGAGCTCGTTGACGCAGGCGTCGCTGTGGTGGAGCGCGTTCAGCCGGACATGGTCATCGCCTTTGGTGGCGGTTCGTGTATCGATGCCACGAAGGCTGTTTTGTACTTCGCTCACGAGAATGGAATGGACAAGCCGTATTTCCTGGCCATTCCGACCACGGCGGGTACGGGCTCGGAGGTTACCAACTTTGCCGTCATCACGCGCGGCGAGAACAAGGTTGTGCTGATTGACGATTTTCTGGCTCCGGACGGCGCCCTGCTCGAGGCCGATTTCACTAAAACCGTGCCGGCGATGATCACGGCCGATACCGGCCTTGACGTGTTGACACACGCCATCGAAGCCTATGTCTCCAAGGCTGCCACGCCCTTTACCGATGCGCTTGCCGTAAAGGCCGCCTCAATCGTGTTCGAGGACCTGCCGGTGGTCTATCGCGACGGTCTTGCCATGCGTAGCCGTACGCGCATGATCGAGGCCTCCTGCTTGGCGGGCATCGCCTTCACCAACGCCGGTTTGGGTATCAACCATTCGCTGGCACATGCTCTGGGTGGACGCTTCCACGTGGCTCATGGTCGTCTAAATGCCATCTTACTGCCCTATGTGATGCGATTCCATATGAGCGAGCCTAAGTATCGCGAGCCGTATGATCGGCTGGCCCATGATTTGGGTCTGGCAGATGCCGACGAACTGCTGGCCCGTGTGCTTGAGTTACGCGAGTGCCTAGATGTCGAGAATGCGCTGTCCGATCGTTCGCAGTTTGACCCCGCGGCATTTGAGGCCGAGCTCTCCGGTATTGCCGAGGCGGCCCAGCGCGATCGCTGCACGCCGTCCAACCCGCGTGCCGTATCCAAGCAGGACTTGGTCAACATTGCCCGCGACGCATATTGCGGCCGCTGCTAAACAGCACTAGGGGCGCTATCCTTTCCCAGGTAGCGTCCCCTTTTTCTGCAATGTGACAAAGTAATGATAGGTTTGGGAAACGACGTCCCATTGCGAGCTCGGGACTGCGGACAAAAAGTTGGACCGTTGAGGTCCGGAACGGAGTCCGCATGGCATACAGTAGGAGAATGGTGGAGAGAGCCAGGGCGCTCCGCGGCGCCGGGCTCACCGTCATGGAGATAACCGAGATACTCGGCGGGCCCGGCAAGACGTCCGTCTGGCGCTGGATCAGGGACGTGCGCAAGCCCGCGGGAAGGGCCGGTGGGGGAATGGACCTGCCGCGACTCGTCGGGGACGGCCCCGACTACCCCGACATCGACCCGGAGGACAAGGACGCCCTGATCGAGCGGCTCAGGCTCGAGAACGCGGTGCTGAGGGCGGTGCAGGACGTTTTAAAAGCCGAGAGCCTCGACGGGATGTCGAACAGGGAGAAGACCCTGGTGATAGACCGCCTGAGGCCTGCGGGGAAGTGGTCCTTGAGAGAACTCACCGGCTTCTTGAGGATATCGAGGAGCTCCTATGACTACCAGCGCCGCGCGATCGCCAGGCCGGACCGCCTGGCGCCGCTGAGGGACGTCGTGCGGCGGGTGTTCCTGGAGGACGGCGACGGCGCGCGCGGCTACCGGTTCGTGGTGCGCAGGCTCCGCGAGCTCGACGACCCCGTGCGCGTCTCCGAGAAGGTCGTCCGGCGCATCATGCGCGAGGAGGGGCTCGTCCCGAGGTGGATGAGGAGGAGGGCCGGCGCCTACAGCTCCTACGGCGGCGAGGTGACCCCCGCCCCGCCGAACCTCGTGCGCCGCGACTTCCGCTCGGCTCTGCCGAACTTCCTGTGGCTCACCGACATAACCGAGTTCAGGCTGCCGACGGGCCGCAAGGTGTACCTGTCCGCCATCAGGGACTGCTTCGATTCCTCGGTCGTCGCCTGGCGGGCGGGCGAGCACCCGGACGCCGACCTCGCGAACTCGACGCTGTCGGACGCGTGCTCCCGGCTGGCGCCCGGTGAGCGCCCCGTGATCCACTCCGACCGCGGCGTGCATTACCGCTGGCCGGGCTGGATATCGATATGCGAGCGGAACGGCCTGGTCAGGAGCATGTCGGCCAAGGGCTGCAGCCCCGACAACGCCGCGATGGAGGGCTTCTTCGGCCTGCTCAAGAAGGAGTTCTTCCACGGGAGGGACTGGTCCGGCTGGTCGCCCGGGGAGTTCATCGAGGCCCTCGGCGCGTGGATAGGGCGCTTCAACTCCGAGCGGGCAAGCGACGCGCTCGGTGGCGCGACGCCGGACGGCTACCGGTCGTCGCTGGGGATGGCCGCGATTTAGCGGTCCAGGAAATCGTCCGCAGTCCCCTCGAATTTCTGGATGCGGTTTCCCAATAGTGGCCAATGCGGAAACGGCATTCCGCCCATTGGTGCAAAGTAACCTGACCCCTTTGCGCTAACCGACAACGAGGACAAGCAGGTGGCGGTCCGTCCCTGGATTCGCCTAGCCTTCCGCTTTTTGGAGCGCCATCTGTAAGAGGACCGGCCCCATCCCGGCTCTCATAACTTGCGGTGAAATAGTTCCTATTTTTGCAGGTTAAAGCCTCAAACAGGAACTACTCCACCGCAACTTCGCTTTGATTTGTTGGGGGCGGAGCCTACCAAACGGTGAACTGGGCGTTCTCCGTGTTCCAATGGACATCGCGAACGTAGTCTCGCACGCCCGCTGCATCTCGCGCTTCGAAGAGCTCAAGAATATGAGCATGCTCGGCATTGGCTATGCCCAGCAGCTTGCACGCTGTCTCCTGATCGACGGTCTCGTAATCGCGCTTTATAAAGCAGCGCTCGAGTTGCGAAATCATGTCGCGCAGACGGTCGTTGCCGCAGCGGTTGAAGTACGTGAGGTGAAAGTCCCGCTGAATGTCGTCGTACTTTCGGATAAGGCCGCCTTGGATCGCAAGGTCCATGGACCCAACCAAAAACTTCAGCTGCATGATGTCCTCGTCGGTTAGGAGAGGGCAGGCGAGGTATGCCGCCTGCCCGTCGAGAGGCCCCATAATCTCAAAGACTTCAACGGCGTTTTGCTGATCGAACCCTCGGACGCGGAATCCGCGGCGGGGGAGATTGTCCAGATAGCCGTCGCTTGCCAGCTGGATGAGCGCCTCGCGAACCGGCGTGCGCGACACGCCCATGGCATCGCAGATCGCCTGCTCGCTCACGCGGTCGCCGGCCGAAAGCTCGCCGGCGTCTATGCGACTCGAAATATAGTCGTATACATGATCCTTCAAGGGTCTTCGGAGTGTTTCCATGAGCTTATATTCCTCAACTGTATATTTTCAAAAATAAATACGTTTCGCCTGAATAGGCTAATTGAATTATAGAACGACCAGTTAAATTGCGCTACCAAACCAGAAGAAGCAATAATACGCTTACCGAGAAATATCTACCGTTCGGGATTGTATACAATATACAAAACAGTAAAGACACCCTAAGATAAAGCCATCGGAAGGAAGGCGGGCGCAAGGAAGTCCGCTCTCTGCTAAGAGGTCCAAGGAGGATCATCATGACTAAGTTCAGCCACGTCATCATCCGTCGTCCCGGCAAGTCCCTGAGCAATGGCATCACGAGCGCCCCCGAGCTTGGCCAGCCCATCTACGAGCGCGCTATCGAGGAGCACTACGATTACGAGCATGCGCTCGAGCAGTGTGGCGTTGACGTGTCGGTGCTGCCGGCGCTTGAGCAGTATCCCGACAGCTGCTTTGTCGAGGATCCGGCCGTTATCACTCGCTGCGGCGCCATCATTACCAACCCCGGCGCCGACAGTCGTAATGGCGAGAAGGACGAAATCGAGCCGGTCGTCCGTCGCTTCTTTGACGACGAGCATGTCAAGCACATCGTTTCCCCCGGCACGCTCGACGGCGGCGACGTCATGATGGTCGGCGACCACTTCTACGTCGGTCGCTCTGCTCGCACCAACGAAGAGGGTATCTGCCAGTTCTGCGAGATTCTCGAGGGCTGGGGCCTCGAGGGCTCCGAGGTGCCTCTGGAGGAGGTCCTGCACCTCAAGACGGGCGTCAACTACATCGAGGACAACAACATGCTCGTCTCCGGTGAGTTCATCGATAAGCCCGACTTTGCCCAGTACAACAAGATCGTCGTGCCCGAGGACGAGGCTTACGGCGCCAACTGCATCTGGGTCAACGGTACGGTCATCGTTGCCGAGGGCTATCCGACCGTGCTCAAGGCCGTGCAGGATCTGGGCTACAAGACGCTCGTTGTCGACACCTCCGAGTACCGCAAGGTCGACGGCGGCCTTTCTTGCCTGTCGCTGCGCTTCTAATGTGGTCGCTGTACTAGCTTAATGATCGCTTGACCGATGGCCCGGCACCCGATTCGGGACGTCCGGGCCATCTTTATGCGGTCGTTTGATTGAGGGGGTGCACATATATGGCCTCTAAAACTTGTAACGATGAGATTATCGACCCCAATGGTCTGGATCTCTTTCGTCTGACCATGATGGTCATCACTGCGAGCATTTGCGGCGGCATCTTTTCTCTTGCCGGCGATATGGCGGCAGGCGGAGCCAATACCGGCGCGGTTATCGTTTCGTGGGGAATTTGCTTCATTGGCGTCTTTGCGCTGATGATGGTATTCAACGGTTTATCTCAGGCTTGTCCAGACCTGACTGGCGGCATCTATGCATACGCTGCGGCCGGTTTTGGCGATTACGTTGGATTCAACTCCGCTTGGGGCTACTGGATCAGCGCATGTCTTTCCAATGTGAGCTTTGCGCTCTTGCTGTTTAGCGCGCTGGGCTATTTCTTCCCTGCGTTCGGTACGGGCAACAATATGCTTTCCATCGTCTGCGCCAGCGTGTTTTTGTGGTTCCTAACCGCTCTCGTGCTTCGCGGCGTTAAGGAAGCTGCCGGCATCAACACGATCGTCACCTTGGCGAAGCTGGTGCCGCTGGGGCTCTTTGTGCTGAGCATTGTGCTCCTGGGTAAGTTCAACGTCGATATCTTTATGGACAACTTCTGGGGAGAGCCGGCTGGCCCCGGTTTTGGTGAGCAGGTTGTCTCGACCATGATTGCCCTTGTCTGGGTCTTTACGGGTATCGAAGGCGCTGTCGTCATTTCGGGCCGTGCAAAGTATGTGCGCGACGTCGGTCGTTCGACGGCGCTTGGATTTGCAGCCGTGTTTACGCTGTATCTGATTATCTCGATGCTGTCGCTCGGCATTATGCCGCGCGAGGAGATGGCACAACTTGCAACGCCCTCCATGGCGGGAATTCTTGAGTGCGCAATCGGTCCGGTTGGCGCAGCCATCGTAAACCTTGGCGTTATTCTCTCGCTGGTCGGTGCGATGCTGGGCTACGTCATCATTGCATCCGAGACGCCATTCGAGGCTGCACGTCAGGGCTCCTTCCCGCTGGCGTTTGCTAAGACAAACAAACATGACGCCCCGGTGGTAACGGTTCTTGTGAGCTCCGGCATCACGCAGCTTTTCCTGATTGTGTCGTATGTAGCGGCGAGCACCTACCAGTTCTTCTACAGCTGCGCGGTCAACACGATCTTGGTTCCCTATGTTTGCTCGGGTGCTTACTACATGGTGATTGGCTGGAAGAACGAGCATCTGGACGGACCGCATGCGCCGAGTGTCGGCAAAGCACGCTTCTTCGGTACGCTCGGCTTTATCTACACGCTGTTCCTGGTGTGGTCGACGGGCCTCCAGGGCGTCATGATCACGACGATCCTTTTTGCTCCGGCCATTCCCGTCTATATTGCGGGCGAGCGAGGCCGCGGCAAGCAGGTGCTCCCGCATCTGCACGACAAGCTGATCGCGGCAGTGGTCATTGTCGTGGCGGCCATCTCGCTGTATCTGCACTTTGCCGGCATCGCGCCGATCGTCTAAGGCTAGGGTGAGCTTCATTGCTTGGTATGCCGACGGGGACATCGCATGTCGGTGCTGTTCGGAATTCCATAACTGATGTGGGTTTCAATAACGTGCCATTGTGAGCGCCCACCAAGCCCTCGCAGGTGACATTTGTTGCCAGCGCGGGCTTTTGCAGTTGCGGTGAAATAGTTTCTGTTTTTGCTGGTTAAAGCTTCAAACAGGAACTATTCCACCGCAACTTCGTTTTGATTCGCTGGGGGACGGAGGAAGCGACGATCCGGAATCCACCTGCACGGTCGTCGCTCCGCATCCCGTCCGTTGGCGCAAATGGTGTCAAAAGTAATCTGTCCCCCTTGCACGCTTGTTTCCCTTGCAGCAATCTGTTGATTGAACGTCATTGTGTGCTCGCGGTTTCTGGGCAAGCCGTCTCGCAGCAAAGTAGACTAGATGGCCATTTCAAAAAGCCTACTCAGAGGAGGAGCCATGCTTGAGGGTACGTATGTGGTTTTGGCCCAGACGCCGGTGGGGAGCAAGCGCGGCGAGGTGACGTTTTCACATGGGGTGAACGGCGCGCTCAGGGCAGTACTAAACGTCAAGGGTCTCAATATCGCTCTCTCGGGTGCCCGCGCTGAGGGCGATTTCTTTGAGCTCTCGGGTACTATCTCCCACGTCTTGATGGGCAAGGCGCCCTTTACATGCACGGGGTCGGTTGAGGGTGATCGACTCACTGCTACCGCGCGGTCGGGTTCCATTTCGATCTCGCTGAGCGGTATGCGCAAAGAGCTTTCGGGGCGCACCGCATAAAGTTTGCGCAGGTAAACATCGGTATTTGACTTTATAAAATAGTTCAGAGCGCTATCATTTGTCGTTACGAGTTGGTTAGCCCCGGTAAACGGTTAACCGCGTCTAACGAAAGGATGAGCGCGTGAAGCTCGATACACTCGAGATTGGAAAGGACGCCGTTGTCGCATCGGTGGCATCGGACGATCAGGCACTCCGACAGCATATTTTGGACATGGGCCTAACGCCGGGCACCGAAGTCACCATGATGAAGTACGCCCCTATGGGTGACCCGCTCGAGATTCGCCTGCGCGGCTACGAGTTGACGCTGCGCAAGGACGACGCCGCTCGCATCGAGCTCGTAGGTGTTCACGACACAGATACGGGTCCGCGCGCTAACGCCGCAATCGGCACGACGGAGCACCCGGCACTGGGCGAGGGGACGTATTCGCCCCGTGCGGCAAAAACAGCCGTGCCCGAGGGCGCACCGCTGCATTTTGCTCTCGCCGGCAACCAAAACTGCGGCAAGACCACGCTGTTCAACCAGCTGACGGGCTCCAACCAGCACGTCGGTAACTTTCCCGGCGTGACGGTCGACCGCAAAGATGGCACCATCCGCAACCACCCCGAGGCAAGCGTTACCGACCTGCCCGGCATCTATTCGCTGTCGCCGTACACGGGCGAAGAGATCGTCAGCCGCCAATTCATCTTGGACGAAAATCCCGACGCCATCATCGATATCATCGACGCCACCAACATCGAGCGTAACCTGTACCTGACGCTGCAGCTTATGGAGCTCGACCGCCCCATGGTCATCGCGCTCAACATGATGGACGAGGTGACGGCCAACGGCGGCGCCGTGGACGTCAACCTGCTCGAGAGCCTGTTGGGCGTGCCTGTTGTCCCCATTAGCGCTGCCCGCAACGAGGGCATCGGCGAGTTGGTGGATCATGCCTTGCACGTGGCGCGGTTCCGCGAGCGCCCCGGTCGCCTGGACTTCTGCGCGCCCGATGGTCCAGACGGCGGCGCGCTGCATCGCTGCATTCACGGCATCGCCAACCTTATCGAGGACCATGCCGCGACGGCGCATATCCCGGTGCGTTTTGCGGCGACCAAGCTGGTTGAGGGCGACGAGCTGGTGACCGAGGCGCTTCACCTGGATCGCAACGAGCTCGACGCCATCGAGCACATCATTACCCAGATGGAGGGCGAGGCCGGCACCGACCGCCTGTCCGCGCTGGCCGATATGCGCTTTAGCTTTATCGGCGACGTGTGTGGGCGCTGCGTCGTCAAGCCGCACGAGAGCCGCGAGCACGTGCGCTCCGTCAAGATCGACCGCATCCTGACGGGTCGCTACACAGCCATTCCGGCGTTTCTGGTGATCATGGGCCTCGTCTTTTGGCTGACGTTTGGCGTGATCGGCGCGGCGTTGCAGGGATTCATGGAGGACGGCATCGCTGCCATCATCGCCTCGGCCGATGCGGGTCTCAAGGCGTTCGGCACCAACGACGTGGTGCGCTCGCTGGCTGTCGACGGCGTGCTTACGGGCGTGGGCAGCGTGCTGACCTTCCTGCCGATTATCGTCGTGCTCTTTTTGTTCCTTTCCATTCTGGAAGACTCCGGATACATGGCACGCGTGGCCTTTGTCATGGATAAGGTACTGCGTCGCTTTGGCCTTTCGGGCCGCAGCTTCGTCCCCATGCTCGTCGGTTTTGGCTGCACCGTGCCGGCTATCATGTCGACCCGTACGCTCCCATCCGAGCACGACCGCAAGATGACGGTCATGCTCACGCCGTTCATGAGCTGCTCGGCCAAGTTGCCGGTCTACGGTCTGCTGTGCGGGGCGTTTTTCCCGCAGGCGACGGTTCCCGCCATGGTCTCGCTCTATCTGATTGGCATTGCGGTCGGTTGCATCGCGGCTTTGGTGCTCAACCGCACGGCATTTAAGGGAGACCCGGTGCCGTTTATCATGGAGCTCCCCAATTACCGCCTGCCGAGCGTCAAGACGACGGTGATGCTGGCATGGGATAAGGCCAAGGACTTTATTACCAAGGCTTTTACCATTATCTTTGCCGCTACCGTTGTCATCTGGTTCCTTCAGACGTTCGACATTCGCTTTAATGTGGTCGCCGATCAGTCGCAGAGTCTACTTGCCGGTCTGGGTAGCATCATCGCGCCGGTGTTGGCCCCGCTCGGCTTCGGCGACTGGCGCGCCTCGACGGCGCTCGTCACCGGACTTATCGCCAAGGAGAGCGTCATCTCGACCCTCACGGTGCTTTTGGGCGCAACGTCGCCCGCGGTGCTGTCAACCATGTTTTCGCCGTTTACCGCTTACGTGTTCCTGGTCTTTACGCTGCTGTACCCGCCCTGCGTGGCGTCCATCGGTGCCGTCAAGAGCGAGCTGGGCGCGCGCTATGCCGTTGCCGTGTTCGCGTTTCAAGTGACGGTCGCCTGGATCGTGGCGTTTGTCGTGCATTCGGCGGGCATATTGCTGGGGTTGGCTTAGCTATTTATTGACGGCGCAACCCCTGTGTATTGAGTTGATTGCGGTCCCGCATCTGTTGCTGACGGATGCGGGACCGTTGCTATATAATCGCCCACCGCTCAAGACAATCGGAGAGGTTTTCCTATATGGCTCAGGCAAGACAAGATGGCATCTCACTCAAGCAGTGGCTCCCGCTTATCGGGCTCGCCTGCTGTGCGTTCGTGTTCAACACGTCGGAGTTCATGCCCATTGGCCTTCTGACTGATATTGCCGCATCGTTCTCGCTCACCGAGGCCCAGGCAGGCATCATGATCTCGGTCTACGCCTGGGGCGTCATGCTGCTGTCGCTGCCGCTTATGGTGTTTGCCTCGCGCTTTGAGTTCAAGCGTATGCTGCTCGGCGTGCTTGCCGTGTTCTCGCTCGGGCAGTTCCTGTCCGCCGTGGCGCCGACCTATCCCATCTTGGTCTGCGCACGCCTGGTGGTCGCCTGCGCGCACGCCGTGTTCTGGTCGGTCGCTTCGATCATAGCCTCGCGCCTGGTCGATACGCGTCATGGGGCGCTCGCCATCAGCATGATCGCCACGGGCTCGTCCATCGCGCAGATCTTCGGCCTGCCGATCGGTCGCGCCATCGGCCTGGCCGTGGGCTGGCGCATGACGTTTGCCGTGGTTGGAGCCTTCTCTGCCGCCGCGGTGGTGTACCAGGCAGCGGTGTTCCCGGTCATGCCGGCGGGCGAGCGCTTTACCGTCAAACAGCTGCCCGAGCTGCTCAAGAACCCGTTCCTGATTGCGCTCTACGCGGTCACGGTCTTTATGGCGACCGGCTACTACGCGGGTTACAGCTATATCGAGCCCTTCCTGGCGCAGGTCGCCCATGTCGACGCAAGCGCCATCACCATGACGCTGACGGCGTTTGGCTGCTCCGGTCTGCTCGGAAGCTGGCTGTTCGGCCGACTGTTCGATGGGCATCGCTTTCCGTTCTTGGCTATCACGCTCTCCGGCGTGCCTGTGGCTCTGCTGCTCATGGGTCCGGTTGCACCGTCGCTCGTCGCCGTTCTCGCTGTTTGCGCGCTATGGGGCTGCTGCTCCACGGCCTTTAACGTGGCGTTCCAGGCCGAGCTCATCAAGTACACGCCGGCAGATTCGTCGGCCGTCGCCATGTCGATCTTCTCGGGCCTGTTTAACCTCGGTATCGGCACGGGCACCGCGGTCGGCGGCGCCGTGGTGTCGGGTCCCGGCATCGCCTGGATCGGTTGCGCGGGCGGGGCGATTGCCGTCGTGGGTGTCATTCTCGCTATCACGGTGCTATTCCCGGCCATACACCGCGCAAAGCCTGTCGCCTAATCACGTCCCCTCATCAGTTGCGGTGGAATAGAGACTGTTTGCCCGGTTTATTGGTCTCAACAGTCCCTATTTCACCGCAACTTATTTTGGGGGAGGGGATGCGCGGCGGGCATACAATGGATGGCGTTGCGTGAAAGATTGCCGGGAGGTTGCTATGTGGGCATACGAGACGACGTTCTATCAGATCTATCCGCTGGGCTTTTGCGGAGCTCCGCGCGAAAACGCCGCGCCCGTTGCCGAGGATGAGCTCGCCCAGGCTGCCAACGCTGCGCCCAACCCCGATGCGCCCATCATGAAGATCGCCCAATGGGCCGACTACCTGCAAAAACTCGGTATTGGCGCTGTGCTGATTAACCCGCCGCTCGAGTCTGATAGCCACGGCTACGATACGCGCAGCCTGCGCCATATCGACCGCCGCCTGGGCGGGGATGCCGATTTTGCCGCCGTATGCGAGACGCTGCACGCCCATGGCATCCGCGTGGTGCTCGATGCCGTCTTCAACCATGTGGGCCGTGGCTTTTGGGCCTTCCGCGATGTGCAGGAGCGTAAGTGGGACTCGCCGTACAAGGATTGGTTCCACATCAGCTTTGACGGCGATTCCTGCTATGGCGACGGCTTTTGGTACGAGGGCTGGGAAGGCCATTTTGAGCTCGTGAAGCTCAACCTGCAAAACCCCGCCGTGGTCGATTACCTGCTCGAGTCCGTGCGCCGCTGGGCCGAGGTCTTTGGCGTCGACGGTCTGCGCCTGGACGTTGCCTATATGCTCGACCGCGACTTTATGCGTCGCCTGCACGCCTTTACCCGTGAGCTCAAGCCCGACTTTGTGCTGATCGGCGAGACGCTTCACGGTGACTACAACCAGATCGTCAACGACGAGATGCTCGACTCCTGCACCAACTACGAGTGCTACAAGGGCCTGTACTCCAGCTTTAACTCGGTCAATATGTTCGAGATCGCGCATTCGCTGCATCGCCAGTTTGGCGGCGATCCGTGGTGCATCTACCGCGGCAAGCACCTGCTGTCGTTTGTCGACAACCACGACGTGCCGCGCCTGGCAAGCATCCTCACCGACAAGTCGTGCCTGCGTCCCGTCTATGGCATGCTCTTTGGCATGCCGGGCATTCCGTGCGTCTACTATGGCAGCGAGTGGGGGATTGCCGGCGAAAAGGGCGGCCCCGATGGTGACTGGGCGCTGCGACCTGCGCTCGATGAGCCTGCGCCCAACGAGCTGACGGCGTTCATCACGCAGCTTGCGCACCTTCGCTCGGCCGATGACGCGGCGGCCTGTGCTCTCAACTACGGTGCCTATCGCAACGTGGTGATCCAGAACAAGCAGCTGCTGTTCGAGCGCGCCTGTGATGACGCGACGGTGCTCGTGGCGGTGAACGCCGTGGGCGAGCCTTACACCTTTGGCGCCGGCGAGCTCAACGGGTCCTTTGTCGACCTGCTTGCCGACGATGCGCCCACGGTCGAGCTGACGGGTACCCTTGAGCTTGCACCCTACGAGGTGCGCTATCTGTTGAGAGCCTAGCCCATGGCCGTGTCTGACGAGGACTATCAACATATTGAGCATGGGTTTGAGCCTGTGTTCGACCAGCGCTCGCGCGTTTTGGTGCTGGGGTCGTTTCCCTCGGTGCTCTCGCGTGCAAATGCCTTTTATTACGGCAACCCTCAGAATCGCTTTTGGCGTGTGATGGCTGCGTGCCTCGGTGTGCCTGTGCCGCCCAACGAGGGCGATCCTTTGGCAAGCGGTGAGCCCGCGACGCTCGATGCCTCCATTGCTGCCAAGCGATCTATGCTGCTGAACGGCGGCGTGGGCCTGTGGGATGTGATCGAGAGTTGCGACATTAAGGGCTCGAGCGACGCGAGCATTCGCAACGTTGTGCCGGCGCATATCGAGCGCATTACCGATGCCGCGCCGATCGAGGTCGTTGTCTGTAACGGCGGTACGGCAGGGCGACTCTACAAACGCTACTTGCAAGATCGGACGGGGTTGCCCGCCGTCGTCCTGCCCTCGACAAGTCCTGCCAATGCCGCCTGGCGACTGGAGCGTCTTGTCGAGCGTTGGCACGAAGCCGTTGACTGGGCTGTTATTTAATTTAGATTTTTGTTTGAGCGTGGGCGCCCAGACGTTTCAGAACGCCTCGCCAGATCGGCGCGGGCACGGCTGGCTCGGCGCAAACCATGCCGTCGGCGTCGACGTTGGCGGCATTGCCGCCGCCAAGTCGCTGTGCATGCTCGACGGAGCAGCCCATGCGCACGGCGCCCACGAGCTTGTCCATGGCCTCCGAAAACGGTCGCCGCAAGAGTCCCATGCGCGGGGAATGGCGAAGCGCTGCGATGCCGCTGCCGGCGCAGATGGCAACGCCGCCACACCACAATTGGTCATGGCGCTCACATGCCTTGTGCAGGCGAACGGCGGTCCCACGCGCCTGCTCAGTGCCCTCTTGTGCGGCTCGAATCGCGGCATAGACGCGCGTTCCCGTACCGCCAAAGCGCTCAAGCGCCTGCTCGATAGCAGTCAACGTCTCATCGTCAGCCACATCTTCAATGGCCAGCACGATGCCATCGGCAACGCTGCCGGCGTCATTTGCCTTCAAGTCGACCGGGCGGGGGAGTGCGGTGCCGGAAAGTTGAGCATAGGCGGCGATGGCATCCTGCAGGTCCCAGAGCAAAAAATCAAGATCGGCGCTATTGGGAATACTGATATACGCAATGGTGTGCAGTGTTTTTGGTAAGTCGCCGCGCGCGGTCGTCTCCATGCCATCTCCTTTCCGGCTCGTTTCCGTTTAGGTTACACCGTCTGGTGGCGCCCCGCCGCGCTATCCTAGTGCAACCCTTACGAAAGGAACGCCATGCGTCTGCCCATGAATACCTCGCTTGCCATGCTCAAGCCCTCCGGTATCCGCCGGATTAACGCGCTCGCCGCCCAGCATCCGGGGTGTATCGCGCTCGCGCTCGGCGAGCCCGATTTTCCCACGCCCGATGTGATTAGCGCCGAGGTGACCGCCGCGCTGGACCGCGGTGACACGCACTATCCGCCCAACAACGGTCGCCCCGCCCTGCGTGATGCACTGTCCGAATATATGGATGACGCGGGCCTGGCGTTTTCCGCCGATGAGGTCATCCTGACCGACGGCGCGACCGAGGCACTGTCGGCAACATTTATGGCTATGCTCAACCCCGGCGACGAGGTCATCATCCCCACGCCGGCCTTTGGCCTGTACGAGAGCACCGTCGTGGCCAATCACGCCAAGGCTGTCTTTTTGGATACGGAGCCTGCGCAATTCCAGATTGACGAGGATGCGCTTCGCGCCTGTGTGACCCCGGCGACCAAGGCCATCGTCATCTGCTCGCCCAACAATCCCACGGGTTGCATCCTCGACACGGCATCGCTCGACGCCGTGGCGCGCGTGGCAGAGCAGGCGGGCATCTACGTAGTCTGCGACGACGTATACAACCGTCTGGTCTATGTGGATGGCTACGAGCGCTTTGCCCAGCGCCACCCGGAGCTGCGCGACCAGACGGTGGTCATCGAGAGCTTCTCCAAGCCCTGGGCCATGACCGGCTGGCGCTTGGGCTGGCTCGCAGCGGCAGCCCCCGTCATCGCCGAGATCGCAAAGGCTCACCAATACTTAGTATCGAGTGCTGTCTCCTTCGAAATGGACGCCGCAGCCCGAGCCCTGACCGTCGACCCAACCCCCATGCTCAAAGTCTACCGAGCCCGCCGCGAACGCGTCCTCGCAGCCTTATACGCCATGGGCCTCGACGTAGTAGAGCCCGCAGGAGCCTTCTACACTTTCCCGAGCATCAAAAAGTTCGGCCTAACCAGCGAAGACTTCTGCATCAAAGCCATCGAAGAGGCAAACGTAGCCCTAGTCCCGGGCGACTGCTTCGGCACCGAAGGTCATATCCGCCTAAGCTACTGCGTCTCCGACAAAGACCTAGACGAAGGCCTCCACCGCCTGTCCACCTTCATTTCAACCTTGTAGCCATCAGGGACGCAACATATCAGCCCACCGACTTAAGGCTTATGAGTGGGGGCGCCGGCCAGCGGGAAACCGGGCTGCCCCAAAGTCACCGCAGGCCGCGCCGCCGAAGGCCAGGCGCAAGGTTTTCGTAGATTCCGCACGAGCCGAAGAGCACTTAATGTGCTCTTCGTGCGAGCCCAGGACCTGACCGAGCGAAAACCTTGCGCCTGGCCTTCGGCGGCGCGGCCGGATGGTGGAATTGTGTGCAGCCCGGTTTCCCGTTGACCGACGCCGGGGTCCCCGCAATAATACTTTCGGTTCACGCACGAATCCGCTGCCAGAGACAGCCGGCGCAAACGGGTCTTACCCGCGAGCTTAATGGGACTTCCCGCCAGCCGAGGTGGTCGAGTAGATATGTCTTCTCGCCCCCGTCGCTCATGCAGCGCGGGGGCTTTCTTTTTGGACATGCC
>CAJMMF010000026.1:0-34004 GCA_905214385.1 uncultured bacterium
GGCGCACATGGTGTAGCCGATCAGGTCGTTGGTGCCGATGGAGAAGAAGTCGGCCACCTCGGCCAAGCGGTCAGCAAGCAGCGAAGCGGCAGGCGTCTCGACCATGATGCCGACCTCGATGTTCTCGTTGAACTTGCGGCCCTCTTCGGTCAGCTCGGCCTTGCACTGCTCGACGAGCTCCTTGACGGCCACGACCTCCTCGACGCAGGTGACGAGCGGGATCATGATCTTGACGTCACCAAAGGCGCTGGCGCGCAGAAGGGCGCGGAGCTGGACCTTGTACTGATCGGGGTTGGCCAGGCAGTAACGCACGGCGCGGAAGCCCATGAAGGGGTTGTCTTCCTTGACCATGTGCAGGTACGGGATCTCCTTGTCGCCGCCCACGTCGAGCGTACGGATGATGACCGGAGCACCCTTGAGCGCGCTGGCGACCTTACGATAGGCGTTGAACTGCTCCTCCTCGGAAGGAAGCTCAGCAGAGTCCATGAACAGGAACTCGGAGCGGAACAGACCGATAGCCTCGGCGTCGTGATCGAGCGCGTTGGGCACGTCATCGGGGTTACCGATATTGCAGGCGATGATCTTCTTGATGCCATCGGCAGTCACGGACGGCTTGCCACGGAAGGCCTCGAGGGCTGCCTTCTCGGCAGCGAAGGCCTCGGCCTTGGCGGTGTAGGCAGCGAGCGTCTCCTCGTCGGGATCGGCCTCGACGATACCCTTGCCACCGTCGACGACAACGGTCATACCGTTGCGCAACGCGGTGCAGCTGTTGGAAACCGAAAGGACAGCCGGGATCTCGAGGGCGCGCGCAATGATCGCGGAGTGCGACGTGCGGCCACCGGTCTCGGTGACGATACCGGCAACGTGGGCCTTATCGATCGTGGCGGTCATGGACGGCGTGAGGTCGTGCACGACAACGACGGTATTCTCGGGCAGGACGGAGAGGTCGACGACCTCCTTGCCCAGCAGCTCGGCCAGAATACCGGTGCGGATGTCGGCGATGTCGGCCGCGCGCAGACGGAACATCTCGTCGTCCATGGACAGGAACATGTTCTCGAACATGGTCGAGGTGTCCATGAGCGCCTGCTCGGCGCAGGTGCCGCCGTCAATGGCGGCGTTGATGGCGTCGGTCATGCCCGGGTCCTGAGCCAGGACAATGTGTCCGCTCATGATCTCGGCCTCGGCCTCGCCCACCGTCTCCTTCATGTGGTCGGCCTGAGCCTGGGTCTTCTCGCAGAAGACCGAAAGAGCGGACTGATAGCGCTCCTTCTCTGCTGCCGAATCAGCAACCTCGTGCGGCTCAAACGTCAAGTCGGGATCGACGGCGACCATGACGGTGCCGATACCGATGCCCTCGGAAGCGTTGACTCCCTGATACATTCCCATTCCTCTCTCCGTGTCATGTGATAAAGCGTTTTGCCATATCCATGACAAAAGAGCGCAGCTACCTTACAACAGGTCACTGCGCCCCCAAATATGAACTTAGTTGTTCAACATGCGACCCGTTTGAGTTCTACTCGCCAAGACCGCTCTTGATGAGCTCGATGGCAGCAGCCAGAGCCTCGGCCTCGTCGGCGCCGTCGCACTTGACCTCGACCTCGGTACCGCAGGGGATACCAGCAGCCATGAGGGCCATCGGGGACTTGCCGTTGACCTCCTTCTCGGGGGTGACGACCGTCACGTCACAGGCGTACTTGCCCATGGTGGAGGCGAACAGACCAGCCGGACGCATGTGCAGACCCTGAGGATTAACGAGGGTAGCCTTCTCAGAAACCATAGTTGACTCCTTTTTTGTGTTTAACCCCTGTCATGCATGTGGCAGGAGTCAGATTCACGACGTTGTTTATATTAACTCACATCAAACGGTTTTTCATTGTGTTTCGCACGAATTGTTGGACAGTTGTCTGTTCTGTCCGCTTGCTCGCCCCGGACCCCGCGCGCGGGGGCCATGAGATTTCCTGCTCTACAGTCCTGCTCGCACGAAGAGCACATTAAGTGCTCTTCGGCTCGTGCGGAACTCGCGATAAATCTCATGGCCCCCGCGCGCGGGGTCCGGGGCGAGCAAACTGCGGAAACTCGGTCGGTCCAAAGTAATATCGTGCGAACGGAATTCTGGCTGATGACTTGTTCGCGACAAAGACTCGATAGGCAGCCCACTCTATGCCCTTTTGTAAGTTGTGGTGAAATAGGGACTGAATTTGGGGTTGAATCGTTTAAACAGTCCCCATTTCACCGCAACTTATGGGAGGGCATAGAAAAAGGCGGGGGCTCCTGGTGGAGTCCTCGCCTTTGTTACAGGGGGCGATGTTATTCGCGTACTGTGGGATTAGACCAGGCGGGCATTGATCGTCTTGGCGATCTCGGCGGCGTCGGTGGAACCCTTGACGGTGGCACGGAAGTCCTCGTCCATGAGCGCCTCGGCGACCTTGGACAAGATCTTGAGGTGCGTGGTGCCAGCCTGTGCACCAGGAATGAGCAGAGCGATGGCCACGTTGACGGGAGCGCCGTCCATGGTATCCCAACCGGTCACGCCGGACTCGTCCTTGACGACGATGACGGCAGCCTCGGTAATGGCGTCGGACTTGGCGTGCGGAATGGCGAAGCCCTCCATCATGCCCGTGGTGCCCTCGGACTCGCGGGCCAGGAAGGCGTTCATCACGGCGTCGGCGTCGCTGGCGATACCGGCCTTGACAGCCTGGTTGGAAACGAAGCTCAGAGCCTCGTCACGAGAAGCGAAGTCCTCGGCGACAAAGACATTCTCGACCTTCACGAAGTCGGCAGCCTCGGCCTTAGGGGCCTCGACGGCAGCGGCCTTGGGGGCCTCAACCGGCTTGGCTGCAGGAGCGGCCTTCTGATTCTTCTCGAAGTCGTACTTCTTGAAGGCCACGAACAGGATGCCGCCGACCACAGCACCGATGAGGATCGCGAGGACCCACAGCGGACCGTTCTCGACAACGGGCAGGACCAGGAAGCCGCCGTGGGGCGCCGGATCGTGAACGTTGAACATAATGGTCAGGATCGAGGCGATGGAGGAGCCAAGCATCATGATGGGCATGACGGGCCAGATGTTCTTGGTCATGAACGGAATGGCGCCCTCGGTGATGTGGGTGCAACCAAGGATGAGGTTGACGATACCGGCGTCATGATCCTCCTGGCTGAAGTACTTCTTGCCGACGACGACGGCGAAGGTGGTGATCAGCGGCGGAACGATGCAGGCGGCGGAGACGGCAGCCATGAAGTTGGTGCCGAAGTTGTAGGTGTCGGTGCCGACACCGGCGGCCAGGGCCTCGGTGAGCATAGCGGTACCGGTGACGTAAGCAGCCTTGTTGACCGGGCCGCCCATGTCAACGGCGCACATGCAGCCGATGGCAAGGCCCAGGACAATGGCGCCAGAGGCAGACAGACCCTTGAGGAAGTCCATCATGGCGGTGTTGATGGCAGCCATGGGGCCGGAGATGCCGAGCATGACCAGGCCGACGATGGCGGTCGAGAACAGCGGGTACAGGAAGATAGCCTTGAGGCCGTCCAGATTCTTGGGCAGCTTGGAGAAGACCTTCTCGAGCAGCAGGATGACATAGCCAGCGAGGAAGCCGCCGACGATGCCGCCCAGGAAACCGAAGCCCACGCCGGCGCCGCCGGCGTCGATCATACCGGTCTCGGCGTTAACGGGCAGACCCTGGATGGCGATCATACCGGCAACAAAGCCGGGGACGAGTGCCGGGCGCTTGCCGATAGACTCGGCGATGTAGGCGGAAAGCACGGGAACCATGAGGTTCATGGCGATGCCGCCGATGATCTTGAGCATAGCGGCAAAGCTGTTGTAGTCAGACGCCGTCGAATCGAAGGACGTGATGCCCCACAGGAACGAAACGGCGGTCAGGACACCACCGGCGACGACGAAGACCAGCATGTGGCTGACGCCGTTCATGAGGTGCTTGTAGATGATGTGGCCGATGGACTCCTTCTCCTCGACCTCATCCTCGACATCGGCAGCAGCCGCAACCGAGTCGTCACCCTTGGCGGCGAGCGCGCGGTCGATCAGCTTACCGGCTGCCTCAACGGACAGGGCCTTGGAAACACCAACGGAAACCATGCGCTTGCCGGCGAAACGCTCCGCCTGGACATCCTTATCGGCTGCGACGACGACGGCCTTGGCACCGGAGATCTCGCTCTTGGTGAGCTCGTTCTCGACACCGACCTGGCCATGGGTCTCGACCTTAATGGTCAGACCTCGCTCGGCAGCTGCCTTCTCCAGCGCCTCCTTCGCCATGAAGGTGTGCGCGATGCCGGTCGGGCAACCGGTAGCGGCGATGATGTCAAACTTAGCCATGTGTCCCTCCTTCTTGAGTACTGCGCCCGCAGGCGCTCCCCTACACGCGCATCCTTGCGCGCTTTTCCACAACTGAAAGATACCAACCCAGCGCTTTCGCGGAAAGGAAAATGTCCCAATTCTCCGGTGAAAGGTTCTTTCATAACCGTAAACGGTAGGTGAAAGTTTACCATCAACACTTGAAACGGCAAGGTGTATCTTGTAATTGAAAATGCCCGTATACTATGGCATTGAAAAACGAGTCCAATTTTCATGCCAACCAGGAGCCATCCATGACCGATAGCAGCAAGAGCGCGCTCTCCCTTATTAGCACTCATCAGGGATATAGTGGATCCGAGCAGCGCATTGTCGACTACATATTGGAGCACCAGTCCGAGGCGCCGCGCCTGACGGCCGCACAGCTCTCACGAGCCGCCGCCACGTCCGAGGCGACGGTTTCGCGCTTTTGCCGCAAGCTGGGCTTTGGCAGCTTCCGCAGCTTTCAGTTTTCGCTGGCACGCGACTTGGAGAGTCAGCGCAACGAGGGCCTGACCGACGAGGTCTCGCTCGACAACATGGAGCAGAGCCTTAAAAATATCTTGGCTGCCAAGGTCAGCGAGCTTAACGCGACCATCGACGGGATTGACCACGATACGCTAACGGCCGTTGTACACGCGTTAAAGAATGCGGGCGTTATTGAGTTTGCGGCCGTAGGCAACACCAACGCCGTTGCGCTCGACGCGACGTTTAAGTTTTCGCAGCTGGGCCTTCGCTGCATGGCAAGCACCATCAGCGAGACCTCGATTGGTTTCGCGCTCACGTTGCGCCCCGGCGACGTTATCGTGCTGATCTCGAACTCCGGCAAGTCGCGCCGTCTGAATCGCATGGCAAAAGCGGCTCGCGACTGCGGTGCCACCGTGGTCGTCATCAGCAGTGACAGCAAGTCTCCACTTGCGCGCCTAGCCGACTACACCTTTAATACCGTCAATCACGAGGCGCTGCTGACAACGGGCGACTTCGCGTTCTCCAAGATGAGCGCCACGATGATCATCGAGGTCATCTACAACTTCCTGCTGCCCGAAATCGAGGACGCCCGAGAGCACATCAGCTACTACGAGGAGCTCATTCAACCGGATAAGGTCGTAGAGTAGGTTTTAGCGGGGGACGTTATGTGCCGTTCCCACAAAACTATGCCGGTTTACTACGATGAAATCGGAACATGCAATCACATCGCATTGTTAAAGAAAACCGCAGGCTTTCTACCTGCGGTTTTCTTTTTGCAATTTTAGCCGTGCTCGAGCTATGCCGATTCATCGTAGTAAACCGACATAGTTTTTTGACGGTCGGGCCAGACGGACAAGTAGCGAGGCAAGAATTACTGATATTTTGCCCCCAACACCACCGGGTCGTTCTAACCTCGAGCATCTTCCAGCATCTGCCTGGCGTGCGCCAGGCTTGCCTCCGATTGATCGCCGCTCAGCATTCGAGCGATCTCTGCGGTACGGGCGTCCCCAGTCACCTCGTCCAGATGCGTCTGAGGAACGTCGCCTGGCTCCTTGCTGACCACGTAATGCTTGTCGGCCATGACCGCAACCTGCGCCAGGTGGGTTACGACAATCACCTGATGCGTAGCGGAGAGATCTGCCAGCACGCCCGCGAGTGCACGCGCCGTGGAGCCGCCGACACCGGCATCGACCTCGTCAAACACCAGCGTATCGACACCGTCCGCATTACCCAAGACCACCTTGCTCGCCAGCATAACGCGGCTGAGCTCGCCGCCCGACGCAATGCGGCGCAGGGGTCGCGGCGTCAAGCCGGCACCGCTGCGATACAAAAGCTCGTAGCTCGAAGGACCCGCCGGCGTCCACTCGGCGCGCGGAAGATCACGCGACTCCCAAACGAGCTCGGCGGCGCCCATCTCCAAGCGCGCCATCTGGCGGCCGACCTCGTGGCAGAAGCGCGGGGCCGCCGTATTGCGAGCACGCTTAAGTGCCTTGGCAGCAGCGAACAGCTCGCGCTCGGCGCTCCCGAGTGCCTCACGCGCCTTTTTGATCTGTTCATCGCCATCATCGACCAGGGACAGCAGCTCTTGCGAGCGATTGCGCATGGCAAAAACATCGTCCATGGTGGGACCCCACTGACGCAGCAGGCCCTTGAGGTCGGAATACCGCTCGCGCATGCGAGCGAGCTCGCGCGGGTCGAAGGCGACGCCATCGCGATAGGCACGAAGCTCGTTCGCGCTATCCTCAAGGGAGATGCAGGCATCCGAAAGCGCATCGGCAATGTCGCCCAGTTTGCGATCGACGGTAGCCATACGGGAAAGCTCGGCCACGGCGCTGTTCACGGCATCGAGCGCTCCACCTTCGGCGGCAAGCGATGCATGGGCATCGTTAGCTGTGGCAACCAGTACCTCGGCATGTTCGGAGCGCGGCAGCAGTTCCTCGAGTTCCTCATACTCGCCCGGCTTGGGGTCGACCTCGGCGATGCGCTCGAGGGCGAAACGCGCTTCCTCGACGCGACTCCCCTGCGCGCGTGAGGCTTCCTCCACGCGACGGACCTCCTTGGCAGCCGCACGCGACGCCTTGAAGCAGGCACGGTAACGGTCGAGCGCCTCGAGCGCAGAGCGACCAGCCCAGGCATCAACCATGGCAACATGATGCGCCGGATCGAGGAGGCGCTGGTGCTCGTGCTGACCGCAAAGATCCATCATCACGCCGACGCGCTCCGAAAGCTCACGCACGCTGGCGATGCGGCCGTCAATTTTTACGCGGCTGCGGCCCTCGGCAGAAAGGCTACGCTGTACGGTGAACCCCTCCGTGTCGTGCGGACCGTCGAACAGGCGCGCCTCGACGCTCGCCAGCGCCTCGCCCTCGCGCACCGTCGACGAATCCGCGCGCTCGCCCAAAATAAGCTTGAGGGCCGAGAGCAGCGCGGTCTTACCGGCGCCGGTCTCGCCGGTCAGGACAGTCAGGCCCGCACTCGGAACCAACGTCGCCTCGCGAATGAGTGCAATGTTGGAAACCTGCAGCTCATCGATCATGACGCACTCCGTAGAACACGCGGCTCACCGAGTTGTAGAAGCTCTCGGGGCCGTAATCCAGCAGCAGCACATCGCCGGGACCGCGACGCACGGCCACGCTCTCAACCGTGCCATCGCAGGTAATAAACTGTCCGTCGATGGCAATCGCCGGCACGCTCGGGCGATCATCAGACATAAAGATCTCGACGACATCACTCGGCGAGGTCAAAAAAGCGCGAGCCTGAATGGTATGCGGGGCGATGGGCACACAGACCATACCCGTGTAATCGGGGCTGACAATGGGACCGCCGGCGGAAAGCGCGTAGCCGGTGGAGCCGGTCGCCGTCGAAACGACGACACCGTCGCCGCGAAGGCGGTCGATATGATGGCCGGACACCGTGATGTCAAACTCAACCATATCGGACAGGGGGCCGCGCGTAAGTGCCATATCGTTGAGGGCAAACGTGCGCACGACATCCTTCGTGCCGTCTTCGCGCACGGACACGATATCCGCGGCGATGGTGGCGCGGCGGCTCACGTGCAGCTCGCCGGACAGGGCGTCGCTCACCACCTGCAGAATGTCGCGCTCCTCGGGGCTCGCAGCAGTTAAAAAACCCAGGTGACCATAGGAAAGACCAAGGATAGGAATCTCGCGATGGTTGAGAATGCGGGCAGCGCGCAGCAGCGTACCGTCGCCGCCGAGCGTAATGACCAGATCGGAGCCGTCAATATCAGGCGTGCTTTGAATCTTCGATCGCTGGTCGGCAGCCCATGCGACCTCATAGCCCTGGCGCGTCAGCCAAAGCTCGAGCATCAGGCCGCTCTCGACCGCCTCTTGCTTGTAGTAATTGGGAACCAGAAAGACCTTCATAGCGTTGCAGCTTTCTCGCTCAAAACCGATACCTGGGATTGCAGCTCATCATTCGAGCGCTCGCCGGGGGCAAACCTCGTGCCGTACAGGAAAAACTCAACGTTGCCCTTAGCGCCATGGATGGGCGACACGCACACGTCAAGCGGGAACAGGCCCTTGACGGCAAAAAGCTCAATCGCCGCCACGAGCGTATCGCGGCGGACGGCGGGGTCGGTCACGATACCGCCGTCGCCCACCAGCGCAGCCGGCGCCTCAAACTGGGGCTTTACGAGCGTGCAGAACGAACCCGAAGGCTTCAGGCACGCCAGCACGGCGTCGATTATATTCGCGATGCTGGTAAACGAGACATCGCACACAGCCAGGTCGATAGCGCCGCCGTAGCCGAGCTCGGGCAGCTGCGTCACGTTGGTGCGTTCGTGGAGCGTCACGCGATCGTCCTGACGCAGCGACCAATCAAACTGGGCACGGCCCACGTCCACCGAGACAACGGTCGCAGCTCCGCGCTTGAGCAGGCAATCGGTAAAGCCGCCGGTAGAGCAGCCAACATCCAGACAGGCAAGGCCCGTCGGATTGATACCAAACGCATCAAGCGCGCCTTCGAGCTTAAGACCACCGCGGCCAACATAGGGAATGCGCCCCTTCACGTGCAGCGGCAGGCCCGGGATCACCTTAAGGCCCGGCGAAGTCAAACGCTCACCGCCACTCCAGACCAAGCCGGCCATAAGAGTGCGAAGGGCATCCGCGCGATCGGCGCAGATGCCCTGTGAAATCAGTTCGTCATCAAGACGCACGCGTTTCATGAATGCCATCAACCATTCGTATCCGGAGATGCGGCCTAGCTATCCTGGGATTCGTTTGCCGCATCCTCATCGTATTCCTGCTCGAGCTTATCGGCCTCACGAGGCGTCAGCTCAAACTTGTCGACCATATCGACCGCGCGGGAGCCCAGCTCAATCGCCTCGTCAAACAGATCGAGTGAACGCTCCAAGGACGTATCCTTGGAGCGAACGGTAGCGATGATCTGGTCCAGACGGTCCGAAATCTCATCAAAGTTGCGGACGAAACCCTCTGGCATGGCTACTCCTCGACGGAGTCGACATCAGTCTCGGCGGCGTCCGCGCCCTCGGCCAGCACACCAGCCTCAGCCTGGGCAACCGCAACTTTAGCGGCAGCCTCGGCAGTCTGGGCCTCCTCGCGAGCGCGATCCTCGGCGAGCAGCTCTTGGTACAAGTCCTCGCCCGGCAGCTCCTCGCTGCGAGCGATCTTGCCCAGCACGCCGTTGACGAACGACGCGGACTGGTCAGTGCCATAGGCCTTGGCGAGCTCGACGGCCTCGTTGATCACGATGGCGTCCGAGACCTCCTCGTCGGTGAGGAAACGCATCTCATAGACGGCGATACGCAGCAGATTGCGGTCGGCGCCGGGCATGCGCATAAGATCCCAGTTCTTGGCGACGGCGCGCAGAGCGCAGTCGATGCGGTCGATATGCTCGTAAGCACCGCGGCACAGCTCCAGCGCATAGGGGTCGAGGGGACCCTTCGAGATCAGGAAATCGCCCTCGAGGACGCGCTCGAGCGGGCTGTCCGTGGCCTCGGCCTGGAACAGCAGCTGCAGCGCCTGACTGCGGGCAAGCGTGCGCCCGCGATAAACCTTAAGGCTCAAAGGTTACTCCTTGGGGAAAACGAGGCCGTCGATGCAAACGTCAACGCGCTCGACCTCAACGCCCACCTGGGCATCGATGGCGGTGACCACGGCGACGCGAACGGCCTCGGCGAGTTTCTTGAACGGATAGCCAAAGAACACCACGACACGCACGGTGAGTGCGAGCTTGTCGCCGACGACCTCGGCCTCGACCGCCGGCTCGGAAGCCGGGGCCTTGGACGAGAGCATCATGGAGACAAGGTTGGTGGCAAGGTCCTTGACGCCAACGGAGGCGATGCCCTCGACATCCGACACGGCGCGCGAGACGATGGCGGTCAGAACATCGGGTGAAATGCCGATGCCGTCAATCTTGATTTCCTGGGGCATGAGTCCTCCTAGAAGAGTTGGTTGCTAGACGCGGGAGACGAACTTGCCGTCGCGGGTGTCAACCTTAATGACCTCGCCCTCGTTGAGGTACATGGGGACCTGGATGACAGCGCCGGTGTCGATCGTGGCCGGCTTGGTGGAACCCTGGACGGTGTCGCCCTTAAAGCCCGGGTCGGTCTGGACGATGGTGGTCTCGATAAACATCGGCGGGGTCACGCCCATGAGCTCATCGTCGGCGAAGAGCAGCTGGCAAATGTCGTTCTCGCGCAGCCACTTGGAGTTCTCGCCCACCATGTCCTCGGGAACGGGAACCTGCTCATAGGTCTCGTTGTCCATGAAGATGTAGTCGGCGCCATCGTTGTAGAGGTACTGGAACTCACGGGTGGTGAGCATGACGCTCTCGAACTTGGTGCCGGCGTTGCAGGTGTTCTCGACGACGCGGCCGCTCTTGATGTCGCGGGTCTTGTAGCGCACAAACGCGCCGCCCTTGCCCGGCTTGACATGCTGGAACTCGACGATGGTGTAGACCTTGTCCTTGATGCGGAGACCGAGGCCGTTCTTGAAGTCGGCGGTAGAAATGGTAGGCATAGCGACCTTTCTTGTTATGGGCAGAACGCACAAGCGTCCAAATTACATACGATAGAAATTATACACTTGCAGACCGCGCCTGCGGCGAGCGCATAAAAAGAGAACGCGGGGCGCCCGAATTGCTCCGGACGCCCCGCCCAAAAATCTATCGAAATGGGCTAGCAGTCGATGACGTGCAGGTCGTGCGGGGTCTTGGTGAAGGGCTCGTAGCCGTTCTCGGTGACCACGCCGTAGTCCTCCAGGCGCACGCCGCCCACGCCGGGCAGGTAGACGCCAGGCTCCATGGTGACAACCGAGCCGATCTCGATGGTGTTCTTGCTGCGGTTGAAGTTGGGCAGCTCGTGGATGTCGATACCGACGCCGTGGCCCAGACCATGGTTGTAGTAATCGCCATAGCCGGCATCGCCGATGATCTTCTTGGAAAGCTTGAAAATGTCGTTGCCCTCGACGCCCGGATGGATGGCGGCGACGCACTCCTCGTGCGTACGGCGCACGAGCGCGTACAGGTCAAGCTGCTCCTGCGTGGGCCCGCCCATCACGACAGTGCGTGTCATGTCGGAGCGATAATCGCAGTAGCCCGCGCCGTAATCCATGAGGACAAAGTCGCCCTTCTCGATCACGCGGTCGCTCGGGACGGCATGCGGGTTGGCGGTGTTGGGGCCGCTCGCCACGATGGAGCCGAAGGCAAGGCTGTCAGCACCGTTGGCGAACATAAAGTTCTCGAGCTCGTTGCGTACCTGCTTCTCGGTCATACCGGGCTTAATAAAGCCGAGCATGTGCTGGAAGGCGGCATCGGTGATCGACTGCGCATGGCGCATGAGTTCAATCTCCTCGGCGTCCTTGATGGCGCGCATCTTGCGGATGTCGTCGTGCATCAGCGGCAGCATACAGGCGACGGAGCGGTCCTCCAGGCCGCGCTGAATACCCTGGTAGAAATTAATCTGCATATCGTCCTCGACAGCGCAGACGCGGCATTTGTTGGCCGCGATCTTGCCGGCGACCCAACCGGGGATGGTGCCCTCATCCATGTCGTAGACCCAGGGGCTGCCGGCGGGCGTGTTCTCCTCAAAGCTGTTGAGGTAGCGCGAGTCGGTATGGAACAGGCACTGGTCAGCCGTAATAAACGCCGCGTGCGGGAACTCGAAGGTGTAGTCGAAGACGCCCTTCACGCCCGTGAGCCAACGAAGATTGGCCTCGTCGCGTACCACGATAGCGTCGTAGCCACGCTCGACCATCAGGGCACGGACGCGCTCGATACGACCGGCAGGACCGGCAGCAAACTCAGACATGCAGATTCCTTTCTTGTTGTCTCTATATAGACGGGACGGGTCTCAACCGAACGACGGAATCGCATGCGATCCGCAACCGATTGGAAACCCGCCCCTCAACATGATACGAAAGACGATGGAAGTCAATAAATCTTAGAGAAGTTCTTTACGAGAAGCCAAGTAGGCGTGAGCATGGCGCTCAAGAACCTCGTCCTCAACGTTCGTTAGGCGAATGGCGCCGAGTGCCGCGGGCAGCGGCAGCATGCTGCGGTTTGAGCGCGCGAACTGCTGCCTACGGAACTCCTCGATATATGCGACAGGCTCCAGATCGAAGGCAAGTTCCTCGATACCAAAGTCCTCCAGGCAGTCATCGACCTCAAAGACGTAATCGATATCAAAGTCGCAGGCATCATGTGCTAGGCGCGCCTCAAAGCGCATGCCCTCGGATAACAGCTGATAGGCAGGGACCTGCGAAGCGGCATCGCCCAAGCAGGCGCGCAGGGTACGCTCCCCCGTCTTGCCAAAATCGAGCGCATGGCGAGCGCTCGGGTTCGTGGCCATCAGTACGTCCTTGCGGGCAGTCTGAGACCATTGAACGGCATTAACGAGCGCGACCTCCTCGCCCGCGAGAATCTCGGGGACGGTCTCAGTAAACTGATTCCAGCGGGACTTGCTGCTCGAAAGCATGGTGCCAACAAGTACCACATAGCCGAGCTTAAGGTCCTCGGGGTCCGCCTCGCGAACAAGGTCGAGGTCACACACGACCAAGCCCGGTTCGGGACGGAAGGCGATAGCGGGAAGCGCATTCGCCGACGAGGCGACGAGCGGCTTCATGGTCGTCGCGACCGTGAGCATGGCGTCGAACGTCGTCGGCAACAGCGCGCACTCGGTTCGGCCGCACCACTGGTTTGCGCACCAGCTAACAACCGAGCAGGTTGCGGCATCGCCAACGGCGACAACCAGATCGTCGCAGGTAATGCCGTTGGCAGACAGGGCGCCAAAGATCGCATCGGCATCGGCCAGCGTGGCACCAGCAGGCGAAAGCTCAAGGACGAGCAGCGACACGGCAAAACCGGCGTCGACCAGCGCATGCTCGACAACCTCACCAAAACGCTCGGATGTGGCGTCGTTCCAAACCACCATAGCGCGCTTAGGCTTGCCAACGGCCGAGGCAAACATGCGCGACAGCTCATCGAACGCGCCCAATCCGACACGGACATCGACGCTGCGGTTTTGGAAATTGATCAGTTGACGGCGAATCATAGCAGCCCACGCTCCAAAAGCATCTCGGCACAAAGGTAGGAAACGTCCTCGAAGGACTTGTTGCGAATATCAAGGGTAAGGTCGGCGGCCTGTCGATACAGCGGACGGCGATGCTCAAACAGGCGCGCGGCATGCTCGGGCGAGCGGAAATCGGGGCGCGTGTCGGACCGACGAATCTGGCGAATCGAATCCTCGAAGTCGCCCTCGAGGTACACGCACGTACCCATTTCGTGCATCAGCTCAATATTCACCGGCGTCTCGACAATGCCACCCCCGCACGATACCAGCAGGCTGCGCTCACTTTGAAGCGAACGGAGTGCCGAGGTCTCGAGCTCGCGAAAACGATCCTCGCCCTCGGTCTCAAAAATCTCGGTTACCGACTTGCCGCAACGGCGGACGACCAGGCGGTCGGTATCGATAAAACGCCTCTTGAACATGGTGCCGACGTTGCGCGCGAGCGTCGATTTGCCCGCGCCCAAAAAGCCGATAAAGAAGATATGGTCGCAGCCGTGTTTGGTGTGCTGGGACATGACGAGACCTATTCCTCGCAGGGAAGGTCGCGCAGGGCCCGGCGCTCAAAGATACGGAAGATCTGCGTATACCACAGGTCCTGCGTGGCCTGCGGCTTTACCAGGATGGTATCGACGCCGGCGAAGTTGCCGCTCCACACGTCCGTGTAGAGCTGATCACCGATCAGCACCGCCTCGTCGGCCGTGGCGCCGAGGCGCTTAAGACCCGCCTTGAGGGCAAACGGCGCCGGCTTCATGGCGTGGCTGATGGCCTCGAGTCCCAGCTCGCGTGCCGATGCCATGACCTGGTCGCGATGCCAGTTATTGGACACCATGCACAGCTTAAAGCCTTTGGCGCGGGCGGCGTCGAGCCAAGCGGAAATCGCGGCGGGGACCTGCTCGGTGTCGCGCGGCACCAGGGTGTTATCGCGATCGAGCAGAATGGCGCGTTTGCCGTCGGCCCACAGGGTATCGAGATCGATGCGATCGACCGAGGCAACGTATCGTTTGGGGCTAAAAATCCTCATGCTAATTCCAAGACTGTTGATGCTCTTCGTAGGTTTGCGAGAAGTACTCCTCGTCCTGCGTAATGTAGAAATACAGGTCATCGGAGTCGGTCGGCTCAAGCGTGGCCTTGAGTGCCTCGAGCGACGGAGAGCAGATGGGCGTGGGCGGTAGGCCCTCGTGCTTATAGGTGTTATACGGACTATCGCTCTGCAGGTCGTCGGCGGTAACCTCGCCACCGGTGACATACATCATGGTCGCATCGCTGTTGAGATAGCGCAGACCGTCGAGTTTGCCGGCAAGGCGGTTGTAGAAGACCGAGGCCACGTGCGCACGTTGATCGGCGTTGAGGCCCTCGCGCTCAACGATAGAGGCCAAGTTGACGATGTCGTAGTCGGACATCTCCACACCGTAGCGTTCCTTGATCTTGGCTTCGCAGCTCGCAAAGTCAAGCGACTTGTACTCGGTCTTAAACTGATCGAGCATGGCGCGAATCACGTCATCGGCCGTCGGCGAATCGCCCAGCGAATAGGTCTTGGGGAACAAGAAACCCTCGAGCGAATCGTTGGCGGCGCCCTTAAGGAAGCTATAGTCGTCAACGTAGTTGGAGGCCTTGGCCTGGTTGAGGAAGTCTTCCTTAGAGATGCTGTCGTAGGCCTGGGCCACACGGTCGGCGACTTGATCGACCGTTAGGCCCTCAGGGATAGTCAGCGCATTGGAGCCCGCGTTGGGGCCTTCCATGAGCTGCTGAACAACCTTGGTCGCATCCATGAGTGTGGTGAACGAATAATCACCAGGCTTGAGCGACATATCGGCGTTGAGCTTTTTCACCGCCGCATAGTAATCCTTGGGATTTTCGACGATATGGTTCTCAGAGAGAATCGAGGCGATAGTATCGCCCGAGGCACCGTCGGGAATCGTGATAGTAACTTGCTGGCCAGCAGCGACTTTCGCATCCTCACCGCCAAAGAAGCCCTTGACGGCTGGCACGACAAAGAAAACGATCGCGACAAGCGCAAGCACGGCGACGACGCCACCGATAATCATAGGCACCGGGGAGCTTTTCTTTTGTGTACCACGGCGGACGTGCGTGTTATAGCTCGAGCGCGTAGCCGGAGCAACGCCGTGGGAACCGAGAGCGTGATGCGAATGCGACTGGGGGGCCTGCACTCGCTGGGTAGATGCCTGCTGCTTAAAGCAGGTACCGCCTGCAGGCTGGGCCGAACGAGCAGAAGGCTGCTGACCCGTCCGTTGAATAGGTTGGGCCGAATGAGAGAAGGACTGCGCCGGGCGCGCGGCAGGCTGAGCTGCACGCTGCGTCGGCTGTGCCGGACGCTGGCCAGGCTGGGCAGGGCGCGACGCCGGCTGCCGTGTACGATTCTGCTGGCGCGGATCGGAAGCGCTAGGCATGCGAAACCTCCTCGTTTTTACGATCGAGCCACGTCTGCAAAAACAGGCTGGCGGCAATCATGTCGATCTTGCCCCTCATCTGCTTTTCGTTGAGGCCCTGCTCGCGCAGGATACGCTTAGCCTCTTGCGAGGACAGACGCTCGTCCTCAAACTCCAACGGAAGATCGAGCTCGTCGGCAATCTTTTGCGCCACAGCGGCAACGCGCTCGGCCTGAGGGCCGGGCTCACCGGCCATGGTCAGGGGACGTCCGCTTACCAGGATGTCGGGCTCATAGTCCTCAACCAGGTAGCGGAACGTCTTGGCCATACCGGTGACCTCGGCAGCCGGAAGCACCTTGACAGGCATCGCCATCTTGCCATCACGGCTCGAGACGGCAATGCCAATCCGGGTCTCCCCTATGTCCAGCGCGAGCGCGACCACAGCGACTACTTAAGCGCCGAGCGCGGTCTTGGCAGCCGCGAGGGCATCGGCGATACCGGCAGCGTTCTTGCCGCCAGCCTGGGCCATGTTGGGACGACCGCCACCGCGACCGTCGACCAGGCCCGCGATCTGCTTGATCACGTTGCCGGCGTGGAAACCGGCCTTCACGGCGTCATCGGAACCGGCGGCGAGCAGGGCCGGGGTGCCCTTCTCGGTCACGCTGGCAACGACGCAGGCGACAGGGCCGGCAACCTTCTGGTGCACGGTATCCCAGACGTTGCGCAAATCGGCTGCCTCAAGACCCTGGAGCTCAGCGACGACGAGCTTGTAGCCGTCGAGCTCGACGGCGCCCTCGATGGCGCTGGAGATAGCATCGGAGGAGCCACCGGTCAGAGCCTTCTTAAGCTTATTGGACGTCTCGCGCAGCTCGGCCTGCAGGTTCTCCACACGGGCGGGAACCTCGTCCGCGCGGCACTTGAGCGCAGCGGCAGCGGCGTCAACGAGTGCCAAGCGGTCGGCCATGTAGTCGAGTGCGCCCTTAGAGGTCACGGCCTCGATACGGCGGACATTGGAGCCCGTGGAGGACTCGGAAATGATCTTGAACAGGCCAATCTCGGCGGTATTGGCGGCATGGGTGCCACCACAGAGCTCGCGGGAGAACGGCTGGTCCTCGGCGCCCACGGAGACGACGCGGACGACATCGCCGTACTTCTCTCCAAACAGAGCGACAGCGCCGGCAGCCTTAGCCTCGTCGATGCCCATGACACGGGTCACGACCGGCTTGGAAGCGAAGATCTGCTGGTTGACCAGGTCCTCGACAGCCTTGAGCTGCTCGAAGGACAGAGCCTCGAAGTGCGTAAAGTCAAAGCGCAGGTGCTCGGGCGTCACCAGCGAGCCGGCCTGGGAGACGTGCTCGCCCAGGACCTGCTTAAGCGCGGCGTCGAGCAGGTGCGTGGCGGTGTGGTTGCGACGCAGGAAGCCACGGCGCTCGGCGTCGAGCGCGGCGGTCACGGTAGCACCGACGGTCAGCGTGCCCTCGGCAACGTGAGCAACATGGGCATACAGGCCGTTGTGGTTCTTGGTATCGGAAATGGTCAGCGCAACGCCCTCGGCGGAAAGCTCGCCGGCGTCGCCCTGCTGGCCGCCCATCTCGGCGTAGAACGGGGTGCGGTCGAGCACGACCTCGACGTCCTCGCCGGCGGCAACGGACTCGACGGTCTCGCCGTTGCGCACGATGGCGACAACCTTGGCGCCATCGATGACGTCGTTGTCATAGCCGTCGAACTCGGTCGCGGCAACCTTGTCGGAAAGCTCGACCCACACGTCGTTGAAGCTGCCCCAGGCATCGCCCTTGGCGTTGGCGCGGGCGCGGGCCTTCTGGTCCTCCATGCAAGCGGTAAAGCCATCCATGTCGACGTCGTGACCGGCGGTGCCGGCGATCTCGACAGTCAGGTCAATGGGGAAACCAAAGGTGTCGTGAAGCTTAAAGGCAACATCGCCCGGAAGGACAGCGCCGTCGGCGAGCGCGGCCAGGGCCTCGTCCAGGTAAACGCGGCCGTTGTCGAGCGTCGTTGAGAAACGCTCCTCCTCGGAGGCGACGATGCCCTTAACGAGCGCGACGTTCTTGAGCAGCTCGGGATAAGCCTCGCCCATCTGAGCGTTGACCTCGTCGATAAACTTGGTCAGGAAGGCGCCCTCGATGCCCAGCAGACGACCGTGGAACACGGCACGACGGAGCAGGCGGCGCAGGACGTACTCGCGGCCCTCGTTACCGGGCAGGATGCCGTCCGAGATCATAAAGTCGACGGCACGGGAGTGGTCGGCGATGATGCGCAGGGAGCGGCTGGCGCCGGAGTAATCGTCGGCGTCATAGGTCTTGCCGCTGATCTCCTCGCCGAGTTTGATGAGGTGCTGCATCAGATCGCCGTCGTAGTTAGCGGTCTTGTGCTGCATGATGGCGGCCATGCGCTCCAGACCCATGCCCGTATCGAGGTTGCGGTGCGGCAGCTCCGGCATGGAGCCGTCCTCCTGGCGGTCGTACTGGGTAAACACGAGGTTCCAGAACTCAAGGAAGCGGTCGCAGTCGCAGCCAGGCTTGCAGTCGGGGCGGCCGCAACCGACCTCCTCGCCCATGTCAAAGTAGATCTCGGAGCACGGACCGCAGGGGCCGGTGGGGCCAGCGGCCCAGAAGTTGTCGTCCTCGCCCAGGCGGGAGATGTGATCCTCGGCAACGCCCAGAGAGCGCCACACGTCGTGGGTCTCGTCGTCTTCGGTAAAGACGGTGAAGTACAGGCGGTCGAGCGGAAGCTTGAACTCCTTGGTGATGAGCTCAAAGGCCCAAGCGCAGGCCTGCTGCTTGGAGACGCCGCCAAAGGAGAAGTCGCCGAGCATCTCAAAGAAGGACAGGTGACGGCCGTCCTCGCCGATGCAGTCGATGTCGTTGGTGCGGACACACTTCTGGCAGGAGATCGCGCCGATCTCCTTCATGGTCTTCTTGCCCTGGTAGTACTCCTTAAACTGGTTCATGCCGGCGTTGGCAAGCAGCAGCGAAGGATCGTCGGGGACGAGGGACGAAGAAGGATAGAGCTTAAGACCGCGCTCCTCAAAGAAGTTGAGGAACTTGGAGCGGATCTCGGCCGTAGTCATTGACGGGTAGTCAGCACTCATAGAGGGAATCTCCTCGGTTTCACATCGAAACAGTTCAAACGTAACGATATTACCATCCCACCGCGCCTGTGCAAAAAAGAGGGCCGCCAAACAGCGACCCTCCAGCGAAAGTGCACGTTATTTAGGTCTGTCAAATACTTTGAAAAAAATGATTTCGGTAAAATTTCATATAAGAATCGTCCGGAAGGAGCGATCGATGAATAGCAAACGGTTTGTCGTGAATGCACTAACCTCAGTAGCCCTTTTAGCAATCTTCGCTTACTCGAGCTGGTATGTGAACCAGCCGAGATTTGGCTACGCATTGTACGCAGTAACATCTGGCGATAAAGCGTATTACACCCTAAGCGCAATTGACGCCATCTTTTTCTATGTGGCTGGCCCCTTATCAATCGCTTTGATCGCGTTTATTGTTATTTACAACATCAAGAAACGCTAACAGGGCCTATTTGGAATCCGAATCGTCCATGGAGCCGTCGATGCCGGTTTTGGTGTCGTCGTCAGAGCTTGTGTCGTCGTCCTTGGCAAAGGGGTTCTTAAAGAAACCCGTCGCGTCGGGCTGTAGGCCTGAGAGCTTAATCCAGGGATTATCGAGCTCGGGCTTGGGCATTGCCTGGGCCTCGGGAGCGGTCTCGTTGCCGATGAGTTCGGACTCATAGATGAACGTATCGTCTCCGAGCGCGTCGTAGGCGGCGACCGGGTTACCCTCGGTATCGCGATACGGCGTGCCCTTAAACACGGAAACACGGCGCCGTCGTATGCCACGAGCTGACGGCCGGTCTCGTTCTCAAAGTAGTAGACGAAGATGCCCTTGAGGGCCGCGCACAGCGGAATGGCGATAACCATGCCGATGGGACCCATGAGTGCCGAACCGACAACGAGAGCCGTCAGGCTCATAACGGGATGCACCTGCACCGAGCTCTGCATGACCTTAGGCGAAATCACGTTATCGGTGACGTTTTGAGCCACCATGGTCACGACAAGCGTCCATAACGCCAGCATAGGGCTGAACATAAACCCAAGCACCGTGGCGATCGCCGCGCTCACCCAGGGACCGACAACCGGAACCAAGTGCATAATGCCGGTGAAGATGGCCATGAGCGCTGCATATGGATGGCCAATGAGCGTAAAGCCGATAAAGGCGAGGATGCCACCGCAGATGGACGTCACGACCATGCCGCGCATATAGCCACCAACCGAGCGTGAAAGGATGGCAACCATAAAGCGGTACGAGGTCTCTTTTTCCTGTCCGATGATGGTGCAGACCTCGTGGTGCATGCGGGGATAGTCGCAGGCCAACCAATAGGCAAGTACCAAGCCCAGGAAGATGACGAACAGCTGCGAGGCCGTATTAGTAATGAGCGGGAATACACCGCGACCGAGCTCGGCAGCGATTTGCGAGACGTACTTGGACGCTACGGTAACCAGCGAAGAAAGATTGTCGTCCAGATACTCCTTGAGCGGCGTGTTATTGAGCGTCTTGGCGTGCGAGAGCATCTCGTTGAGATCGCCACCCGCAACACGAAGCTGCTCGGGCAGGCGGCTCAGGACTTCCATGATTTGACCGAGCAAAATAGGCGATAGGATGCAGACGACGCCGACGAGCACGGCAACAACCACAATGAGTGCGATGAGCGAACCGAGGCCACGTCCGACGCCGTGATGCTCGAGCCAGTTGGTGATCGGAGACATCACAAAAGCGATGATGGAACCGACAGCGAGAAACTCGATGACCGGTGCCAGGATGCCCATAAGGTTAAAGATGACGGCAGCGATGACAATGCAGCCGACGACACCCCAAATGCGCAGCGTCAGAATGCGGGTATCGCGAAGCGTGCGGTCGATTTGTTGGGGGTGCTCACTCATGAACGAATCATCACTCCGTCGGGGTCGATCTTATCTTGAATCTTCTTAAGGGTACGGCGCAGCAGGCGCGAGACCTGCACCTGCGAGATGCCAAGCTTCTTGGCAATCTCGATCTGGGTCATGCCCTTAACGAAGCGCAGCTCGATAACCTCGCGCTCGCGCGGCGAGAAATCGCGGATGGCTTCCTCGATTACCAGGCGGTCATCGGTAAAGTCGAGCTCATTGTCCTCGTCGGCATAGCGATCGAGAATCGAAGGCGCATCATCGGAATCGGACGCACCGGGGGCCTCGATGGGCACCGAGGTGTAGGCCGAGGACGACTCCATGGCTTCGAGCACCTCGTCGACGGTCACGTCCAGGTATTCGGCGATTTCCTCAACCTTGGGCGAACGCTGCAGCTCGTTGGTGAGCTTATCGGTAGCCTGGTTGACCTTGGCCGAGAGCTCCTGCAGACGACGCGGCACGCGCACACTCCAGCCCTTGTCGCGGAAGTGGCGCTTAATCTCGCCCAAGATGGTGGGCGTGGCAAACGTCGTGAACTCGAGCCCGCGCTCAGGGTCAAAGCGGTCGATAGCCTTGAGCAGGCCCAAATAGCCGACCTGCAAAAGGTCATCGAGCGGCTCGCCGCGGTTCTTAAATTTGTTGGCAAGAAACCTTACCAGATTCATATGGGACATGACGAGCTGCTCGCGGGCATCCGGATCACCGGTCTCCTTATAACGACGAAACAGCTCGCGGGTTTTCTCCTTGTCCCAAGCGGTCTTGCCGCTCCGGGAACGTTCGGTCATATTAGATATCCGCCTTGAGGTCGAGGGAAAGCGTTAGGGGCGCCGCAGTCTTTTCGTAGGAATCGCACACGCTTGCAAGAATGAGCTCGGCATACACAGTAGCCTGGTCATCCTCGTCGACGGTGGCCTGTTCCCCAAAGGTAAAGGTCATGCCGACGTGAGATTCGTCCACATCGAAATTGATCGTGATGTCGTCGCAGTCGACCGCGGTGCACCCAAAGATGAAGGCTTCCTCGGCAGCCATGCGGATATCCTCGATGCGATCGACGGACATAGAGCACAGGGCGCCGACGTTGGCGGCCGTCATGCGCACCAAGCGCGCGAGACGAGGATCACCGGCAACGCTCAGCGTGATGGGGCAGGTTGCTTCACTACTCATCGCAGGACTCCTCGGAGGTCTCGGCAGGCGTATAGGTGTAATACTGAGCAGGCTTGGCTGCGGGCTTCTGAACATCATCGTCGTCAGCAGCGGCCTCGTCCCCGGCTTCGCCAATTAGGACGCGCTCAGTCGGCTGCTCGGCTTCGGCGGCAGCGGAAAGTTTGCGCTCGGCGTCGGCTGCAGGAGCCTTCACCTTATTGAAGAGCTTCTGCACGGCGCCGGCAGCAGAATCAGTCACGCTCGATACGGCATTGCTGGCCTCGGCCACGCTGCCCGTGACCTCGGAGATGTCGCGAACGACCGCCTCAACCTCAACGAGGTTAGACGTCAGGGCGTCAACGGCAGTCTTGCTCGACTTGAGGAGCGGCTCCATCTGGGCAAGTGCCGGCGTAAGCTCGTCAACGGCGCCATCGAGCTTTGCCACCACGGGCTGTGCCTCGGCGAGCGTATTATTGAGGTCGCTCACCGTCTTGTCGAGCGAGTCGACGACGGTGCGGGTCTTGCGCAGCGTGAGCGCGAGCTCGACAACAGCCCACACGCCGGCAACGGCGAGCACCAGCAGGGCGATTTGAATGGGACTCATACAAGCCTCCCGAAGGAATCGAAATACAGACGTTTTTCATGGTACCCCAAAGAAGGGCAAAGATACCCAAAGGGAATGTGCGAGGCGCCAATGGCCTACTTGGGAGCGTTGCCGCTACGGTCGCGCTCGCTTTGCTCCACACGCCACTCTTCCCAACCGCGGCCGGCAGGCTGCCAGAACGCGCCGCGCTCCAACCCCTCGGGCAAATAGCGCTGATCGACCCAGCCTTCGGGATAATCGTGCGGGTACTTGTATACACCATACTCGTCGCTGCCGGGACGGTGACGATCGCGCAGGTAACTCGGCACCTCGCGAAGACCACTGCTGTGGATATCGGCCAGCGCCGCATCGATCGAGGCCTCGCACGCGTTGGACTTAGGCGCCAGGCACACATAGAGCGCAGCCTGAGCCAGGTTGATGCGACACTCGGGATAGCCAATGACCTCGGCAGATTTAAATGCGGCATGTGCCACCAAAAGCGCCTGCGGGTCGGCGTTGCCAACATCCTCGGAAGCCTGAATCATAATACGGCGTGCAATAAACTTAGGATCCTCCCCTGCATCGATCATGCGCGCGAGCCAATAAATGGTGGCATCGGGGTCGCTGCCGCGCATAGATTTAATAAACGCACTGATAATGTCGTAGTGCATGTCACCGTTTTTGTCATACGAAAAACCACGACGCGGATTGGCGATCTTCACGTCATCCACGGTAATGGGATAGCGTTCCCCCGCCGCCGGCGCTGGCGTTCCCTCGGTATCGGGACGCGTAACGGCAATCTCACTCGCAAGCTCGAGCGTCGTGAGCGCCGAGCGCGCATCACCCGCGGCCAGCGTGCAAATGGTCTTGACTGTATCCTCATCGGCCGAGAACTTACCGTTTAAACCCTGCGGCGCCTCGAGCGCACGCTCAATGAGCATGGCGATATCCTCGTCCTTCAGGTGCTCAAGCTCTACCACACGCCCACGCGAGAGCAATGCCGAGTTGACCTCAAAGTACGGGTTTTCCGTCGTGGCGCCAATCATAATGACGGTGCGGTTCTCGACCGCATGCAGCAGGGCATCTTGCTGCGACTTCGAAAAGCGATGGATCTCATCGATAAACAGAATGGTGCGGCGGTCGTAGGTGTTCAGACGGGTCTTAGCCTCATCGATTACGCGGCGCAGGTCCTTCACAGTGCCCGTCACGGCGCTGACCTCGACAAACTCGCTCTTGGTATGGTTGGCGATAATGTGGGCCAGCGTCGTCTTGCCCGTGCCAGCCGGGCCGTACAGAATCACGCTCGACAGCACGTCATGCTCAATCGCGGCGCGCAGCCACGAGCCCTTACCGACGGCCTTTTGCTGGCCCACATACTCGTCGAGCGAATTGGGGCGCATACGCACCGCAAGCGGCGCATTTTTAAAGGAGCGCTCGCGCGTCGAAGCAGAAAAAAGGTCGTCCATAGCCATCCCGTGCATTAATCAAAATCGTTGTTGACCAATAGTATACCGAAAGGATACGAACTACCGTTCGTTAATATAGGTGCGGTGCGGAAACTTTAGACCTGGGAACAATTTGCTCGTCAGCTCGCAGAAATAACCATCCGTCATGCTTGCGATGTAATCGACGACGGCCTGATCCTTGTCGTCCTGCCAGGCATAGGTGCGATCGTAGTAGGAAAGCTGCTGCTCAATGCGCGAAACATGATGCTTAAAGATGTAAGAGAACTCGTCGCCTTTATTTAGATCCTGCAGGCAACGGTCGTAGAGCTTTTCGAAAGCCTCACGCAACTCTGCCTCAGAATCGCCTTCGATACCGCCCTTGCTATAGATCTTCTCGTAGTTCTCGCGCTTCGCCCGGCGGATCTCCTCAAACAGGTCCTCGCTCATCTCGATACGCGGTTTGCCATAGCTATGCTCAACGATATCGATGGAAGCGTGCGTGAGAATCCAGCTGTTATAGGCGCCGCCCCGACCATCGTCAAAAGCGTCGGGCGACAGCAGGCCCGCCGCAATGGCGTCCTGACGATCACGACCGACGTAGGCGAGGATATCCGAGATACGCACCACACAGCCCTCGAGGGTCATGGGGCGCAGGTGCTCGATCGCGCCATAGCCCGTGGCGATGCAGTCCTCGACGGTACGGTCGAACTGGTCAAACGACGCCATGTCCGAGAGTTCAAAGACACGCTGCTCGTACTCGCCGTTATGGCACAGCACGCCGTCGAGCGTCTGGAGCGACACGTTGCGGCCGTACAGCGCGTCGAGCACGCGGACGGACTGCACGTTATGGAAAAAATAACGACCCGTACGCTCGTGATAGATATCGTTGAGGAAACGCTCGCCGGCATGGCCAAAGGGCGTGTGGCCCAAATCGTGGCCCAGGCCAATCGCCTCGATCAAATCGCTGTTGAGGCCCAGGGCACGGCCGATATCGCGGGCAATGCGCGAGACGAGCTGCACATGAAGGCCGCGCCGCGACAGGTCGTCGTTGCTGCGAAAGCTAAAGACCTGCGTTTTGCCTGCATAACGCGTGTACGCAGGAAGATGAAGAATCTTTTCGGTATCGCGCATAAACGCCGGACGCATAAGCGTGCCTTTGTCGGCAGCGCGATCTATACGACGAATGACCTGGTCGTCGCAGCATCGATAAGGATTAACGACACCCGAGGCGCGGTCGGCGGCGATACGCTCGACCAGCTCGGGCGACAACGCCGCGGGAATGCGGTCCATGCGCGCCTTAATGACGGCCGTTTCTTGATTAGTTGCCATGGCATGCTCCTTAAAAAGGATGCGCAATCGGTTACAATGTCCAGCCCACGACCTCGATTATGGCAAATATCGGCACCAAAAACGGGAGCAATGGCAGGGAGCGCGATTTTGTAAAGAGGCAGGAGAGGGCCAGGACCAGGAGCGCGACGGCAAATGCCACGATGCCGCCCAGAGGGTCGAGCGTGCAAAGCGCGAAAAGCGCCTTGGCATCCCCCATGCCGATGCCGGGGGCCTGGCGGAAACGCCGCCAAAGCGACTCGGTCAGCACAAGGGAAAGGTACACGATAACGGCAGGACCGGCGTGGTCAAGCGCCGTGTTCAAGCCCCTGTCCAGCCAAACGCCTGCAAACGCCGCCACGGCGCATGCGGCGGCAAGCGCGTTGGGAAACCGCCGTTCACGGACATCAATCACCGCACCGGCAAAGGCGCAGATCCAAAAGGGAATATAGACCATTGAACACCTCCCGGGGCAGTCACTCAAAAGCAAAAACCACCACAGAGGTGCCTGTCCCCTTCGTGGTGGTTTTGGTGGTGGTTATTTAGCGCCCTGCATGACCTCGTCGAGGGTAACGCTGACGGCATGCTGCGTCGGGACCCAGTCGACCTTCAGGAACAACGCAGCCACCGTAATGGGGATATAGCTGAACATAAAGATCGGGAAGGTAAACAGGTTGGTCACCAGGCGCCACTTTTGCGCGCAATGGATGTGCTTGTACTCGAAGATAGTCGTGAGCAGCGCCAGGATAAAGAAGGTCTGATACATCATGACGAAGGTCATGATGAGCGAAGCGGCACACGCCTGCATCTCGACCTCGGTAGCTAAGAAGCCGTGGGAAAGACCGCCAACAATGAGGAACGTCGCATTGGCAAGCATCGAAATCAGCGATAGCAGCAAACCCGGTGCGATTGTCATGAACATGTCGTAGGCAGCGAAGCGATGATAGCGGAAGGTTGACTTGACCAGATGCTTACCGTAGGTAAAGAAGACCTGGTAGAAGCCCTTGGTCCAACGCATACGCTGTTTCCAAGAAGCCTTAAACGTCACAGGCTGCTCGTCAAAGAACTCAGCCGGCGCATAGCCAATACGAATGCCGTGAATGGCACAGAACGTCGTGAACTGAATATCCTCGGTCAGCGTGTGGAACTGCCAGCCGTGCATGCCCTCGATAACACTGGCTGAGATGAGGTAGCCCGAACCCGAGACAGCACAGGACGTCTTGCAGATGTTGCGCGCGTTGTTGAGGAAACGCGCCTCGCGCAGATACCAAGTGGCATTCGCTGCCGAGATCCACGAGCTTCCGAAGTTCTTGGAGTTGCGGTAGCTTGTGACCACATGGAAGCCCTGGTCAAAGGCGTCATTCATCTTGGATACGTAATCGCGGGAGATAACGTTATCGGCGTCAAAAATAAAGTAGCCCTCAAAGGTATCGGGATACTCGTTAAGAATGCGGTCAAAACCAAAGTCCATGACCCAGCTCTTACCCTTACGGGCCAGGTCGTTACGCTCATAGACGATGGCGCCAGCCTCGCGAGCGAGCTGCGCCGTGTTATCGGTGCAGGCATCGGCAACCACGAAGACCTCGATAAGCTCGGACGGATAGTCCTGGTCTTTGATGGAGCGCACGAGATTGGCAATTACCGCCTCCTCGTTATGCGCCGCAATAAAGAAGGCATAGCGATGGAGCTTTTTGGCCTTGGGAGGTGCGACCTCACCGCGCAGGGCGCCAATGACAAAGAAGACCACCTGGTACAGAAAGCAGACCGTGAGCAGCGTAACCACAATCTGGTTAAAGATCACGATGGGCGTGTTGGTTTGTAAAAAGGCGAGCATGCAGGCTCCCAGGAACGCGTTACGTAAACAACCCTATATCTTACCGCAGGCTTACCGAGTTCAAGAAACCACCTAATACTGGCTAGGCTTCGAGCAGACCGAGCTGCGGGACGATTTCGTCGCCGGCAGCGGTGCGGCCAAGCGAGCGTGGGGCCAGGTCGTCAAGAACCGCAGCGAGATCCCACGGCAGCTCGTCGCGGCACTCAATGCGATCCCCCGTCACGGGATGGTCGAATGCGACGCGCCAGGAATGAAGGAATTGCCTAGTCAGACCCTGATCGGCGCGTGCATCGCACTTGCCGTAGAGTGGATCGCCCACGCAGGCGTGGTTGATATGGCGCATATGCACGCGAATCTGATGTGTGCGACCCGTAAACAGGTGGCACTCGACGAGCGTGTAGCCGTCGTCAAAACGCGTGGAATCAAAACGCTCAAGGACCTTGAAGGTCGTGATGGCTTGGCGCGCAAAGGGATCGTCCGAAACCGCCATCTTCACGCGGTCGCGCGTCGATCGGGCAATACCGGTGTTGATGGTGCCCTCGTCCATGGCTATGTGCCCGTGAACGAGCGTAATGTAGCGGCGGTCGAGCGTGCGCGTGCGAATGAGATTTTGGAGCGCGCGCTGGGTGTCATCGTCCTTGGCCGCAAGCATGAGACCCGAGGTATCGCGATCCAAACGATGCACGATACCGGGGCGGTCCTCGCCCTGCACGGTGCCCAGATGGCCGATACCACAGTGATAGACCAGGGCATTCGCGAGCGTACCGCTCTCATGACCATGCGCAGGATGGCACACCAGGCCGCGCTGCTTGGAGAGCACGATGAGATGGTCGTCCTCGTAGCGAATGTCGAGCGGGATGGCCTCGGGAATCACATCGGTGGGATCGTGCGGCTCGGGCAAATCAACCGAAATACGGTCGCCGGCTCGCACGGCGTACTTTTTGGACAGGCAGGTCTCGCCATTGACTACTACGGCCCCGCCCTCAATCAGATGCGCGCAAGCAGAGCGCGTAGGGCAGCCGTCATTGGAGCCCAGATAGGCGTCAAGACGCTGACCAGCGGCATCGTCGGCAACAAGGATATGGATGTCGGCCATTAGCGCTCATCCCTTTCGCGAATCTTGCGGGCACGCTCCCCACGCTGCTTGGCTATGCGCTTGGCGCGGGCCTCGTCACGAGCGTTAAGCTCGGCGGTCGCATCGACCTCACGGGCCGCGGGGCTCAAGAACATGTAACCGAAGAGGGCGAGCACCACACCGACCGTAATGCCGATATCGGCCACATTGAAGACGGGGAAGTCGATGAAGGTGGTGGCAATAAAATCGGTCACGAAGCCAAAAACCAAACGATCGAGCGCGTTGCCGATAGCACCGCCCGCAACCATCGCCATGCCCACAACCTCAAGATGGGCGAGCTGAGGTGCACGAACAAGGTACACGACAATAGCGATAATGACCGCCAACGCCAGCACGGCAAACGCGATGCCATGCCCCTCGCCCATGCTAAAGGCAGCACCGATATTGCGGACAAACATAAAGTCGACGACACCGGGGATGACGGTCACGTGCAAAGCGTCGCCAACGGCACGAACCGCAAGCTTGGTCAGCTGGTCAACAAGCAGCACGGCCAACGCCACGCTACCAGCAACACCCAACCGCCAACGCAAAGGCGGCGTCATATCCGCAGAACGACCCAAATCAATCCCCTACCCTCAAAAGCTCAAATTACGCTTAGTGCAAGTAACCATCTTATATTGCCACACGCAGAGCGCACGACATATCCACCAACGCAAGCGAAATAACCAGCTAAAAACGAAAGCGGCATTCCGAAAAACAGAATGTCGCTTTTCTTCAGCGGAGCAAATGGGCCGAAGGCGTCAAATTCTCCCTATAACTAAAATGCCGAGTTACCGTGCCTTAAAGGGCATTCGCACACCTCTTGCAAATGTGAGCGTGGCCGTTGTACTCGCCGACGGTGGTGCGGTAGTTCCAGCAACGGTCGCAGCACTCGCCCTCGGCAGCCTCGATGGCAACGGAGAGCTCCTCGCCCTGGGTCAGCTCAACATCGGAGACGATGTAAAACTCGGCCAGGTCGACGGCCTTGTCGCCGGTCAGCAGCGCGTACATCTCGGCGGGGACGACCGCCTTGACGCGGACCTGCTGGCTCTTGGTGAAGGTGCCGGCGGAGCGGGCATCCTCAAGGGCCTTGGTCACGACGCTACGGAGCTCGAGTGAAGCCTCGAGCACGCCCTCAAACTCGTTGGCCTCGTCGACCGTGATGGGCGACTTGTACCAATCGAGCAGCGCGGCGTACTTCTGGTGATCGACGCAGCCGGCGGGCGCATAGGCCATGGCCTCGTCGACCGTATAGGACAAGATCGGCTGCAGGTCGCGCATGAGCATCGAGAAGAGCTCGGCCAGCACGGTCTGGGCGCTGCGGCGCTCGAGCGAACCGGGCTTCTCGCAGTACAGACGGTCCTTCAGGGCGTCGAGATACACGTTGGAGAGCTCGGTAACCACAAAGTCGTAAAGCGCACGGTAGGCGCGCGGGAACTCGTAGCTGGCGTAGGCATCGTCGACCTCGGCCTGGACCTGGGTCAGGCGGGCGACCATGAGCTTGTCGAGCGGCAGCAGGTCGGCAAAGGCGACGCCGTCGGTCTCGGGCTCAAACTGACCCTCAAGCTCGGAGAGCAGGAAGCGCAGCGTGTTGCGGAAACGACGGTAGGCATCGGACGTACGAGCGAGAATCTCGTGGTCGATGGAGACGTCGGAGCTGGTATCGACGGATGCAACCCACAGACGGATGATGTCGGCGCCCATCTCGTCGCAGACCTTGTTGGGGTCGATGACGTTGCCGAGCGACTTGGACATCTTACGACCCTGGCCGTCGAGGGTGAAGCCCTGCGAGACGACCGCCTTGTACGGAGCGTGGCCGTTGGCGCCCACCGAGGTGAGCAGCGAGCTCTGGAACCAACCGCGGTGCTGGTCGGAGCCCTCGAGGTAGACGTCCGCCGGGTACTCCAGCTCGGGACGGTACTCGCAGACGGCCTTCCAGGAGACGCCGGAGTCCCACCACACGTCAAGAATGTCCTTATCGGCCTTGAGGTGATGGCCGCCGCACTTGGGGCAGACGCAGGCCTCGCCCAGGTAGCTCTCAGGAGCGTCGTTGAACCAGGCGTCGGAGCCCTTCTCGTGGAAGAGCTTGATAACGGCGTCGAGCGTGGCGTCGTTCATGACCTTCTCGCCGCAGTCGGCGCAGGTGTAGCTGGGGATAGGCACGCCCCAGTTGCGCTGGCGGCTGATGCACCAGTCGGGACGCTGCTCGACCATGGCGCCAATGCGGTTGGCGGCATGGGCCGGATACCACTTGACGTTCTCGCGGACCTCTTTGCCAGCCTGCTCGCGCAAGCCGGTCTTGTCCATCGAGACGAACCACTGGTCGGTAGCACGGAAGAGCACCGGGTGCTTGCAGCGCCAGCAGTGCGGATAGCTGTGCGTGATCTTCTTCTCGAGGACCAGGGTGCCGCGCTCGCGCAGGAACTCGATAATGTGCGGGTTGGCCTCATCGGTATCCATACCGCTGAAGGGGCCGCCGGTGCCAAACTCCTCACCGGTGTAGAACTTGCCGTCGTCATCGACCGGCATGCAGATGTCGGTGATGCCCTCCTTGAGGCAGGCAAAGTAGTCGTCGACGCCATGGCCGGGCGAGTTGTGGACGATACCGGTACCGTCGTCGACGCCGACGTAATCGGCCAGCAGCGCCACGCCCTCGACGCCGTCAAAGATCGGCTGCTTGTAGTGGATGTGGTGGAAGGTCTCGGCGGGAACCACGTAGGGCTTGCCGTCGACCATGACCGGGGTGTACTCCCAGCCAAACTCCTCGCAGCACTTGGGAGCAAGGTCCTCGAGCATAACCTCGGCACGACCATCGTGCTCAACGGCGACGTAGGCGGCGCCGGGCTTAAGGGAAACGGCCTGGTCGGAGGGGATGGTCCACGGGGTAGTCGTCCAGATGATGAAGTCGACCGAGCCGTTGAAGTTCTCGAGGCCGGCGGGCTTGGAGGTCATCTCAAAGCGAACGAAGATGGAAGGGCTCGTCTCGTCGGAGTACTCGATCTCGGCCTCGGCGAGTGCGGTGTGACAGTGCTTGCACCAGTGAACCGGCTTGTGGCCGCGATAGATCATGTCCTTATCGAACATGGCCTTGAAGACCTCGATGTCGGCGGCGTCATGCTGGTGATAGAGCGTCAGATATGGGTTGTCCCAGTCGCCGAGCACGCCCAAGCGACGGAAGCCGGCCTTCTGCAGCTCGATGTTCTCGACAGCGAACTTGTTGCAGAGCTCGCGGATCTTAGCCGTGGAGGTCTGGTTGAACTTCTCGGTGCCGAGCTTCTCCTCGACCTTATGCTCGATCGGCTGACCATGGCAGTCCCAACCGGGGACATAAGGGACCTCATAGCCCTGCATCATCCAGTAGCGGTTGATCATGTCCTTGGAGATCTTGTTCATGGCGTGGCCGATATGGATCGGACCGTTGGCGTACGGAGGGCCGTCGTGCAGCACGAACTTCTTGTGACCCTCGTTCTTCTTCAGAACCTGCTCGTAGACCTTGTTGTCCTGCCAATCCTTGAGTCGCTTGGGCTCGGACTTGGAAAGACCGGCACGCATGGGAAAGCCGGTTTTGGGCAGATTCATCGTCTGCTTGTACTCGTTTGCCACGGTACCCCTTTCATGTCGTGGGCGCGCACGCCCGTTGGGCACCAAAAAAGCGCCCGTCCCTACAAGCTGGGACGAAGCGCTACAAAACGGACAGTACGCCCGCAAAAGCTCTTCGCTTAACCACCCAGCTTAGATGCCCTCGCCCGCGTGATAGCGCGCTCGCATCCGTTACTCGGCTGGCCTGTATCGACGACCATCTCGGCGATGTCTACTAAGACGAACCTACGCGGCACGTCCGTTGGGACCGCAGCTCCGGGGTGATTTTCATCGGTCGCATGCACGGGTTCTCAGCGCTCCCCGCTCTCTGTAGCATGCGGACGGCCGACTACTCGTCCCCATCAACGCTTATGCGGAGTATGCTAGCACGTTCCGCGCCGGCGAAAAACCCTCAACACTGGTTTTATACGTTCGAAATTTCTTGCGGACGTGGACCTTCTCTTGGAGCAAAATACCTGTAAGCACTTTATCGAACGAAAGAAGGTACCTATGCGCACAATTGGAATGAGCGACTATACCGTCGGCGAAGACTGCTTTGACGAGCTGCCCGGAGCGCTGGCCGAATACGGAGCGACCAAGGTCGCAATCATCGGTGGCAAGCGGGCACTGGCCGCAGCACTTCCCGGTATCGAAGCTGTGCTGGCAGGTACCGACGTCGAGATTCTAGAGACGCGCGTCTACGGTACCAACAGTACACGCGCCAATATCGCCAAGGTCGTAAACTCCCCCGCCTGCCAGGAAGCCGACGTGCTTATCGCATGCGGCGGCGGCAAGGCGCTCGACACCGTGAAGACGGCGGCCATCGAGCTCAAGAAGATCGTCTTTACGGTGCCGACGATCTGCTCCAACTGCTCGGCCGCGACCGCCATTGCCGTCGTCTACAACGACGACGGCTCGCTCGAGGGCTATTCGTACCCCAACCGCCCCGCGCACATCTTCATCAACCCCAAGATCATCGCCGAGGCACCGGCAGAGTACTTCTGGGCCGGCGTGGGCGATGCTCTGTCCAAGCAGCCCGAGGTCGAGTACGCCACGAGCGCCGGTAACCTGGAGCACACCGCCGGTCTTGGCCTGGCACTCGCGCACACCTGTTCCGAGCCGCTGTTTACCTATGGCGTCCAGGGTCTTGAGGACGTGCGCCAGGACCAGTCGACCGAAGCCGTCAAGCAGATCGCGCTCGACATCGTGGTCAACACGGGCTATGTCTCGAACCTGACCAACCAAAACGATTACTACTACAACTCGAGCGTGGCGCACGCGTTCTACAACGCCACGTGCAGCATTCCTCGCGAGGGCTCCTACCTGCACGGTGAGGTCGTGAGCCTGGGCGTGCTGGTGCTGTTCGCCTACACGGGCGACACCGAGAACCTTAAGCGCTACGCCGCCTTTAACAATCAGATGGGCCTACCCGTGACGCTTGAGCAGGTCGGGCTTTCCGAGGCCGATATCCCTGCCCTGTGCGAATACGCGCACGCCACCAACGAGTGGAAACAGGGAAACCCCGAGCCCTTCACGGACGAAAAATTCGCCGCCGCCATCAAGGCCGCCGACGCTTACGGCCACACACTCTAGCTCTAGGCCAAAACCACCACAAAGGGGACAGGCACCTTTCTGGTGGTTTTTTATTGCTCCAGCATTCAGTTCGTACTCGAACCCGATTCTTTACGAGAAAGGGTTCGGGTACGTTTTTTGTTTATCTGATATTCTGCGGAAGGACTACTCGGAACGGTAAACAGGAACGAACAAAGGCAGGGTATCATCGTGGTGATGGTATCCTGCCTAATGTTTGCGGGATCAAGGTCGCTTTATGCGAACTTGATCGCCACTTATATGGCGCATTGATGGCAATTGCTTCGTACGTGCATACCGGGAGCCTGTACACCTCTGGCAAGGCGTAACACACTAGACTTTGTTCCAAAGTCCGTGTGCTAAGGGGGCAGGCCCCTTAGAATTCCTGTGGAGTGTGTACGCACGTACGCAGGAAAACGGCAAAATTTCGCTCTATCAGGGCGTTCTTTCATTGGAGAGTATGGTATACACGGCTTAGTTCAACAAATAAGAATTTATATATAAAGGAGAATATTGATGAAGCTGTTTTTATGTTCTCACTTTTCAAGTGTAGGAAGTCTGATAAAGGAAGAAATTGAAAATAAAAAAGTCGCATTTATTCCAACAGCTTCGCTGCGTGAAGGCTACACCGGTTATGTCGGCTCGGCTCGAAAATTATTCAAAAAGT
>CAJMMF010000027.1:0-32254 GCA_905214385.1 uncultured bacterium
GGATGAACTTCTCCACGTGCTGGTAGGGGCCGTAGTTGTTGGAGCAGTTGGAGATCGTTGTCCGTAGGCCGTAGGTGCGGGTCCATGCGCGCACGAGCATGTCGGAGGAAGCCTTGGTGCTCGAGTACGGGGAGCTCGGCTTATACGGCGTCTCCTCGGTGAACTTCGCCGGGTCGTCGAGCGCCAGGTCGCCGTAGACCTCGTCGGTGGAGACGTGGTGGTAGCGGACGCCGTACTTCCTCACGGCCTCCAGCAGGCGGAAGGTGCCCTCGACGTTGGTGCGCAGGAAGGGCTCCGGGTCGGCGATGGAGTTGTCGTTGTGGCTCTCGGCGGCGTAGTGGACGATCGCGTCGTGGCCCGGGACAATCTTATCGAGGAGCTCAGCATCGCAGATGTCGCCGACGACGAGCTCGACCCTATCCTCGGGCAGGCCCGCGATGTTCTCGGGGTTGCCGGCATAGGTCAGCTTGTCCAGGACGGTGACGTGAACGTCGGGGTGGCTGTCCACCACGTAGTGCACGAAGTTGCTGCCGATGAAGCCGCAGCCGCCCGTGACGATGATGTTCTTAGGTTCAAAAATCTCAGACATGAATCTCCTTTTTTCGCCTACTAGAGATGTAAGTACTTAAACATTTGAACATATGAGCCTTCAGCAGAATCAGAATCTTCTCCTGCAGGTTTGTTTCTTATGCCAAACTCTCTGTATCCCATGCGACTATAGAACTCAATAAGACCAGGCTCATTGACAGAGTCCAGAAACACAAACCTTCCGCCAACAAGACGCTGTATGTCAGAAATAGACTTTTCAACGAAAGCCATGAGTTCTTCACCGGTTACGCGACCTATACCTGAATCGCTTTTCCCAAATTGCGCCAACAGAACACAAGGCAAATCAAAACAACCAGTTTCTGGTCTAAGTTCACCAAAAGAAGCCAACTTCTTGTGAGCTGTTTTTGAAACGACATTCTCAGGAATGGAGGCAATCTTTAGAGCAAGGGCATAAAAGCCAACTAAAGCGGCCGCATCTGTATCAAATACAAGATAAGAGGCACAGAAACCCCTCAGGTTAAAATCAAACGCGTTATAACGAACAAAATCCTCTATATCCTTGTTACGTTCACAGCGAAAAGAGGAGAGAACGTCCGAAACCTCGTCCTCTCCTCGCGCATTAAGTAATTGGAGTAAAGAATACGATACAAGCGCCATTTCTAGAAGCCCATCGATTTAAACAAAGAATCGATGGCCTTCTTCATGTCTGGCGTCAAAGACGGATCCGAAGGCGATGGCTTGAACTTCAAATCCTTGGTTACGCCTTCATCATATGCGTCGCACAACGCCTTTACGCCCTGAGGAGAGAGCATCCTAATCGGTGTTTTTAAACTTGAAGTAGCCATATGCCCTCCTTCTCTTAAAAATATCTACTTAGATTATAACCGAAAATACGAACACATATTCGAATTGCCCGATTATCATGAAATTCTAACGCAGCTTCTTACTTCGCTTGCTGCTCAAGGCGCTTTACAAGCTGTTCCTCAGAATGGACAAACTCAAATGGTTCATACTCGCCATATGCGGAAGGACGACTGATGTTAATGAGCTGAAGGTCAGAGATGCCGAAACGATCCTCTATCCTTCGCATCATCTCGACAAGCTCCTGGCCCGGCTTAACGGCCATTACCAACGAACCTTGCTCAGAAAACCACTTAGCAACCAGATAACGCATCAGCCAACTCGCCTCCCCAGTACGAAAGGGATGAGAGAAGGTCGACTGAAAGGCCATCACGCTCAAGAATGTCGTTCATCTCTCATCCCCTTCCACCAGGCAATTAGTACTCGCGCGGGCTGTTGACGATCTCGCCGGCGGCGACCTTCTTCAGGTGCTGGCCGTAGACCGACTTGCCGTAGGCCTTCGCTGCCTCCTCGAGCTCGGCGGTCGTGATCCAGCCGTTCTCCCAGGCGATCTCCTCGGGCACGGACACGGGCAGGTCCTGGGAGTGCTCCACGGCGCGGACGAACTCCGCGGCCTCGTGCAGGCTCTCCATGGTGCCGGTGTCCAGCCACGCGTAGCCGCGGCCGAGGGTGACGACGGACAGCGTCCCCTCCTCCAGGTACATCTGGTTGAGCGTGGTGATCTCGAGCTCGCCGCGGGCCGAGGGCCTGACCTCATGAGCCTTGGCGGCCACGTCGCCCGGGTAGAAGTACAGGCCGGTGACGGCGTAGGAGCTCTTGGGCTCGGCGGGCTTCTCCTCGATGGAGACGGCCCTCCCCTCGCCGTCGAACTCCACGACGCCGAAGCGCTCGGGGTCGTCCACGTGGTAGCCGAAGACCGTGGCCCTGCCCGACTCGGCGTTCTGGACGGCGCGCGTCAGGTGGCGGCTGAGGCCGTTGCCGTAGAAGATGTTGTCGCCGAGCACCAGCGCGCACGGCTCGCCGGCGATGAAGTCCTCGCCGATGGTGAAGGCCTGCGCCAGGCCGTCCGGGCTCGGCTGCTCGGCGTAGGACAGGTTCACGCCGTAGCGCGAGCCGTCCCCGAGCAGGCGCTCGAAGTTGGGGAGGTCCGTCGGCGTGGAGATGACCAGGATGTCCCGGATGCCCGCCAGCATGAGGGTGGACAGCGGGTAGTAGATCATGGGCTTGTCGTAGACCGGCAGCAGCTGCTTGGAGGTCACGAGCGTGAGCGGGTACAGGCGCGTGCCGGACCCGCCGGCGAGGATGATGCCTTTCAAAGTTATCTATCTCCTCTATTCATTAAAACTAAAAGGTCATAGTTTTATTCGGTCTATCGACGGCCGAAAACCGCCTTAAGACGTCTAAACGAGCTATGAACTACATCCCTATTGAGAATTAGGAAACAAGAGTAAAGAAGCAGGTAACCGAAAATCGCAATATGCACTGGAGCCCACAAGGTAAAAGAAATGAATACGAATGTTAAAACAACCTCCTGTAGGGGATTATGTGTCGGGAAGGCATGTAAGCACTTATTCAAATAACGCTCCGAACAGAATGACCTTAAAACAATGCACGCAACCGCGCCAATCAGAACCGCTTCGATTGACCCGAAGCAATAAACGCCTATCAATGAGAAAATGGCACTTCCCACAACCGTTGTCAGATTCACCGCAAGGAGAAGTTTCTCTTTGCGCAAGACCTTGAAATACGTTGTGCAGCAAATATCCATCTTGGTATTGAAAACGCAGATCGGCAAGAGAAGTGCGAAATAGCCCATACTCGCAGCGTATTGCGGAAGCCAGATAGAAAGGAGCATCACCATTGGGAAATAGAACAAGTAGATTGCTGGGAAAAACACCTCCATCGCGTCTCTAATTCCCTGATAGAAAGAGCGCCTCTCATCTTCCGATCCCTGCCTTAACGCAGGAAAGAGAACCATACTTGCTTGAGAAACAAATGAAGTGAAAAAATTGACGATGGAAAGAGAAAAAGAAACGTTTCCGAAAGCCTCGATTCCCCAAGCACAATCAACCAAAGCCCTAGCAATTCCTAAAATGAGTATGTTGGCAACATTAGCCAGCATAAGGCCAAAGCCGATTTTGATGCTTGAGGCGGCAAGCCTTATCGAATTCTTGAGATCAAGTACTCCGGCTTTAAAAAATTCTCTGCTATGCCAGCAACAGTACACTAATGCGCAAAACCGCGATAAACAGTAGAGAATGATGTAAGGTCTGAAATCCGAAAGACGAAGGACGACAAAGATAATAAGCGGAACCAAGAAAACAAGTCGATCGAGCATGGTCGAAAACGAAAAGAGCCTAGTCTCATTCATAGCTTGAAAAACATAGCCAAGATATAGTTGAAGATTTGATATTACGGTATACAGTGAAAAGGCATAGATTACGAAAGCCCTCTCCTCTTCGGGCGTAATCATTATAGATAATATGCAGAATGCGATTCCGACTAAAACTTGCAGCAACACTGCAACCCTAAACTGGGAATTGATGGCTACTTTATTAATTTCATTTCTCGTTTTTCCACCCTCAACTAGATAAACGCCGTCGTTCAGACCAAAGTGGAAAAACCCTGAATATCCAGCATAGAAAATAAACAGTTGCCAATATCCATAGCTTGTTACCCCAAGAACTTTGGGGACGAGTAGGGACATAACAAAACTTACAACAAGAGAAATGCCCTGTGCGGAAAAGGCAACGAGTGCATTCGTCACAAGCTTCTTATAGTTCATCCGTTAATAAAACCCCCAAAGAAACCAGCTAGTAATGAGAGGTCTCATTACTAGCTGCCTACATATCGCCTTTCAGGCCAGAACTTTCCTCGGTACGAGCAAATCTCATTAGAAAGAGCACCGAAACTGCCATGAAGATGACAGTTAAGAGAGATGTTGGATTCATGTATTGATGGAAAAGAAAGTCTGCAATCGGAAGATATGCCACCGAAATGCCGACCCAAGAATAAATCAACAGCAGAATGATCCGCCAACGAACGGAAATCTTCACGCCAGAGTTACGTAAAACATTGTACATAGAACCAAATAACAAGCCCTGAAAGGCCAAAACAATGCACATCCCAATTGGACCGAAATCATGAAGGTAATAACGGAAAGCTGTGTAAAGGTTGCCAATGTTGACATTATTGACAAACCTGTACTCAAGCTGGAATGTGTAAGTCCAATCGGAAATTCCGAATGTCTTGCCTAAAAATAGCCAGAGACCTTGAAACGTTTCAGAGCCGAACAGATCGGCTGGGGCAGTGGATAACTCCGGCTTGGCAATAAATTGGTCTAGTCCGATTATCGACCCACCCAAATAAGTCATGAGAGAATCAAAGGGAGTCTTGACGGTCACCCTACCCACGGCGTCTGCGCCGAAAACAAAAATAGCGAGACCGAAAACCACAGCCGCAAGAATGAGCATCACCGCACCGAAATTAATGCGTACCGCATTGACACTCACGCAATTTCGAAGAATCCAGAACATGATGACGCCGGCAAACAGCATAACGATAATCTGACCGCGAGAAGACTGCCCCAGCGAGGCTAAGCAATATATAACGGGTGGAACTAAATACGCCCATCGTTTCTCCTCGGAAACAAGAAGCTCGTTCACGAATGCGAACACGTACACATAGCCAACAGCCATAAATAGGCGGAAGCCATAGTTGATCGGCGTTGATATTCCAGAGCTGAAATTATCATCAAAAGAAGTATGCCATCTGTACGCTTGCATGGTCTCCGACCAAGAACCCCTCATTCCGACGCTGTCAACGATGGCATGGATATAGAGGTAAGAAATAACGGCGCCGAAAAGACAAATGATAGCTGTTACATTATTTGGGACATCAATATGCAGGGACCATTTCTGCGACTGAGTATTTAAATTAACAGTTTTTCTTTGTCGATGGTCGCATGCCAATGTTGCCGGGCCTACGAAGCTTATAAGGCCAACGCAAACTGTAAGCACGGTCACAAGGTTAATCCCGGTGTTCCATGCCCAACAATCATAAATCGACGCACCAGTGCATAACAAAAAAGCGAAGCACGCAAGGGAAGAAGGGCATAATAAGTCGCCATCATTAAAATAATAGACGAAGAAAGTGACAATAGCGACAAGTAAGAACAGAATAATAGACTCAGCCATATTACCTACAGCCTGTTCAAAACGGCTTTTATTGCAAAGGCGCGAGCCATACTTCGCGTTGGGAAGGGGCAATGGAGAAGCTTCATCCCGATTTTTATGCGCAAATACAACGACGTTGGCATCTTCGCATACGTCCTAACAAGATTGGCTTCGTCTCGTCCCATGACATTCTCGTATCCATCTAGTAGATAAGCCGCAACCCGAGTTTGGCAATGTGTGCTCTTCTTGATGATGCGCTTCCAACGTGTCGCGACAGACTTAAATGACTCCGTTGACTCTAAATTACGCTGGCCAACTTGATTGTCTCCAGAAATTCGTCTTTTGATATAAGCATCGCCCAAATCCGCTACAACAGCACCAGAAACCATGGCAATCAAATGAATCCAGCTATCATGGATTCTTGGATATGTACGAGGCTCATAAGTGATAATCTGCTCCCTAAGTTGGGAGTTAAACACCATAGTGCAGCCGGACGCCCAATTAACAGTTAAAGCAGCAATTAACCATTGGCTGCATCCAATCCAGGAGGAGTACTCCCTTGAGCCACCGCTAAGGTCACAATTGACATTCTCAATATCCGAATAGTAAAGCGCAGGCTCGTCATGAACCTGCGCTTCAATCTGACGAATAGCATGTATCAGCTTTTCCGGGAGCCAGACGTCATCTTGATCTGAAAAGGCATAATAATTGAAGCCAAGCGCATTATCGTCGTAGACCATATCCATGAAGTTTTTAGCCAAGCCTTTATTTACCTTGTTAACTTCAAACAGAACATTGTCGTACTTCGAAGCATACGATTCACATATAGAAGGAGTTGAGTCATTTGATCCGTCATCGCAGATACGAAGGGTCACATGAACGTCCTTCTGCGCGAGGATACTGTCTATCTGCTCATTGATAAACTTCTCACCGTTGTAGCTGGCCATCATGACTAGCACGGTGGGCTTGTCGTCTTTAAACGCATCATTCATGCTCTGCCCACCCCGCGAACATGGCAGAGTACATTTCGTGAAGAGTATGGCTTGGTTGCCAGCCAAGATTCATGAGCTTGGAACAATCAAGATCAAGGACCGCGCCAGGCCTGAATGTCTTTGCCCTCTCGGCATCTTGCCCGAACACAACAGTGCTCTTGCCCAATCCAAAATCTTCAACTACCATCTGCGCCATCTCTAGAATGCTACAGAACGTAGCAGGATTTGCAGCGTTGTAGGCCTCTCCGCTATTCCCATGGACGAGCAGGAATAAGATGGCGGTAACAGCATCGTCAACTGAAAGATAGGAGTTCCGCTTCGATCCATCAGAGAGCAAAACGATATCCTGGCCTGAAACGACACTCCGGCCGAACTCAGCGAACACCCGGCCGTCATCTCGAGGAACACCGACGCCAAAAGTCTGTGCAAGGCGCACTACACTAATCGGAACTCCCAGCTCAGAAGAAGCTGAAGCGAACAAGCATTCCGAAAGGCGCTTGGCCTCAGGATAGCTCGACCGGGGATTCATCGTGTCCAAAGCCCCATTCATCCGCTCGTCAACGCGGCCCTCAACCGATCCGTATACCTCCATAGTCGAAAGACAGACACATTGGCGGAAGGAAGAGGTCGAAAGCAGGTTTATGACTGCATGGGCGGAATCCACTATGTCGGAGATAACCTCAATCGGACTGTGGAGGAAAGCCGTGCTCGAAGTCGGACAAGCCGCGTGAATGAAATAATCGCCCTTGACTGCATCAGAAAATGAATCACCAATTTTCCAAGGGACATAATAAATCGAGTCTGAACGACCAAACATCATCTCCGCTTTAATCACGTTTCTTACGGGAAGAATCAGTTTGATTGATCCGTGGAAATTGTTTGTCCGTTCAATAAGGGTCCTAACGACTTGTGAGCCAATCAGCCCCGTCGCTCCTGTAATGACTACAGTCGACCCATCTATCTTACCCCAGGGCATCGCCTGATTTGCCGCGATATCATGCGCCGTGCGCTGCGCCTCGCTCATCGCCATATCTGCTCATACTCCTTTAAGTCTACGAAACCCTTGAACGTGAGAAAGTCTCGCGGCGTCGTTATTTTTATATTCTCTTCAGGACCATCGACAACAAAAATTTCATGACCGTATTCGCTCATCATTGAAATGGAATCGATGAAGTCGCGTCGCCCTTCTTCGAGTGCTCTCAAATGTGCGCCGTACAGCTCATTAAATATGAATCCTTGTGGCGCCCTCGCTAATCGGCACTTTGCCCTGTCAGTGACGCCGACAACTTTTCCACCATCGACGGTCACGATCGTTTCAGTGGCGGGAGCAACAGTAGCCGTAGAACCGCAATTTCTTGCAGACTCAGCACAAGCAATAATAGTTTCGCAATCGATAAGGGGTCTCACGCCATCGTGAATGAGAATGACAGTATCTTCATCGGCAAGTTTATTTCTCTTTATATAGGAAAGGCCGTTAAAGATAGACTCCTGTCCGGTTTCACCTCCGGGAATCGAGGCGAGCACTTTGTGGTAGCCCCTTTGCGCTAAAAGATCCCTGAGGTAATCGAGCCAGCCCTCGACGCAGACAATGACTATCCCGTCAACGCAGGGTGCTTCCTCGAACTTGTCAATCACATGACAGATTATCGCTTCACCGCCGAGTTCGAGGAATTGCTTCGGCTTGTCAGCACCACTCATTCTCGATCCAACACCGCCTGCAAAAATAACAGCATACGTGTTACTCATCGTCATCATCACCAAAATCAAGCTCAATGAGACAATGAACCTCGCGTTTGTCCTCAGGAGGCACTTCTTTCCAATCCCCGTACAATTTGGTCAGATATCTGTCGTAATCGCGAGGGACGGGCCAAGAATGATCGCCGAAAGGAAGATATTCGGGCGGGAAATACGAATCTCGACGGATCAGCTCTCCAAAGTAGTACTTACCGCCTGAAGGTATCGTCAGGAATCTAGAAGCCTCGTTTTTACAGAGACCGTTTGCCTTATATGAAAGAAGCGACCAAGAATGCGCGCTTGAAAACGAGAAGATTCTTCCAACAAAAAAGCGCTTACGGTATCCAGCCATTGCTTCGGCATTTTTACCAAACACGCTCTCAATGTAGGCTCTCTGTTCATAGAGTCGCACACAGGAAGCGATATATCGCAAACCTTGGCATAAAACGCCATGACAAAGTCTTATAGCGCCATTATCAGGTGCGTTTTCAAGTAAAAAAATATCAACAAATATACCGTTCGGCTCGTTTGGAGCATGTGCGATTTCGCGAAGTTTCGTACCGCGTTTATATATTCGAATTGCGTTAATCACCGCATCACTAAATGAATCGGGGGCATAAATAAAGTATTTTTCCTCGAATCGTTCCTGTAAAACTGGAGCGAAAACTTCCCATTCTTTGCGCGTTATATTTAAATCAATGTCATCGTCCCAGGGAACGAAACCACGGTGCCTCGCAGCCCCTAGAACTGAACCGCCGCCCAATGTGATTGAAAGACCCAATTCATCCGCAAGGGAGATAACGTCGTCGGCAATATCGGTCATTTCTTTATGCAGCCGCTGCAGCTCTTCACCAGTAATCTCGTGTAAAGGGATAGAAGATTGCCCTGCACGTTTTATATAATCATTTAATCTCATTACGCAAAACCAATCGTATAGGTATTTCTAGCCAGCCTTTGGCACAAGTACTTTCGCAGGCACGCCGATGGCCGTGGAGTCTTCAGGGACATCGCAGAGGACAACGGCTCCCGCGCCAATCTTTGCCCCTTTATGGACGGTGATGTTGCCGAGCAGCACTGCGTTGGCGCCAATCAAGACATCGTCCTCAATGATGGGAGCCCCCCCCTCGAGAGCTCCGACGGTGACGTGCTGATAGAGCATGCAGTTCTTTCCAATCACGGCTTTCTCGGAGATGACACATCCCACACCGTTGTGCTGGAACAAGCAGCCTTCACCTATCTCGGCATGGCTTCCGATATGGCATGCAAAGAGAAGCTGCGACAGATGCCTGAAAACTCCAGCCAACGGACGAACAAACTTTGGCCCTTTGGTGCAGGCGTGAGAGGCTTTGTATAGTTTGAAGCATTCATTCATGCTGCTATCCTCTCAGCACGTCCGCAATTCGCTCGCTAGCATGTCCATCTCCGTAAGGGTTGGAGGCGTGACTCATGGCCTCATACTCGGCCTGATCGCTGAGCAAACGGCTGAACTCGCGGTAGATGACGTCCTCCTCGGTGCCCACGAGTTTCAGCGTGCCGGCGGCGACGCCCTCAGGGCGCTCGGTGGTGTCTCGCATGACAAGCACGGGCTTGCCCAGGCTCGGTGCCTCCTCCTGGATGCCGCCCGAGTCGGTGAGGATGAGGTGGCTCGCCGCCATGAAGTTGTGGAAGTCGAGAACCTCGAGCGGGTCGATGATGTGGAGCCTGTCGAAGCCGTCGAGCTCCTCGTGCGCAGCCTTGCGGACGAGCGGGTTCATGTGGATGGGGTAGATTGCCTTGGTGTCGGGGTGCTCCTCCATCACACGGCGGATGGCGCGGAACATGCGGTGCATGGGCTCGCCCAGGTTCTCGCGGCGATGGGCCGTGATGAGGATGAGACGGGAGCCATCCGCCCACTCGAGCTCGGGATGGGAGTACCCCTCGCGCACGGTGGTGCGCAGGGCGTCGATGCCGGTGTTGCCGGTGACCCAGATCTTTGACTCCGGCTTGCCCTCGTTGAGCAGGTTCTGCTCGCTCGCCTCCGTGGGGGCGAAGTAGTGCTCGCTCACGATGTCGACCGCCTGGCGGTTGAACTCCTCGGGCCAGGGGCTGTAGATGTCGTGCGTGCGCAGGCCCGCCTCGACGTGGCCCACGGGGATCTGAAGGTAGAAGCACGCGAGGGCCGCCGCGAAGCTGGTCGTGGTGTCGCCGTGGACCAGGACGACGTCGGGCCTCTCGTCCTCGAGGACGGCCTTAAGCTTGAGCAGCACGTCGCACGTCACGTCGAACAGGGTCTGGCCCGGCTTCATGATCGCCAGGTCTTGGTCGGGCGTCACGTCGAAGACGCGCAGCACCTGGTCGAGCATCTCGCGGTGCTGGCCGGTCACGGTGACGACTGTCTCGAACTCATCTGAACGCGCCTTCAGCTCGTTGACGAGCGGGCACATCTTGATGGCCTCCGGGCGGGTGCCGAAGACGAGCATTACTTTCTTCTTAGACATTGGCCTTGCTCCCCTTTGACTCCTTGCGGAGAAGCATGTAGAAACGGGTGTTACCGACTAGATAGCGCCTCACCAGGCGCTTGGGCTCCTGCATCATGCGGAAGAGCCACTCCAGGTTCGCGCGCTGCATCCACATCGGGGCTCGCGGGATGTTGCCGGAGACGACGTCGAACGAGCCGCCCACGCCCACGAATGCGCCCTTTGCGCCCAGCTCGCGGAAACGCTCGATCAGGCGCTCCTTCTTGGGCGAGGTGATACCCACGAACACGATGTCGGGCTCGGCGTGCTCAACCTCGGCGACCACAGCATCGAACTCGTCGTTGCCGAAGTAGCCGTCACGGTAGCCCGCGAGGACCATATTGGGATACCTCTCGGACAGTACCTCAGCGGTCTTTGCGACCACCTCAGCCTTGGCACCCAGCAGGTAGACCCTGTGCCCCTCGCGCTCAGCCAGCCCGCACAGCTCCCACATGAGGTCGATGCCGGCCACTCGTCCGGGCAGGTCCACGCCCAGCTTCTTGGCGGCCATGACCATGGACGCGCCATCGGCATTCACGATTTCGCATCGGCGCACGCATGCGTCCATCTCTGGATCGTCGCGCATCTGCAGCAGCTTGTCGGCGTTCACGCCAATAAGGTGGGCGAAGCGCCCCTCCTTGATGAGCGCGTCGGTCGCCTCGACGGTCTGCTCCATCGTCCAGGGGTCAACGGGGGCGCCCAGGACTTCGACTCGCCCAGGAAGATCAACCCTTGAACTGGCGTCTTCGTATTTCCATCTAGTCTCTTTAGCAAGCGCCATTTCCGCTGATAACCTCAATCACAGTGAGTAGGATTATTTTCAAATCGAAGAAAATGCCTCGTTTGGCGATATATTCAAGGTCACGACGGACCATCCCGTCGAATCCCGTCGAGTTGCGCTCAGTGACCTGCCACCAGCCGGTGATTCCCGGCTTAACAGCAAGGCGCTGCAGGTCGTAGTCGGTGTACTCCGCAACCTCATTCGGCAGCGGCGGACGAGGCCCAACGACGCTCATCTGACCCAGAAACACGTTGACGAACTGCGGAAACTCGTCGATGGAGTGCTTGCGGATGAATTTTCCGATCCTGGTGACACGGGGGTCCTCCCTCATCTTGAACATGGCGCCGGCGATCTCGTTCTGCTCCTTGAGATCTGCCAGGCGCTCGTCGGCGTCCTTGTACATGGAACGGAACTTCCACATGCGGAAGGTGGACAGGCTGCCATCGCGGTGGGTCTGGCCTACGCGGATCTGGCTGTAGAAGGGGTTGCCCTCGCTCTCTAGGCGGATGGCCGCGGCAAGCACCAGGCTCGGTACGGCGATGACGGCCAGCACGCAGCCGCTGAACACGACGTCAAAGGTGCGCTTGACGGCCCGGTACGCTAGGCGCGGGCGATCCCAGTCCATGATGGATTGCATGGCCCTGTAGCGACCTGCGCCCTCACGCCGGTCCATGGCCTGAGCAATCAGCGCCGCCCCCACGGGCGCATCCGTTGCATATTGAGGTTTATCCGACACGTTCTCTTTCAACACTTCCTCCCCAGATCGGGGATCCTCCCTGTTCTGTGTAGCGTCCGCCAGCAGCTAGGCGATCGCCTTTTTTAGATTGCGCATGACGCGCTGCTCGCTTGAAAGCACGGCAAGGCCAACGCGGGTGGTTACGCGTCGGCCGCACAGATCGAGCTCCAGATAAGCAGTGCTTTTGCGTCTGTTAATGGTTTTGATGAGGCCTTCGTGGCCCAGCAGCGGACCTGCCGTTACTACGACCTGGTCACCGTCTTTTAGGGCCTCGCTCATGGGCACTACGCGGTCTCCCCTATGCGTAAAGCCGCCAATAAGTTGGACCTCTTCTTTTGCCAGCGGCACAAACTGACCGTCCTGGGATAACACCCGGGCAAAGTCGTCCATGCGTAGCAGATACTGTTGCACGGTGCGGGGATCTGCCGTATCGCAGATAAGATAACCGGGAAAGAGTGGCTTGGTCGTATTGACCCATTCTCCATGTACTTTGATTTCGGTTTGAAATTGAGGGTAAAAGAGTTCCTGCATGGCGCTTGCCGGCACCATGCGCTCGATGCGCTCGCGCATTACGTCTTCGCGTCCGTTAATGACCTGGATCACATACCACACGAGCACCACCCCCCTTGCTGTCTTACGTGTGGCTCACGGGGTTTGGGTATGGCTTCGCCAGGGCGCATGTGCGCGAAGGCGCTCCATATTCAAACCCTGAGCCCAGTCAGACAAGCACGTGGCTCTGCCCCACCGTGAACGGTATGCATAAAAGCAGCGCTGAAGCTGCAGGCACGTATCGCAAGATTGCCTACAACCTCAGCTGGCTGCGTGCGAGCCAGTCAAGGGATTTCAAAACTGGACCGCACGCAAACAGCTGAAGAACCGCAGTGATTTGCCATAGTAAATTGTTGAACTGACTAAAACGAACTTATAAATAGCCGCAAAAGCAAGTGCAAAATCGCGCATGGCAATCGATATTGGAGCTCGTGGTTTTTCTGGCACCGCCGTTACGGCCGGATGCTGATCGACCCTGCGCTTCGTGGCCTATTGGAGCCGTGAGCTCAGTTGAACTCATGTAACGTTAGATATCCTAGCACAAGCTGTTAGTGAAACTGATTTGGGCTGCGTTTGACAACAAATCGTTCATTTGACGTGCTAAAGGGGGTTGTTTTGGGAAGTTGTTCACGTTGGCGCAGGTTATTGGGGTGCTGGCAATAATTGGGAGCGTTCCTGAAGCCCAACTAGAGCAGCGAGCTGCACTGGTAATTGCGTTTGGCTAACAAACTATGTACAGACATGGGAAATAAATTGTGCAACTTTTTGTTGGCGTAAGTGGGGTTTGTGGCGCGTGGTGTTTTGGCATGAAAAAAGCCTTCGGAATTCCGAAGGCCTTTGCATTCACGATGGTGGAGACGAGGGGGATCGAACCCCTGACCTCTTGACTGCCAGTCAAGCGCTCTCCCAGCTGAGCTACGCCCCCGTGACGAAGAAATACTATAGGGGAAGTTAGCGCGACGCGCAAGGACTTTTTTGGGGTCAGATTCTAAATGCCTATTGATATAGGTAAGCGATGGCGGTGCCGGTATGGACTTGGATCGTGGCTGTTGACCTGACGACGTTGCTAATGCCCGTATCGGCTAACAAGCCCAGCGAAGCGTGATCTAACTCCCACTCTAGACCGTGTTCGCTTACAACCGTCCTAGGGGCTATGGCGACGATGGAGAACGTCTTGCCTTCGGCGCCCTCAATGGTCCAGGATTCGCCTTCGTGCAGAATGCGGGCCGTGGTCTCGTCTTCGGCAATCCAGACTGGGGCGTCATCGTAGCCTGCGAGCAACCCCAGTACGGAAAGCGCCATATCCGGGCGGCCGCCGGTAGCGCAGGTTGCCACCACTTCGGCACCCGGCCAGCGGCGTCGGACGGAATCGAGGGCCAGTGCAAGATCGGTATAGTCCTTGTACGGGTCGTGGCGCTCAACTTCAAAGTCCTTAGCGGCATCGACCAACGCGCGACCCGCATCACTCACCGTGTCGGCATCTCCCACATATACATCGCAGCTCAGGCCGGCGCCCAGCAGCGCATCGAGTCCGCGGTCCACGGCGACGACGTGGTTGCACTCCCCTGCTAGCCTACGCAACAGATCCGCACTCGCCACCACCGGCGAGCCACAAACCACTAATACTTTGCAAGCCACGGTACTCGCCTAGCCCTCAAACGAAAGTACGCGGGCCAGGACCAGGTCCTCATAGCTGTCGATAAAGATATCGCAGTTGGTGCGTACGTCGTCGCGCTTCATGCGGCCGTGCGGATCATAAATACCCACACGCTTAAAGCCGGCGGCCCCAGAGCTCTTAAGGCCAAAGACCGCGTCCTCAAACACCCACGTGCGCTCAAACTGGTGCCCATGGCGCTCCTCCAGGCGACGCAACGCCAGCTCGTACACGTCGGGGAACTGCTTGGAGCGTCCCGCCTCGCCCGTGGTGGTCACAAACTCCATGTAGGCATCGAGCCCGGCACCCGCAAGCGCAGACTTAACCAGCTCGGCCGGTGTGGACGTGGCAACGCACATGGCAATGGCCGCCGCCTTCGCCTGCTCCAAAAATACCAGGAGCCCCTCGCGCGGCGGCACCTTGGAGTAGCCATCGATCAGGATGTCGCTCAGCTCGCGATACAGCTCTTCGCCATTCGCGCCAATGTCCCAGGTGTCGTGGTAGGCCTGGCACTCGTCCTCGAGCGACAAATGCTCAAACTGGGCAAAATCGTCGACCGTCACGTCGACTCCGTGGCGGTGCAATAACTCGGGCTGGGCATAGGCCCAAACGGGGGTGCTATTAACCAGCGTGCCGTCGCAATCGAAAATAAAAGCGACATTGGGAGCGGCGGTCTGGAACATAAATGTACCTTTCGATGTCAAATGGTAAACAACCTGCTAAAAACGTTTTACCAAACGTCAAACCAACAATCAAAAAACCCTTATTGGTAAAACTGTCAAGAGTTTTACCACGGCAATTCTGCCAGTGGTCTAAACATGGCGCTTACCGATTAAACGCCGCCCTAAAACCACTTTCCTTCATAAAAGTAACGTACAGGTGTTATCGTAGTTTCTGCCGAAAGTTCCACCGAGCACGCGAGGTGGAACGAATCATAGAACTATCGCCGTCCCTTCGATTCGTGCAGCCTTGGACCTTTCGCATCTAGTCACCAAGGCAACACGCTGCCGCGTCATGATGGGATCAAACGTGAGCGATACAAAGCTAAAGCCAACGGCTAAAAAGCCCGCAACCCGTAAAGCCGCCCCGCACGCACCGGAGCTCTCTAAGGACGATGTCTATCTGTTTGGCATTGGTACGTGGGAGCGCAGCTGGGAAAAGATGGGCGCGCACCCCGACACGCAGAACCGTACGCGCGGCTGGCGCTTTTGCGTTTGGGCGCCCGATGTAAAGAGCGTGCATGTCATTGGCGAATTTAACGACTGGGATGAGGAAGCCAACCCTCTGGTGCCCGTGCACACGAGCGCTATCTGGGAAGGCTTTATTCCTGGCGCAGAGCAGGGCCAGCTCTATAAATACCTCATCGAGACCAACGAGGGCGAAAAACTCTACAAGGCCGATCCGTATGCCTTTAAGGCCGAGTGCCCTCCGGGTACCGCCAGCGTACTGTGGACCCTGGATGGCTACCAGTGGAACGATGCCGCGTGGCTCAAGCGCCGCGCCAGCCACAACCACATGTCGCAGCCGCTCAATATCTACGAGGTGCATATTGGCTCGTGGAAGCGCCACGGCGATGCGCCGCAGGGCGAGCCGGACGAGTACGGCAACTACCCCGGTCCCATGGATCCCTTCCCCGCGCAGCGTGGCGAGTTCTACACCTACGACGACCTGTCGGTGGAGCTCGTGGACTACGTGCGCGACATGGGCTACACCCACATTGAGGTCATGCCGCTTATGGAGCATCCCTTCGATGGCTCCTGGGGCTACCAGACGACCGGCTACTATGCCGCTACGTCCCGCTATGGCGACCCGCAGCAGCTCATGCACTTTATCGATGCGTGCCACGAGGCAGGCATCGGCGTGATCATGGACTGGGTGCCCGGCGGTTTTTGCGCCGACTCCCACGGCCTTGCCACCTTTAACGGCCACATGCTGTTTGAGCACGAGATTCACCCCAACTGGGGCACGCACAAGTTCGATTTTGCCCGCGGCGAGGTCCGCTCCTTCCTGGTCTCCAACGTGCTGTACTGGCTCGAGAACTTCCACGTTGACGGCATCCGCATGGATGGCGTGTCCAGCATGCTGTACCTCAATTTTGGCATCGACGATCCGGGCCAAAAGAAGTTCAACAAGTACGGTACCGAGGAGGACCTGGACGCCAGCGCGTTTATCCGCCAGGCCAACTGCGCCGTGGAGGCCCACTACCCTGACGTGATGATGATGGCCGAGGAGTCCACCGCGTGGCCGCTCGTGACCTACCCGCCGCAGGACGGCGGCCTGGGCTTCCACTACAAGTGGGACATGGGCTGGATGAACGACACTCTGCACTACATGCAGACCGATTTTCCGTGGCGCCCCGGCAACCACGGGCTGCTCACGTTCTCCATCATGTACGCCTTTACCGAGAACTTTATTTGCCCGCTGAGCCACGACGAGGTCGTCCACGGCAAGTGCTCGCTCATCGGCCGCATGCCGGGCGACTGGTGGCGCCAGTTTGCCGGCCTGCGCACGCTGGCTTTCTACCAGATGACGCACCCCGGCGCCAAGCTCAACTTTATGGGCAACGAGATCGGCCAGTTTATTGAGTGGCGCTACTACGAGTCCATCCAGTGGTTCCTGACCGAGGAGTACGAGACTCACCGTCATCATCAGGCGTTCATCAAGGCACTCAACCACCTGTACACCGCCGAGCCCGCCCTGTACGAGCGCGGCTACACCGATGACGGCTTTACCTGGATCGACGCGGACAACTCCAAGCAGTCCATCGTGAGCTTTGTGCGCCAGGGCGAGGACGTCGATGACGACCTGGTGATCTTGATCAACTTTGACCCGGCAAGCTACGAGAGCTTCCGCGTGGGCGTGCCGCGCGAGGGTGACTGGGAGGTCATCTTTGATTCCGACCGTCCCGAGTTCGGTGGCAGCGGCTATGCCGGCGAGGAGCCCTACACCTGCTCGAGCGAGCCCTATCCCTGGAACGGGCAGATGGACTCCATCGAGATCAAGGTTCCCGGCCTGGCAGGCGTGGTGCTTAAGCGCCGCGGTCCCAGCAGCTATATGCCGCCTGTGGTCGAGGAGCCCAAGGCTGCGCCCAAAAAGCGCACGTCCTTGGTGAAGCCCAAGCCCGCGGCTGCCAAGAAGGCTCCTGCCACGGCCAAGGCCAAGGCTGCTGCAAAGCCCGCTGCTAAGGCCGCAGCCAAGAAACCGGCTGCCAAAAAGGCCGCTACCAAGGCCAAGTCTGCTTCTGCTAAGCCGTCTGCCAAGGATGCGTAACAAAACCGTTACAGCTGTAATTACCCGCCCCGCGAGGGCGTAGGATACATGTCATAACCGTTTCGGGGAACAACTCCCGGGGGAAAGGAACGTATGAATAAGATCTTCGACAACAAGCAGGAGTTTACCGAGCTCTATCGCGATGCCGTCATGAGCATCAGCGGCAAGAGCGTCGAGGCCGCCAGCGACCTCGACCGCTTTAATGCCCTGGCCAAGCTCGTGGCCGAGAAGGCGCGCACCGTTGCCACCAAGAGCGACGCCCGCGTCACCGCCGAGGGCAAAAAGCGCGTGTACTACTTCTCGATCGAGTTTTTGATCGGCCGACTGCTCGACAACTACTTGCTCAACTTTGGCGTGCGCGACATGGTCGCCGAGGCGCTCGACGACATGGGCTTCGATCTGTCCGTCATCGAGAACCAGGAGCCCGATCCGGCTCTGGGCAACGGTGGCCTGGGCCGTCTGGCCGCATGCTTCCTGGATTCGATGGCAGCCGAGGGCATTGCCGGCTACGGCAACGGCATGCGCTACCGCTACGGCCTGTTTAAGCAGGAGATCGTCAACGGCAGCCAGGTCGAGGCCACCGACGAGTGGCTTACCCACGGCTATCCCTGGGAGGTCCGTCGTCAGGATAAGGCCGTGACCATCAAGTTTGGCGGCCGCGTCGAGGGCTTTGAGGAGGATGGCCGCACGTTTTACCGCACGGTGGACACGCAGGATATCCTGGCCGTCCCTTATGACATCCCCGTCGTGGGCTATGCCGGCGAGACCGTCAACAAGCTGCGCGTCTGGGCTGCCGAGCCGGTCGAGGAGCACTTCGATCTGGAGGCCTTCAACCGAGGCGACTACGCCCTGGCCGATGCCGAGCGCGCCGAGGCCGAGGCCATCAGCGCCATCCTCTACCCCAACGACGCCGGCGAGCACGGTCGTCTGCTGCGCCTGAAGCAGGAGTACTTGTTTGTTTCGGCCGGCATCTACAGCCTGCTCGACACCTTTGAGAAGGAGCACGGCGAGAACTGGGAGCTGCTGCCGCAGTTTGTGGCCATCCACACCAACGACACGCACCCCGCCATGTGCGGCCCCGAGCTCATGCGTATTCTCATCGACGAGAAAAAGCTCGAGTGGGACGACGCCTGGAACATCGTGACGCAGGTCGTGAGCTACACCAACCACACCATCCTGCCCGAGGCCTTGGAGAAGTGGCCTATCGGCACGTTCTCCAAGCTCCTCCCCCGCGTGTACCAGATCATCGACGAGATCAGCCGTCGTTGGCACGAGTCGTTCGACACCACGAAGGAGGGCTGGCAGGAGCGTCTGCGCCAGACCGCCATCCTGTGGGACGGCGAGATTCGCATGGCCAACCTGTCTGTGATCTGCAGCCACAGCGTCAACGGCGTGGCCAAGATCCATTCCGACATCATCAAGAACATCGTGCTCAAGGACTTCTATGCCCTGACGCCCGAGAAGTTCAACAACAAGACCAACGGCATCTCGCACCGTCGCTTCTTTGCCGAGGCCAACCCCACCTACGCCAAGCTCGTGACCGAGGCCATTGGCGATGGCTGGCTCAAAGACGCCTTTGAGCTTGAGAAACTCAAGGAGTTTAAGGACGACACCGAGTTCCTGAAGGCCGTGGGTGCCTCCAAGCGCGCCAACAAGGAGCGTCTGGCCGCCTACGTTAAGGCCGAGACCGGTCTGGTCATCGACCCCAACACCGTCTTCGATGTCCAGGTAAAGCGCTTCCACGCCTATAAGCGCCAGCTCATGAACATCATGAAGGTGATGGACATCTACAACCGTCGCATTGCCGATCCCAACTTCCACGTGACGCCGACGACCTTCATCTTTAGTGGCAAGGCTGCCTCGAGCTACACCTTTGCCAAGGAGACCATCCGCCTCATTAACTCCGTTGCCGACGTCATCAACAACGACGCTCGCGTGAACGAGGTCATGAAGGTCTGCTTTATCCCCAACTTCCGCGTGAGCAACGCCCAGCTCATCTACCCCGCCGCCGAGATCTCGGAGCAGATCTCCACGGCCGGCAAGGAGGCCTCGGGCACGTCCAACATGAAGCTCATGATGAACGGCGCCATTACGCTGGGCACCCTCGACGGCGCCAACATCGAGATCGCCGATCTGGCCGGCCGCGAGAACGAGGCCATCTTTGGCCTGACCGCCCCCGAGGTCGAGCAGCTCTGGGCATCCAACAGCTACTTTGCGTGGGATACCCTCAACGGCGACCGCGAGCGTCTGGGCCGCGTGATGGACGAGCTCAAGGACAACACGTTTGCGGGTCTTTCGGGCAACTTCGAGAGCATCTACAACGAGCTCATGAACAACAACGACCCCGACCTAGTCATGGCTGACTTCCGTAGCTACGTGGATGCATGGGAGAACCTCACGGGCAGCTACGGCGACCAGGAGACCTGGAACCGCAAGGCCCTGCTCAACACCGCCTCGAGTGGCTGGTTCTCGTCCGACCGCACCATTCGCGAGTATCGCGACGAGATCTGGCACGCATAAAGCGCGCGAGCTTCCTTTGCCGCACGGCATTACTCGACGGGCGTGACAGTGCGCCGCGCCCGTCGCTAATGGGTTAGGAACATCGATGACAGAAGGAGAAATCGATGAGTAAGAAAGAATGCATCGCGATGCTCCTCGCAGGAGGACAGGGCAGCCGATTGGGGGCACTCACCCAAAAGATCGCCAAGCCGGCGGTTAGCTTTGGTGGCAAGTTCCGCATTATCGACTTTTCGCTGTCCAACTGCTCCAACTCGGGCATCGACACGGTGGGCGTTCTGACGCAGTACCGTCCCTACCTGCTGCATGCCTACGTGGGCTCCGGCGAGGCGTGGGATCTGGACAGCCGTGACGGCGGCGTGTCGATCCTGCCGCCGTACGAGACGCAGACCGGCGGCGCCTGGTATGCGGGCACGGCCGACGCCATTACGCAGAACCTTGACTACATCAAGGCCAACGACCCCAAGTACGTCCTGATTCTTTCGGGCGATCACCTGTATCGCATGGACTACCGCAAGATGCTCAAGACGCACATTGAGAACAACGCCGACCTCACAGTGAGCGTTATGCCCGTGCCGTGGGAGGAGGCCAGCCGCTTTGGCATCCTGACCACCGACCCCGAGGACGGCCGCATCACCAAGTTCACCGAGAAGCCCGAGAAGCCCGATTCGAACCTCGCGTCCATGGGCATCTACATCTTCTCGGCCGATGTGCTGATCGAGGCGCTCGAGGAGGACGCTCTGGACCAGCGCTCGAGCCACGACTTTGGCAAGGACATCATCCCCAAGCTGCTCGGCGAGAACAAGCGCCTGTACAGCTACGAGTTCCACGGCTTTTGGAAGGACGTCGGCACCATCGCCAGCTTCCACGAGACCTCGATGGATCTGCTGGGCAACAACCCCGAGTTCGATCTGTTTGACAAGAACTTCCCCATCATGTCCAACATCACCACGCGTCCGCCGCACTACATTGGACCGGACGGCCGCCTGGACGACTGCCTGGTCTCCAACGGCTGCAAGATCTACGGCACCGCTCGCCACTCGATCCTTTCGACCGATGTCATCATCGAGGAGCGCGCCGTGGTCGAGGACTCCGTGCTGCTGCCGGGTGCGCACGTTAAGAGCGGCGCGCACATCTGCCGCGCTATTTTGGGCGAGAACTCCACGGTCGAAGAGGGCGTGAAGCTCGGCTCTGTCGATACCACCAAGGATACGGCCGTCGTTGGAAATGACGTCGTTATCGGGAAGGGGGAATGATCCGATGATCAATCGCAAGGCCATCGGTTATATCACCGCTAACTACTCTTCGTCCTACGGCAGTGTCCTACTCAAGGACCGCCCCATCGCGTCCGTTCCGTTTTTGGGCCGCTACCGCCTGATCGACTTTCCGCTGTCCAACATGATGAATGCCGGCATCAAGACCGTCGGTGTCGTCATGCCGGGTAACTACCGCTCGCTGATCGACCACGTGGGCTCGGGCAAGGACTGGGGCCTGGACCGCAAGAAGGGCGGCCTGTTCATGGTGCCCGGCAACGCGTACGGCACCACCAAGGGCGGCATGCGCTTCCTGCTGCGCGACATCATCTCCAACAAGACGCTGTTCCAGCGCTCGGAGAATCCCTATGTCGTGATGATGGGCACCAACATCATCTTTAACATGGACCTCAACACCATCATCGAGGCGCACGAGAACTCCGGTGCCCAGATGACCGTGGTGTACTGCAAGGCCACGCGCAATGTCGAAGACGAGACCAAACTCGAGATTAACGAGAACGGCCGCCTGACGGGCGTGAGCGCCGGCGTCGCGTACGGCGACAACGCCTCCATGGACTGCTGCATCGTCAACCGCGAGACGCTGCTCGAGATCATCGACCACTACCAGGCCGCCGACTATCTGGACCTGCTCGAGGCACTCCAGGGCGACTTTGGCAACATCGACGTGTGCAGCTACGAGTACAAGGGCGAGGTCGTGGGCGTGTTTAGCGAGAAATCGCTGTATCGCCGCAGCATGGACCTGCTCGACCAGACCGTTGCCGACCAGCTCTTTGACCCCGAGCGCCCGATCCTGACCAAGGCTCACGACGTGCCGCCTTCGCGCTATGCGACCGGCAGCCACGCGTGCAACTCAATCATCTCGGCCGGCTGCATCATCAAGGGCACCGTGCGCAACTCGATCCTGTCGCGCGGCGTCGTGGTCGAGGAAGGTGCTTCGGTGACCAACTCGATCATCAACCAAAGCTGCATCATCAAGAGCGGCGCCCGCGTCGAGAACGCCATTTTGGACAAGAACAACGTGGTTCCCACCAACACCGAGCTTCGCGGCACACCCGAGAACATCCTGGTGCTGGGCAAGGCTCCGTTAACTTCCGACACCACCATCGTACGTTAACGTTGGCACCGCAACATCGCTCGTAACATGTAGAATAGCCGCCCGGTTTATGCCAGGCGGCTATTCTCGAATTGCAACATGGGAGACAATATGGCAGATTCCAGCAAAAAGATGCAGATCGTGTTTGCCTCGGCCGAGTGCGCACCGTTTGTGAAGACCGGTGGCCTGGGCGACGTGGCGGGCTCGCTGCCTGCGGCGCTTGTGCGCGCCGGCGCCGAGGTTATCGTGATGGTGCCCAAGTACGCCACCATCAAGGACGAATACAAGGCGCAGATGGAGCACTTCTCCGACTTTTACGTGAGCCTGGGCTGGCGTAACGAGTACTGCGGGCTCGAGAAGCTCGAGCACGACGGCGTCACCTATATGTTCATTGACAACGAGCGCTACTTTGCGCGCGACTATCCGTACGGCTTCTTTGATGACGGCGAGCGCTTTGCGTTCTTCTCCAAGGCCATCACCGAGAGCCTGCAGCACCTGCCGGCCGGCTTTGAGTGCGACATCCTGCACTGCAATGACTGGCAGACGGCACTGGCGCCCGTGTTCTTGCGCGAGTTCTACCAGGGCCTGCCGCTGTACGACCGCGTCAAGACCGTGTTCTCGATCCACAACGTGGCGTTCCAGGGCCAGTTTAGCGACACCGTGATGGAGGACATCCTGGGCGTGGCGCACATTCCGGCGGCGGCCTCGCAGCTGCGTTGCGACGCCTGCAGCATCAACTACATGCTGGGCGCGCTGCGCTATGCCGATGCCATCACCACGGTGAGCCCCACCTATGCCAACGAGATCCAGACGCCCGAGTTTGGCGAGGGCCTGGACGGCGTGCTGCGTGAGCGCTCCTATGCGCTGCAGGGAATTTTGAACGGCATTGACGTGGCGGGCTTTGACCCGGCGACCGACAAGCGCATTGCCGCCAACTACACCGTCGAGGACCGTTCCGGCAAGGCCGTGTGCAAGGCCAAGCTGCAGGAGGAGCTGGGGCTCGAGGTTCGCGACGACCGTCCGCTCATGGTGATGGTCACGCGCCTGACGCGCCAGAAGGGCATGGACCTGGTCATGTACGCGCTCGACCGCATTTTGGCCGGCGGCGTGCAGGTGGCGGTGCTGGGCACCGGCGACCGCGACTACGAGGACGGCCTGCGTTACTTCCAGGACAAGTACCCCGGCACCATGGCCGCGCGCATCGAGTTCGATCCGGCGCTGTCGCAGCGCATGTATGCCGCCGCCGATATGTTCCTGATGCCTTCGAAGTTTGAGCCCTGCGGCCTGTCGCAGATCATCGCCATGCGCTACGGCACCCTGCCGATTGTTCGCGAGACCGGCGGTCTGAAGGACACGGTGATCCCGTATAACGAGTTTACCGGCGAGGGCACGGGCTTCTCGTTTAGCAACTTTAACGGCGACGAGATGGGCGACGCCGTGTTCCGTGCGGCGCGCCTGTTCTGGGATAACCGCGATGCCTGGAACCAGCTGGTCACGCAGGCCATGAGCCAGGACTTTAGCTGGACGCGCTCGGCCGACAAGTATCTGGACCTGTATTTCTTTATGCACCCGGAGATTGAGAGGCCGGCGGCGCCGGTTGAGGCGGCGGTGGCTGACGAGGAGCCCGCGCCTGTCGAGCAGCCTGTCGTAGCTGAGGCTGCCGCACCTGTTGAGGAGCCTAAGGTCGAGGAGCCTGTCGCTGCTGAGGAGACCAAGGCCGAGGCGAAGCCCGCTGCTGATGCCGAGGTTAAGCCCGCTGCGAAGCCTGCCGCTAAGAAGACGACGGCCCGCAAGACGACGGCTAAGAAGACCACGGCGAGCAAGTCTACAACTGCGAGCAAGACCTCTGCAGCCAAGACCACTGCCACTAAGGCCACCGCCGCAAAGACGGCTACAGCCAAGGCAACGACCACGCGCAAGCGCACCACCGCAGCTGTCAAGAAGGCCACCGAGGCCGAGGTCGTTCCCGAGGTAAAGGCCGAGACCGCTGCAGCCGAGGTTAAGCCCGCGGCAAAAGCTCCGGCCAAGGCCGCTGCCAAGAAGACGACCGCCAAGAAGACCACGGCTACGAAGTCGACGACCAAGAAGGCCGCCACGACCAAGGCAGCCGCTAAGCCGGCCGCCAAAGTCGAGGAGACGCCCGCTGCGCCTAAGGCTGAGGAAGCTGTCGAGGCTAAGCCGGCCGCCAAGACCACCACGCGCAAGCGAGCTACGACGACGGTCAAAAAGGCCACGGCCAAGACCGCTGCTCCCAAGGCAGAGGCTAAGGTCGAGGAAAAGCCCGCAATAAAGGCCGAGCCGGAACCGAAGGCCGCCGAGGTCAAGACCGCTCCGAAGGCTACGACAAAGACTGAGCCCGCCAAGGAGGCCTCGGTCTCCCCCGCCGCTCCCACTGAGGAAAAGGCTCCTGCCAAGAAGACCTCCGTCCGCAAGGCAACGGCCGCCCGCAAGCGCCGGTAATCCGGACGATTAAAACTTAATCCTCGACGCAAAAGAGGGCGCCCCAACCAGGCGCCCTCTTCTTTGTTGAACTTCGTATTAAAAAGAGGGCCGGTTTACTACGACAAAATGGCTCCGGCCGACCACAACGAGCAATCTACGAAATTGCCAATGCTTTTACCTGCGGTTTTAATATCACCAAATTGACTGTGGTTGAGATCATTCAATTTATCGTAGTAAACCGGGGTACTTTTGGTTGGCTACAAATAGTATCGGTATGTGCGTTTTCGAATGCCGCGATAATTTGGATGGTAAAACGATTTTCTAGGACAACCGTTCGCCGATAATGAGCGGCTGTAGTTTATACAACTAAAGTGCAACGATATACTTAAGTACCGTGCGTTAAGCCCATGGCCCGTTGGCCATGACTGTATAGAACTGGACCGTACTATGAGATTGATTCACAACAGCCGCCTGCCGCAGTTTCGCACTCCGTTTGGCGCTGTGACCACTGGAACTTCCGTTGCACTCTCGGTGATTTTGGAGGATGCCGATCCCAACCAGGCAACGCTTACGCTGCGCACCTGGGTCGATGAGATCGGTGAGTCTCGGTATCCCATGACGCACGAGGGCGACGGCATATTTACCGTAGAGTTTGAGTGCACCGAGCCCTGTCTTATCTGGTACAGCTTTATCTGCAATATCGAGGGCCAACCCGAGGTTCGCTTGGGCGCGCCGCAAGGCCGCACCGGCGGCGAGGGCGTAACCTACGACTACGCCGAGGTCCCGTCCTTCCAGATTACCGTCTACAAGCACCGCGAAATTCGTCCCGAGTGGTACGAGCGTGGCATGGTTTACCAGATCTTCCCCGACCGCTATGCACGCGACGAAAACTGGCGCGAGCGCACGCTGACCGAAGTCGAAAAGCCTCGCAACGGAATCCAGCGCCGCATGGTCGAGGACTGGAATGAACCGCCCGAGTACGAGCGTGCCGAAGACGGCTCCATCAGGACCTGGGATTTTTACGGCGGCTCGCTCAAGGGTATCCAAAATGACCTGCCCCGCATTGCCGAGCTGGGCTTTACAGCCATCTACCTCAACCCCATCTTTGAGGCCGCGAGCAACCACCGCTACGACACGGCCGATTACACTAAGATCGACCCGATCCTGGGCACCGAGCAGGACTTTACGGAGCTGTGCGAGGCAGCCGAGAAGCTCGGCATTTCCATTATTCTGGACGGCGTCTTCAACCACACGGGCGACGACTCTATCTATTTCAACCGCTACGGCAACTACCCCGGCGTGGGCGCGTGGCAGAGCGAGGATTCGCCGTGGCGCGATGCGTTTTATTTCCACGAGGACGGCTCGTACGACTGCTGGTGGGGCGTGGGCAACATGCCCGCCATCAATGAGAGCTCCGAGCTGGTACGCGAGCGGCTCCTGGGCAAGGACGGCGTGATCCGCAAATGGCTGCGCGCCGGTGCCCATGGTTGGCGCCTGGACGTCGCTGACGAGCTTTCCGACGACTTCCTGGCCGAGATTAAGAAGGCCGTACTTGCCGAAAAGCCTGACGCGTTGTTGCTCGGCGAAGTCTGGGAAGACGCCTCCAACAAGATTAGCTATGGCCATCTGCGTCGTTACCTGCAGGGCTCCGAGCTGGACTCTGCTATGGATTACCCTTTCCGCGACATGGTCATCGGCTTTTTGATGGGCTACAAGAACGCCTACCAAGCAGCCGAGGATATCGAAACCCTGCGCGAGAACTACCCGAGCGAGGCATTGTCCTGCGCGCTCAATCTGCTTTCGAGCCACGACCGCCCGCGTATCATCTCGGTGCTCGGCGGCGGCCCCGACGAGTCGCAGCTGCCCGAGCGCGAGCGCAGCAAGTGGCGACTGGACGAGAGCTCGATGGGCCTGGCCAAGAGCCGTTTTTGGCTTGCAACGCTCATGCAGATGACCTTCCCCGGCGTGCCTTCGATCTACTACGGCGACGAATACGGCCTGGAGGGCCTTACCGATCCGGGCAACCGCCGCACTCTGCCGACCAAGGACCAACTGCACGACTTCGACACGCTGGCTATTGTCAAGAACGCCTCCGCCGTACGCCGCGCACTGCCGTTTATGATCGACGGCGAGATTAAGGCCTTCGCGCTCAACGATGAGGTGCTGGCCTACAACCGCACGGGCAAGGATGGCGAGTCCGCGACGGTTATCATCAACCGCAGTCTGCGCAATTCGCACCGCGTGACGATTCCGGCGCTCGGCGAATGCGCGAGTGACGTCATCAGCGGTCACGAGTGCGAGATCCACAACGGTACGGTCACGCTCGATCTGTATCCGCTGGGCTCGTCGATCATCTATCACCATGCCGAGCAGCGCCTGCAGGAGCCGCTCGATCACGGCGCGGGCGTCGTGTGCCACATCACCTCGGTGCCGACCGATGACGGCAAGCCCGGCACGATCGGCGCACCCACGCGTCGCTTTATCGACCATCTGTCCGCTATGGGCATGCGCTACTGGCAGGTCCTGCCTGTCAACCCGACGGACTTCTTCCGCTCCCCTTACGCTGGGCCTTCGGCCTTTGCGGGCAATGTTGACCTGCTGCCCGAGAGCCAAGTGGAACTGGCGGCCGACTTTGAGACTTGGAAGGCCCGTGGCGGCGAGGATGCAGACCCGCTCTACACGGCGTTTAAACATCGCAACGCCGATTGGCTCGAGAAGTACTGCGTCTACATGGCCGTCAAGAAGTACTTTGAAGGTGAATCGCGTCACGATTGGCCGGCCGATGTCGCGCGCTACAACGAGCATCTGATTGACGACAAGCGTTTCCACGACGAGGCAGAGCTGCAGGCGTACATGCAGTACCGCTTTGACCTTGCCTGGTGCGAGCTCATGAACTATGCGCACAAGAAGGGCATCGAGGTTATCGGCGACATTCCTATGTACGTTTCGGACGATTCGGCCGATGCGTGGAGCGAACCCGAGAACTTCTGGTTGTCCGATACCGGTAAGGCAATCGAGATCTCCGGTGCACCGCCCGACAACTTTGCGCCCGAGGGCCAGGTGTGGGGCAACCCGACGTTCCGCTGGGGTCATATGAAGGAGAACGGCTACCGCTGGTGGATGGACCGTCTGCGTCGCGCGTTCTCACTCTACGACCGTGTGCGCCTGGACCACTTCCTGGGATTCCACAGCTACTTTAGCATTCCCGCAGGCAAGGCCTGCGCCGACGGCCGCTGGCTGGCGGGTCCGGGCAAGGATCTGTTCCAGACTGCCTATGACGAGCTGGGGCCGCTCAACTTTATCGCCGAGGACCTAGGCTACCTGACGCCCGGTGTTCGCGCCATGGCTTCGACCTGCGGCTTCCCCGGCATGGACGTGCTGGAGTTTAGCGATTACGACGTCCGCTGCGGTGTGCATCCCACGCCGGGCAAGATTCTGTATACCTCGACGCACGACACGTCGACGCTCACCGGTTGGTGCACACGCTCCTTTGCGGGCGGCGACGAGCCGAGCGGTGTTGAGGTGGCGGCCAAGCTGATGAGCGACGCGCTGGCAAGCGACGCTCCCCTGGTGATGATGCCGCTGCAGGATGTTCTGGGGCTTAGCGACGACGCGCGCATGAACGTGCCGGGTGTCGCCACGGGCAACTGGACCTGGCAGGCCGATGAGGCCGACGTTGCGGCCGCCGAGGGCAAAACTGCACAGCTCCTGCGCAACACCCATAGATTCTGGGGCGAAGCGTGATAAAACCCCCGATATAGGGTACAGTTACAGCTGTTTGAATTTATGCGGGCAGAGCGATCTGCCCGCTTTGTGCTGAAAAGGAAGTATTATGGCGCGCTACGATTATAAGTGCTCGAGCTGCGGCAACGTGTTTGAGGTTGAGCATCCCATGTCCGAGACCCCCGAGGTCGTGTGCCCGAGCTGCGGCGCTCCGGCATCCAAGACGTTCTCGGCCAGCGGCATCAAGTTTGAGGGCAGCGGCTTCTACAACACCGACCAGCGCAGCGGTGGTTCCAGCACCAGCGCCACCAGCGGCTGCTGCGCCAACTGCCCACACAACCACTAGCGACAAACGGTCCCGCTACCCAGATTTCCCTATGAGTTGCGGTGAAATAGTTCCTGAATCAGCCCATTCAACGCCCAAACAGGAACTATTTCACCGCAACTTTTCTATAGATTTGATTTCTGACTGATGCTAAGTTTGTAACATTTAAAAACTCTACCGGATTACGGGGCTGAATTGACAACCTCTATCTATTACAGTAATTTGCAAATTTCAACAAGCCATCTACCTGCGGTTTTATTCAGGCCATTTTTGCTGTGGTCGGACAACACCAATCTGGACCCGTAATCCGCCCTGCTTTTGATAACAGCAAGTATGAGACGGGGCTTTTATTACCACTCTTTACCGCCATTGCGATCTCCACTCGCACGACCTTCTGAGTTGCGGTGAAATAAGGACTGTCTGGCGGGTGGATACCGCTATTCAATCCCTATTTCACCGCAACTTAGTAGTTACTTGTGGACCAACCGGGCGCAGAAGTGGCCGTCGTAGGAGTCCGCATTAACGGGGACACTTTGGAAGAGGCCTCGAGCGTTTTGGCGCAGGGTGACGAGGCTCTTGGCATGATCGTACTCGGGGAGCTGCAAAATCTGGGCTTCGGAGAGCGGCGCCACGGTAAAGCCGGCGCCCTCAGGAGAGGCCAGGAAGGCATCCACGACCTGCGTGTTCTCTTCATCAAAAACCGAGCAGGTGGCATAGATAAGCTCACCGCCAGCAGCCACGCGCGCGGCTGCTTCCTTGAGCATCGTCAGCTGCAGGTGAGGCAGCTCAGTCGTAACGTCGTTCTCGGTCAGGCGCCACGGAATCTCGGGATGACGGCGCATGGTGCCGGTGCCAGAGCACGGCGCATCGATAAACACCGTGTCGAACAGGGCGGGCTCGCCGAGCATGGCATCAAACGACGTAAGCACCTCATTGAGCTCGCAGGCATCGCCCGACACCGTACGAACACCCGAGATGCCCGCCTTATGCAGGCGCGCGAGATTCTGATCACATTTACGATCATGCAGATCGAGCGCAGTATGCTGACGCTTGTAACCGGCACGTTTGGCCTGGCACATCATCACATAGGTCTTAGTGCCGCGACCGGCGCCAATCTCCAGGCAACGACCGGGACGCGTCGCCGCAGTGGCGATGAGCTGAGCGTTGAGGTCCGAGGCAACCGCGGCAGCACGCTCAAACACACCCGACGCAACCGCGACCTGCGCATCGACAGGAGCATGACAGCCCGGGAAGACAGGCGCAACGAGCTGCGAGATATACGGGTCGGCTTTAGTCGCAAACGCATTCTCGTGCAGAGCAAGCGGCGCGGGCGCAAGATTACCGGCAAAGTTGAGCACGCCCTCGGGCGTATCGAACGACGCCATAATGCGAGCGCACAGCCAGCGAGGAAGACCCATCAAACGAGACAGGCGAACCAAACGGCGCTCGGACTCATCCACGTCGGATGCCGTGGCAAAGTCCTCAACGTTGTCCGCAACCTTGTGCAGCACCGCGTTTGCCAGGCCCGCAGCAGACTTAGCACCGCTGCGCACCAGCTCAACACCCTGGCTCACGGCAACGCGGCCCGGCGTATGCAGGTAGAGCATCTCGAAGGCCGAGATACGAAGCGCCATACGAACGCGCGGCGCGACCTTTTTGGGCTTATCGAGAAACTGATCGAGCAACTCATCCAAAACGCCCTGCGTGGCGGCGACACCGAGCGCTAAACGAGCGGCAAAAGCGGAATCGCGCTGGTCAATGGCCTTGGCGGAAGCACGGGAAGACAACACGTCGCGTGCGTACATACCGCGGCGATCGGCCTCCATCAACACGTCGAGCGCAAGCTTGCGCGCGGGAGACAACTTGCTCATGACAGTACACCCCACCTAAGTTCGGCACCCTGCAGGCCGGCAGCCCAGGCAGAAGCAGCCATGGCACGCTTACCATCGGGCTTAACCTCGAGCAGTTCAACAGCGCCATCGGAAAGGCCCAGGTAAACACGCTTGCTCTTGACGGCAACAGCGCCCTCGCCAAGCGACACATCGGCCGGCGCAGCATCGAGCACGCGAACCGTCTTGCCAGCAATCACGCAACGAGCAGGCGCGGTATCGGACGAAGCGAGCACATGACGAACGCAATCGAGCGCCGCCATCTGCGGATCAAGACGCATCTCCTGCTTGGAAATCTTGGCGGCATGAGTGACGAGCGACTCATCCTGCTCAGTCCAAACAGCCGAGCCATCGGCAAGCGAAGGAAGCGTATCGGCAAGCAACTTACCGCCAAGCTCACCAAGCTCCATCGTGAGCGCCTCGGCATGCTTACCGGTAACCGACGTAGACGCCTGGGCACAATAAGCGCCGGTATCCACGCCATGTCCAATGCGCATAATGGAAACGCCGGCAACCTCGTCACCAGCAAGAATGGCACGCTGGATGGGAGCAGCACCACGCCAGCGAGGCAGCAAGGACGCATGAACATTCACAATACCAAGCGGCGCCATATGCAGCACCTCATCCGGCAAAATGCAACCATAAGCAGCCACACAGAAAATATCGGCCTGGGCAGCCCGGAGCGCCTCAATAACCTCCGGCGTCATACGATTAGCTTCAATAACCGGCAACCCCAGCTCAAGCGACTTAGCCTTAACAGGAGACGGCTCCAGCTTCTTACCACGTCCGCGAACAGCATCAGGACGAGTAATTACGAGCGCAATATCATTCCCAGCCTCAACAAGCGAAGTCAAAGAAGGCACAGCAAAATCAGGCGTACCCATAAACACAATACGCATATAAGTTTGTCTCCTCTCAATAACGAGCCGAGACGGCTACAAAAGAAGCGTTCCAGGCCGCATGCGCGCCCAGCCGCAAGAACAATTCAACAAGAACAAATATACCCAAAAACAAAGAAAGAGCCGCATGAAAGCAGCTCCCTCTCAACAAAGTCCTATCAGCAAAGACGCCCATCCCTGGCCCAACGGCACCCGGGCGAACCGAGCCAGAACAACGCAGTCCCCGGTGCTGAGCGCCCACATATCGTCCCGCGCGCAGTTTCGCAGCGAAGCGAGAATGTTTGAGCACGGGATGA
>CAJMMF010000028.1:0-31961 GCA_905214385.1 uncultured bacterium
CGATGAGGTGATCGAGAACGCCGATCTTGGAGGAAACCTTGGAACCGCCGACGATAGCGACGAAGGGGCGCTCGGGCTCGGCGAAGATGCCGGTCAGCGTGTCGACCTCCTTCTCGAGCAGGAAGCCGGCGACGGCAGGCAGGTAAGCGGCGGGGCCCACGACGGAACCCTGGGCGCGGTGAGCGGTGCCGAAGGCATCGAGAACGAAGACGTCACCATAGGAAGCGAGCTTCTTGGCGATCTCGGGATCGTTCTTCTTCTCACGCTTGTCGAAACGGACGTTCTCGAGAACGAGGACCTTGCCCGGCTCGACGGCGGCGACAGCCTCAGCAGCCTTCTCGCCGTAGGTGTCGGCGACAAAGGCAACATCGAGACCAGAGAGCTCAGCGAGCTTCTTGGCGACAGGCTCAAGGGAGAGCTCAGGCTGGAAGCCGGTGCCCTCGGGACGGCCGAGGTGGCTCATGAGGATGACGCGAGCGTTGTGCTCAACGAGGTAGTTGATGGTGGGCAGGGCAGCCTTGATGCGGGTGGTGTCGCCAACGACGCCATCCTTGATAGGCACGTTGAAGTCAACGCGGACGAGAACGCGCTTGCCGTCGACATCGATGTCGCGGACGGTCTTCTTGGTAAAGGCCATGTTTGCTTCTACCTTTCGTACGTGTCTGCCTCCCATTACGGCAGACGATTTCCTATAAAAAGGGCGCGACCCTAGGGTGTAAGCCCTATAAGGCCGCGCCCTTCTTTAGACGCTCAACGAGCTATTCGCTAAAAGCTAAATTAAGCAACGAACTTCTCGAAGTACTTGATGGTGCGGACCATCTGAGAGGTGTAAGAGTTCTCGTTGTCGTACCAAGAGGTGACCTGAACGAGGGTCTGGCCGTTGCCGAGGTCAGAGCACATGGTCTGAGTGGCGTCGAAGATGGAGCCGTGGGTCTCGCCGATGATGTCGGTGGAGACGATGTCGTCCTCGTTGTAACCGAAGGTCTCGGAGATGGTGGAAGCGTAGGCCTTCATAGCGGCGTTGACCTCGTCGACGGTGACCTTCTTGTCAACAACAGCGTAGAGGTTGGTGATGGAGCCGGTCGGCGTCGGGACGCGCTGGGCGGCACCGATGAGCTTACCGTTGAGCTCGGGGAGAACCAGGCCGATAGCCTTGGCAGCACCGGTGGTGTTGGGGACGATGTTGACGGCGCAGGCGCGGCTACGACGCTTGTTGCCCTTGCGCTGCGGGCCGTCGAGCGGCATCTGGTCGCCGGTCCAGGCGTGAATGGTGGTCATGATGCCGGACACGATGGGAGCGAAGTCGTTCAGACCCTTGGCCATCGGGGCGAGGCAGTTGGTGGTGCAGGAAGCAGCGGAGATGATGTTGTCCTCAGCGGTCAGCGTCTCGTGGTTGACGTTGTACACGATGGTGGGCAGATCGCTGCCGGCCGGAGCGGAGATGACGACCTTCTTGGCGCCAGCGTTGATGTGGGCCTGAGCCTTAGCCTTGCTGGTATAGAAGCCGGTGCACTCGAGAACGACGTCGACGTCGAGGTCGCCCCAAGGCAGGTTGTTGGCGTCGGCCTCCTTGTAGATCTTGATCTCCTTGCCGTCAACGGTGATGGAATCCTCGCCAGCAACGACCTCGTGATCGCGAGCGTAGTTGCCCTGCGTGGAGTCGTACTTCAGCAGGTAAGCGAGCATGTCGGGAGAGGTGAGGTCGTTGATAGCGACGATCTCGGAGCCCTCATGACCGAACATCTGACGGAAAGCCAGACGACCGATGCGACCGAAGCCGTTAATAGCAACCTTTACTGCCATTGTGTCTCCTTTCGTAAGGCCCCCGCAAGCTACAGCGCCCGCCGTTGAGGCCCACAAACTAACCACTCGCCTAATATACCTTTTTTTTGACTTGAATTTCACGAGAATAGTCGAAATTGAAAATCAAATTTACGTTAAAACGTTTTAAAGAATAAAATAGCAGCTAAATCCGTATATAAGTCGATACTATAAACTACCTGTTTGCTTCAATGAGCTTTTCAAGCCTCAAAACTCGATGGTAGAGGGCCGACTTCGACAAGGGAGGGTCAGCCATCTCCCCTAAATCACGCAGCGACAGATCGGGATAGCGCTCGCGCAGGTCGCAAAAGACCGCCAAGGCATCCGGAAGCGCATCGCGAAGGCCGCGCTGCTCGAGCTCATCGATAAGCGCAAGCTGATGTTGGGCAGCACCGGCGCTTCTGGTCTGGTTGGCGAGCTCGGCGTTCACGCGACGGTTCACATCGTTCTTAACCAACTTGACCGCGCGCGCCTCCTCAATCTCGGCAACGCTGCGCTTGGCACCAATCAGCTTTAATAGATGCTCGATTTCCTCGGCGCTCTTAATGTACACGGCATATGACCCCCGCCGCGCATTAACACGAGCATGGACCCCAATCTGCCCCAACAGGTCGCAAAGTCCCCGGGCATACTGCTCGCCCTGCACCGCGATCTCCAAATGGAAATCGCCGCGTGGATCGGCCACGAAGCCGCCCGCGATGAGCGCGCCGCGGATGTAGGCAAGCCTGCAGCAGGGACGGGCAACGATGTGTCGGGGAACACCAGCGACGAGCCCTCCTCTGCGGTCTAGAATGCCCAGCAGCACCAGAGCCTTGTCCAAGTCGGGTTGATCGGGCAGGGTAATGAGATAGTTACGGACCTTATGCAAGACCGATTTACGAACGGTGAATTCCGTTTTGAGCTTAAGGATGCGATGCGTCAGCGTGATCATCGTGCGCGCGACGGCTCCCGTCTCGGTCGCGACCGTCAAACGATACCGCCCGGAGCCGGCCAACGAAAGCGTACCGCTCACACGCGTCAGGGCGGCAAGCGTCGACAAATCGCAGTATTCACATTCGGGTTCGCAGCGCGCAAGCTCGTCGCGCACCTCAGCGGTAAACGACATGCAGGCCTATGCCTTCGTGTTGGCGCGCGACAGGTCGCGGTGGGAGATGCTCACGTGATACTGGGCGCCTTCCAGGTAACGGGCCGTGGCCTCGGCAATGGCGACGCTACGGTGCTGTCCGCCCGTGCAGCCGATGGCGATAGAAAGCTGCGGCTTACCCTCCGCGATATAGCCCGGCATCACCGTATCGAGCAGCTGTGTCCAAGCCTTCCAAAACTCCTGCGTCTTGGGGTGGTCCAGAACAAAATCGGAGACCTTTTTATCGAGACCGGTCATCGTGCGCATCTCGGGATCGTAAAACGGATTGGGCAGGAAGCGGACGTCGATCATAATGTCCGCCTCGACGGGCATGCCGTGCTTAAAGCCAAACGAGAACACATGGACGTCCATGAGCTGTTGGTCGGACAGCTCGGAAAATGCCATACGTAGCTTGTTGCGCAGCGCAGAGGTGCGCAGACGACTCGTGTCGATAATCATATCGGCTCGATCGCGCACGCCCTGCAGCTGAAGGCGCTCGCGCTGAATGGCATCGGCCGTAGTCTCCCCCGGCTTGGCAATGGGATGACGGCGGCGATTTTCGCTGTAGCGACGAATCAGCACCTCGTCAGAAGCCTCCAGGAACACGATGTCGCAGCTCATCTCGCGCTCTTCGAGCGCGGCGACCGCATCGAGCAGCTCATCGAACAAGCCCTGGCTACGCAAATCGCAGGTGACGGCGAGATGCCTGCCCACGCCCGTATTAATGCCGACGAGCTCGGCAAGCTGGGCGATCAGACGCGGAGGCAGGTTATCGATGCAAAAATAGCCCATGTCCTCGAACACGTGCATGGCCTGCGTGCGGCCCGATCCGGACATTCCGGTGATGATGACGATATCGGGGATGCGCTCCGAGCGCTCCGCCGCATCCATGGCATCTCCCTTTTGCATGTGCTGCCTCCCGAAAACAAGCGCGGGACCCAGCAACCCGGATCCCGCGCGGTCAATTGCCTTTATTGAGTATACCGCCCCGAGCGGATACGAGGCCTGTCTTACGCCTCAAGCGCAGCCTTGAACCAACTTGTAATACTCGTGGGGTGCGTGATGGCGGTGCCGACGACAACGGCCCAGGCGCCAGCATCGATCGCGGCGCGAGCCTCCTCGGGCGTATGCACGCGACCCTCGCAAATGATGGGAAGGCCGGGGAATTCCTCGGTCGCCTGACGCAGGAGTGGCAGGTCGGGGCCATCGGCCATGGTGCAGTCGATGGCGGCGACGCCGTGAGAAAGCGTGGTGGATACCAGGTCAAAGCCCATATCAACCGCACGGCGAATGTCCTCGATGGTGGCACAATCCGCCATCAGGAGCACACCCTCCTCGTGCAGCGGGCGGAAGGTATCCTCGACGGTCTTGCCATCGGGACGCGGACGATCAGTGGCGTCGATCGCCACGATATCGGCACCGGCAGCAACGCAGGCGCGAGCGTGACGCAGCGTCGGCGTGATGTAAACGCCCTCGTGTCCATCCTTCCACAGGCCGATGACGGGAACCTCACAGCGACCCTTAATGGCGGCAATGTCGGCAAGGCCCTGACAGCGAATGGCGGCGGCGCCGCCAAGCTCGCAAGCGCGAGACATTTGAGCCATGGTCTCGGGCGTACGAAGCGGCTCGCCCATATACGCCTGAACGCTCACGACGAGCTTGCCCTTCAGGGACTGGATCAAAGGATCAACGGTCATGTTCGACTCAACCTTTCTCAAAACAGCCTTCTGAGACACCGCACCTTGACGTTCAAACCGTCGCTCGCGTACCGAAGTACGCTTCGCTCCCCTTTCACGTCAATCTGCGGCACCTCAGAAGGCGCACTTGGTAGTTATGTTTACTTCAACGAGGCAAGAAGATGCTCAGCGGCACCGATGAGCGGAGCATCGCCCTCCAGAGAACCGATGAGGATCGGCGTGTCCTGAAGCGGATCGAGCGCCTGGCTGGCATAGCCCTCGTGCACCGAATCCTTCCACGTCTGCGAACGCCAATCGGGACCTTGGTGAATCACACCGCCCGAAAGCACGATGACCTCAGGGTCCAGGATGTTAGCGAGCGAGCCCAAGCTGGCACCCAGCGCAAAGCCGGCATCATGGATGACCTCGGTCGCCTTTGCGTCGCCTGCACGGCACAGGTCGTTCACATCGCGACCGACCGAAGGACGGCTGGGGTCGACGCGGCCAAAGCGCTCATCGTACATACGACCAATGGAAGTGCCCGAAGCAACCGACTCCAGATGGCCGGAACGCCCGCAGGCGCAGGGAATGCCGGCGGCAGCCGAGCACTCGATGTGGCCCATATGGCCAGCAGCACCATGGAAGCCCTGCATCACGCGGCCGTTCTCGACATATGCGCCGCCGATACCCGTACCGATGCCAAGACACAAGACGGAGAACTTGCCCTTGCCGACACCCCAGTGGGCCTCGCCCAGAGCATGAGCCTGCACGTCGCCTACAACGGCAACGGGAAGACCGAGATCCTCGCGCAGACGCGGCCCCAACTGAACGCCGGACCAGCCGGGCATGATCTCATTGGCATACGCGATGGCGCCCGTCTTGGGATCGACGACGCCAGCGGCACCGATACCGACGCCAAGGACCTCGACATCGGGATTCGCCTCGAGAGCAGCCTTGATGGATGCCTCGATACGCTGGAAGACGGCCTCGCCGCCCTCTTGGGCCTCTGTGGGAACCTCGGCCTCAAAAACGGGATGGGGCACACTACCGTCAGCCGGGTACTCCATGATGGCAGTCGCGATCTTAGTTCCGCCGATATCGACAGAGCAGACGTACTTGTTCTCCATGTCGCTCTCCTTCGGAGATAAAAACAACTACAGGAAATGCGCCGTCAGGCTAGCCGTCACAGCGCAGTAAAGGTTATCCAGGTGCCCGAGATCGCCGAGAAACCGTGTGGCCATTGACCTAACGGATCATGGCCACACGGTTGAACGGCGAGGTCGGGTGCCTGGGAAAGCTTTACAGGAGACCGTTGTCCTGGAGGACCTTCTTAATAGCCTCGACGTTCTCGCCAGTCATGGCCTTCACCGGGCGCGGCATGGTCGGGCTGTCGAAGATGCCCATGAGGTTCATAGCGGTCTTGAAGGCGCCGACGCCACCGGCATAGCCCTGGACGCCCGAGGTGACATCCCAGATGTGGGAGATCTCGTTGAGGCGATCCTGCTCGGCCTTGACGGTAGCCCAGTCACCGGCCTGAGCGGCCTTCCACTGGCGCACGTAGCCCTCGGGCTCAACGTTGGCAAGGCCCGGGACAGAACCGTCGGCGCCACCGAGGTAAGCGCCGTCGACGACAACCTCGTGACCGGTGAGGATACTCATCGGATGACCGTTCTTCTCGTTCTCCTGAACGAGGTAGCGGAACGAGATGTCATCACCCGAGGAATCCTTGACGCCAGCAAGGACGCCCTCGGCGCCGAGCTTGGCAAGGAGCTTCCAGGGGAGCTTGGTGTGAACGCAGACGGGAATGTCATAGGCAAAGATGGGCAGGTCGAGCTCCTCGTGCAGGATGCGGAAGTGCTCCTCGACCTCGGTCATGCCCTGCAGGGCATAGAACGGGCAGGTGGCGACAAGCGCATCGGCGCCCAGCTCCTGAGCGACCTTACCGTGCTCGATCATGCGCTCGGTCTCGGTATCGATGATGCCGACCAGGACGGGCACGCGGTGGTCGACGATACGAACGGCCTCGGCAATGATCTGGCGACGACGCTCATCAGTGGAGAAAACGACCTCGCCCGAAGAGCCCAGGAAGAACAGGCCATCGACGCCGGCATCGATCATGCGGTTGATGCTGCGCTCAAAGGAGGCAACGTCGAGCTGGTGGTCTTCGGTATCGGGAACAACGACGGGAGGGATAACGCCGGTGAATTTCTGAGTTGCCACAAGAATCTCCTTAGTTGTCTGGCGGGCGGCCCTATGCCACCCACTCTTGTTGGCAGTGTCCAGGCCGTCTAGGCCAAAGAACACGGGTAGAACGTTTGGTTAAAAAAGTCGATGACTTCGTTTTCGAACGCATTGATGCGCTCATGAGCGTATTTGGCATAGATGATATGCCTCCGGTCACACTCAAGACCGTTGAATACGGCAAACTGGCCCTTGGGATCGCACACGGCATCCATGAGCGATGTGCCCATGAGCACCGATCCACGCACCCGAGACGACAACGCCTCGAGGCCACCGGGAATTGGATTGGCAACCGCCGTGCAGGCGAGGCCCCGCTCGTCCAGAGCAGAAACCGCCAGCGCGACTCCGCCGCCAAGGCCCTCGCCCCATGCAAAGATGCGGTCGGGGTCCACGCCATCAAGATTGCGCGCCACCTTCGCCATCGCGCAACCCCAACGGACGCGCTTGACAAAAGCAGGCGAAGAAATCCCCCGCCGCAGGTCGTCCGCACCAGCAACATCGTCATCCAGCGCGAGGACGGCATACCCCATGGCGGCAAATCTCGTCATGTGATGCCAGCCGCGCACAGGCCGATCGATGTCGTGGAACATCAGGCACAACGGCACGCGCTCAGATACTCGGGCACGACCGACAGGCTCGATCAAACGAGCGTGAATCGCATCGTCACCGAGCTCAAAGGAGACCTCCGAGTAACGGGCGCAGGGGTTAACAAAGTCAATCGCCGTTATGGCCAGGCCTTGAATCTCAAGATTCGAAGCGCATGTCTCTAAATCAGAAACATCTGCTTGGACATCACCGCGCCAGTCCCGATATTCTGCGAGCCTTGACGAAACCGTTCCAGGAATTCCCACGAGTCCGGGGACAATCAGCTCGCCGACATTGCTCTCGCACTTAGACATGAGCCTTCCCTCCCTTGCAGAAAAACGGAATGATCAGATCGTCAAAATCCTGAATCTCCTCGTGGCCAAAGCCTTCAAAGAACTCATGACGCTTTTCACAGGTCAGGTTGTTATAGACCGCAAACTGCGTCGCTGGCGGACAGACGGTATCGGCTGTGCCGGTGCCAAACAGCACGGGGCATTTGACCATAGGGGCAAAGTTCTTGGAATCGAAGTACGCCAGCTTGGCATAGGCTTCGTCGATACGAGTCGAGTCCTCGTCAAACCAGCGAGACCAATAGCGCAGGCCCTCGTAGGCAATGTCGTCGGCATCCAAATCCCAGACCAGGCGGAAATCCGACAGGAAGGGATAGAGGATGGCGGCGCGATTGATAAGCTCGCTGTTAAGTGCACAGGTCGCAATGCCCAAACCGCCACCCTGCGACGCGCCGTTCACAAACACACGGGCAAGATCGATGCCCTCGAGCTCGCGAACGATGCGGCACAGGATGCGAATATCTTGGTGCAAGCGGACATAGTAGAGGTTGGCCGGATCACCGTCGATACCGGCGACGATATGGCCCGCGACCGTTGTGCCCTCAAATCCACCAATGTCCTCGGAGGGACCTCCTTGGCCGGGGCAGTCGAGGGCGATGAGTGCCATGCCCATGCCCGCAAACGACGCCTGCTCAAACCAGCTGCGGCTTGCACCCGGATACCCATGGAACTGAAGTACCAATGGCACGGGCTCGTCCGAGACGGGTTTAAGGTACTTGGCATGCAGGCGAGCGCCACACATGCCGGTATACCAGAGGTCGAAAAGCTGGCAGGTCACGGCATCGGTGACCGATGCCGCCTCGATCGCATAGTCGAGCTCGACGGCATCGGCCTCGGCCATGCGGTCATTCCAAAAGAGATCGAAATCTGATGGACGGGGCATGGCGCCTCGATATTCACCAAATTGATGTTGTAGCTCCTGAGCACTTGGCATGGCTCGTGAACCCAACCTTTCGAAATCGCAACGGAGGTGCGCCCGGCAAGGGAACCGGGCGCACGGGAGGGAAAGCGAGGCTACTCGCCGAGCTTGGGATGCAGCAGCGACGGCGCAGCGCCGAGCAGCATCTTGGTGTAGGGGTCCTGGGGGTGCTGGAAGACCTGCTTGGCCTCGCCCTGCTCGACGATCTTGCCGCCATTCATAACGATGATGTCGTCAGAGATATAGCGGACCGTCTGGATGTCATGGCTGATGAACACCATGGCCAGGCCGAGCTCCTTCTTAAGGTCGGTCAGCAGGTTCAGAATCTGCGCGCGGACCGAAACGTCCAGAGCCGAGGTGGGCTCGTCGGCAATGATGGCATCGGGGTTCAGCGACAGGGCACGGGCAATTGCGACGCGCTGGCGCTGGCCGCCCGAAAGCTGGCCGGGAAGAACCTCGGCGGCGGAGCTGGGCAGACCGGTGAGCTCCAAGAGCTCCTTGACGCGCTTCTCCTGCTCGGCCTCAGTACCCAGGTTGTGGACGCGCATGGGATCGAGCAGTTGCTCGCGAACGACCATGCGGGGGTTGAGTGCCGTGGCCGGGTTCTGGAACACGACCGAGATGACGCGACCCATGTGGCGACGGTCCTCGGCGGTACGTTTGGTAACGTCCTTGCCCTTAAAGTAGACCTTGCCGCTCGTGGGGGCCTGCAGGCCGCACATGACGTTGGCGGTGGTGGACTTACCGCAACCGGACTCGCCGACGATGCCGATCGTCTGACCGGGCATGAGCCTAATCGTTACACCCTGGACGGCGTGAACCAGGTTAGGGTGCAGAATCGAGCCGGTACGGGTCCTAAAGGTGACGTGGACGTCATCAAGGAAGATGATCGGCTCGACGCCGTTGACTGCGGTCTCGCTCATCTACATCACCTCCGCGTGAGGGGTCAAACCATTTGCCTTGAGCACCTCGTCGGGGAGCTCGGAATAGAAGTGCTCGGTGCCGGGCACGCGCTTGAAGACCGGACGGGTGTCCAGGCCAATACGCGGATGGCTCGAGCGGGGCGCGAAGCGATCGCCCTTGGGGAAATCGCGCGGGCTCGGAACGGCGCCGGGCACCTGGTGCAGGCGGCCCGAACCGCTCTCGATGGACAGGACGGAACCCAGAAGACCGCGGGTGTACTCGTGGATCGGGTTGGTGAGCAGCTCCTTGGTGGGCGCCTGCTCGATAACCTGACCGGCGTACATCACCGTGATGTTATGGGCGACCTCGGCGACCAGCGCCAGGTCATGCGAGACGAAGATCATGGCAAAGCCGAGCTTGGCCTGAAGGTCGTTGAGCAGCTTGATGACCTGCTTCTGGACGGTAACGTCCAGGGCGGTCGTGGGCTCGTCGCAGATGACCAGCTTGGGGTCGCGGGTAAGGGCCATAGCGATCAGAACACGCTGACGCTGGCCACCGGAAAGCTCATGCGGGTAGCTCTCGAGCGTACGCTTGGGGTCGAGGCCCACGAGCTCCAGGAGTTCCTCGGCGCTGCGGGTGCCGCCGCGCTTGGTGAGCTGCTTCATCTGGGCAGAGATGAGCATGGAGGGGTTGAGCGAGGACAGGGCGTCCTGATAGACCATGGCGATATCGGTACCGCGCAGGCCGAACCACTCGTTCTTGCTCATCTTGAGCAGGTCACGGCCCTCCCAGAGGACCTCGCCGGAAAGATGTTCGTCATCGTCGGTCAGGCCCATGATGGCCAGCGTGGTGATGGACTTACCGCAACCGGACTCGCCCACCAGGCCCATAGTCTGGCCAGGACGGACGTCAAAGTTGACATGGTCGACGACGTTGATATCGCCGTGGTGCTCAAACTGGATGCAGAAGTCACGGACCGAAAGGATCGGTTCGACAGACTCGTCGGGCACATGGCGATCGTCACGCTTGAGCTCGACATCGCGCAGGGCTCCAAGGCGAGCGGAGAGGGACTGGGCCTGCTCCTTGTAGGCGCGAACGGGGTCGGAGACCAGCAGGTCGGCCTCGCGGCGCTTGGAGGAATCGGTCGGATCCAGGGCGGCGGAGGGAGCAGCGGCCATGGCGTCGGTAATGCCCTCGGAGAGGATGTTGAGCGCCAGGCAGGTGATCATGATGGCCAGGCCCGGGAACAGCGCCTGCCACCAACGGCCGGCGAGCACGCCGCCGCGGGCGTCGGCGAGGATGTTGCCCCAGGTAGCGGTGGGCTCCTGGATACCAGCGCCGATGAAGGTCAGCGAGGCCTCGAAGATGATGGCGTCGGCGACCAGGGTAACGGTGAAGACCATGATCGGGGCGATGCAGTTACGCAGAACATGCTTGATCAAAATCCACGGAGCCTTGGCGCCGGAAACGATGACCGCGCGGACATAGTCCTCGCCGTACTCGGACACGATGTTGGCGCGCACGATACGGGCAATCTGCGGAGTGTACATAAAGCCGATGGCGAAGATGATCGACGGCACGGAGTTGCCCAGGATGGAGACGAAGACGGCCGCGAGGGCGATGCCCGGGATGGACATGATGATGTCCAGGATACGCATGATCGTCTCGGAAACGGCCTTGCGCGAAACCGCCGCAAGGGCGCCCACGACCGAGCCGCAGACCAGAGCCATGGCAGTGGCGCCAAAGCCGATAATCAGCGAGTAACGACCACCGTAGAGCATGCGCGACAGAATGTCGCGACCCTTATCGTCGGTACCGAAGATAAATCCGTTGCCGGGAGCCTGGCGAGCCGTAAAAATCTCGACCGGGCTATAGGGGGCAAGAAGGGGCGCCAGAATCGCAGTCAGGGCGACCAGCACCAACACGACGGCGGCAATCTTAGAAGACAGCGTCATCTTCTTCCAGCCACCGAGCTTGAGCCCCTTGGAAGCAGCCTTCTCGAGCTGCTCGGTTTGCTTCTCTCGAATCTTTACCATAATCTACACCGTCCTGATGCGCGGGTTGATGAGCAGGTAGAGCATGTCAACCACGATGTTGATGATGATGAAGGCAAGAGCAACGACGATAACGACGCCCTGAACCAGGTTCGCCTCGTTGCCCTGAACGCCCTGCAGAATCGCGGTGCCCATGCCGGGGAGGTTGAAGATAACCTCGATGACGACGGCGCCGCCCATGAGGTAACCGATCTTAAGACCGAGGGTGGTGACCGGGGTGATCAGCGCATTGCGAAGAACGTTGATGCCGACGACGACCTTCTCGGGAACGCCGGCGCCGCGAGCCATACGGACATAATCCTTATCGAGCTCCTCGACCATGGCGGTACGCACGATACGAGTCATCTGGCCCGTCAGCGGAAATGCCAAGGCGATAGCGGGCATGATCATACGTCCCAGATAGCCAGCCGGATTCGTGGTGAAGTGAGGCAGAGCACCCGATGCCGGAAGCACCTTAAGGTAGGAAGAGAACAGCAGGATCAACAGAACGGCAAGCCAGAACGACGGGGTTGCCAAGCCGGCGATGGAAAAGACGCGGATCACTTGGTCCGGCCATTTGTCGCGATACAGTGCCGCGATGACGCCGAGCAAAAACGAAACGACCGCACCGATGGCAAGGCCGATGAAGGTCAGCTGCATCGTGACGGGCAGGGCCGTGGAGATGCGCTTGGCAACGGAGTTGCGAGCAGCACCATAGGTGCCCATGTCGCCATGGATCAAATCGCCCATATAGCGCACATAGCGCACGGGCCAGGGGTCGTCCAGACCATACTTCTCATGGTACTCGGCAACCGCCTCGGGCGAGGCACCGTCACCCAACGCCGTGTAGGCGGGGTCGGTCTTGGAGAACGACATAAGGAAGAACACCAGGACGGTGACGCCCAATGCCATGATCGGCAGCGCCACAAGACGCCTTCCAATCAAACGTAGCAAGTTGTTCACGTTCTCTCCCCTTTCTTTTGTCGGTAGGACCAACTGGTATATGAGTACGGATACTCATTACAAGACCCGAGCGACATCGAGGTCGCCCGGGTCTTTGTTTCAACTATGAGGATACGGTCCCAACGACCGACATCCTGCATACAGACTCAAGCGAGTCTTACGCCTTGACGGTCGCAACGCCCCTGAAGGACATGCTCGTCGTGCCGATGCCCTTGAAGCCATCGAGGGCCTCGCCGTTGGGCGCAGTGGACGGATCGTCCCAGGAAGCGGAGACGGTCTTGACGTGGACAACGGGGTACAGAACGGCGTTGTCGGCAATGATGTCGAAGCACTCGTTCCACTTCTTCTGCTGCTCATCGCCCTCAGCGGCAAGAGCCTCGTCCATGAGACCGTGGAGCTTCTGCCACTCAGCGGACTCCTTCCACGGGCAACGGGTCTGCATCCAGACGTTGTCGCCGTACCACCAGTTGAGCAGCAGGTCGGGGTCGGCGCCGAAGCAGGAAGGATCGCCAGGGGCAAGGAGGATATCGTAGGCCTCGCCGCCGTCGATGGCAGCGTAGGTGGCCGGCGAGGTATCGGTCTGGATGGTCACATCGAAGCCGAGAGCGTCGAGGTCATTCTTGACCTGGGCGGCCATGCCCTTAATCTGCTCGTTGTCGGTGGTGCGCAGGGTGATGGCACCCGGGGTGATGCCAGACTCCTCGATGAGCTTCTTAGCCTTCTTGGCGTCGGTCTTGTACACCGTGGAAGCCTCATGATAGTTGGTGAAGCTCTTGGGCAGGTAGCAGCTGGCAGCGGTGGCAAGGCCGGCGAAGGTGTTGCTGACCATCTTCTCGGTGTCGAGCGCATACATGACAGCCTGACGGACCTTGACGTTGTTCCAAGGCTCCTTGGCGACGTTGAACATGATGAAGCGGGTGCCGAAACCCTGAACGTTATCGATCTTGCAGCCGGCGCTCTCGAGCTGGTCGACGGCGTCAGCGGTAACGAGCTCCATAACGAGCGTGGAGCCCTCCTGCTGAGCGGTAACGCGAGCGGTGGGGTCGGTCAGGATGCTGTACTGGATCTTCTTATCCTCGGCAGCATACTCACCGTTGTACTCGGGGTTGGGAACCAGGGTGATCTCGGTATCGGAGATAGAGTCGTACATCCAGGGGCCGGAGCCGATCGGCTGCTTGGCGCGATCCTCCTCGGTCTGGGTGGCCGGGGTAACGCGGACGATGGCCAGACGATCCTTGAGCAGGGAGAAGTTGGGGACCTTGGTCTTGACCGTCACGGTGCTGGCGTCCTTGGCCTCGATGGACTCGAAGGGCTGGAAGAACGGAGCATAGGTAGCGGAAGCGGCGCAAGCGGTGTAGGAGGCAACGACATCGTCAGCGGTGACCTCGGTGCCATCGGAGAACTTGGCGCCCTTGCGGATGGTGACCTCGAAAGTGGTGTCGTCCACAGACTTGGGATCGTCGGTGGCGAGCTCTTTGAAGGTGCTGTAGTCGTGGTAATCGATGCCGTAGAGGCCCTCGACGACGTGCCAGTTAGCACCCAGGCCCACAGCGGAGCCGGTGCTGGCGGGATCGAAGCTGGACGGAGCGTAAGCGGAACCAGCGGTGATCACGCCGCCGCCACGGTTGGCGGAATCGGTGGAACCGGAAGCGGAACCCTCGTCGCTAGAGCTGCCACCGCAGCCGGTGAGACCAAGCCCTGCGACAGCAGCGACGCTGCCGGTGAGGCCGAGGAACGAACGCCTGGACATACCCTTGTTGATGATGGCCATGTCTTCTCCTATCAATAGAGAATCTTACCCGGGAGCGCCTAGACGTGCCCCCGCGCAACTTGCGGACGATATATACCTTACCTACCGACGAACCCAACTGAGGTGCCGCGCTCGGCGACCGATACATACATACGCTTGAACGGTATTTGCTACCGTTCACCGAATTCATTGACAAACGATTCGCCAGACAGTATGTATCGACGAGGTGAGATATCAGTCTTCGTCAACCCGCAGGATAGCAGGGTTGTTCACCATGGCTAGTCAAACGTTTTAGCGTTAATTAAACCCGAAATCGGCTGGTAATCGCCGTGAAATAAATGATTGAAAATCACGCAATCGTGTATATCAGTTGTTTAGAGGCGTGTTTAGTTTTCGGATTGCTTTGCCGCCATCTCGGAGCGCTCGGCATTCCACGCAACAAGTGCCTCGTGGACCGCTTTGGCGACATCGGCCGGAACGCCTCGAACTTCTGCAATCTCCTGCTCGCTCGCCGCGCGCAAACGCTTCATCGAGCCAAAATGGCGCATAAGGGCACGTTTTCTGGTGGGCCCCACGCCAGGAACGTCATCGAGTACCGAAACTGTCATGGCCTTGTCGCGCAATTCACGATGGAACGTGATAGCAAATCGGTGGGACTCATCGCGCACCTGTTTAATTAGATAGAGCGAGGCAGACCCGGTCGGCAGCACGACGGGGGTCTCGTCCCAAGGCACAAAAACTTCCTCATCGGCCTTCGCCAAGCCACAAACTGGTATATCGAGCCCAAGAGCCTCAAGTTGCTTGATCGCAGCGGTCAATTGCGGCTTACCGCCATCGACAACGAGCAGATCGGGGCACGAGCCAAAGCGCTCGTCGGCCATGCGCTCGGGAGCATAGCGTCGTCCCAAAACCTCGGACATCGACACGAAGTCGTTTGCCTCATCCAATTCGGTCTGGATTTTAAAACGACGATACTGGCTCTTGTCGGCGCGCCCGTTGGTAAACACCACCATCGAGGCGACCGTAAAGGTGCCATGCAGCGTCGAGATATCGAAGCACTCGATACGCAACGGCGGCGATGGCAGCGCCAACGCACTTTCGAGCTCCAGGAGCGCTTGATTGGTGCGGTCGTCAGCGTACCCCGTTCGCATCATGTAGCGCATGAGGGCATGGCGCGCATTTTTGGATGCCATATCGAGCAGACGGTGCTTTTCGCCACGCTGCGGCCTATGGAGATGGCAGGAACGCTCACGCTTGCCCGCAAGCCACTCCCCCAGCGCCTCCGCATCCTCAAGCTCGACGGAAAGGTTGACCTCAGCTGGAATATCAGCCGTCTCGTCGTAATAGCGCTTAAGAAAGCCCGACTGGAGCTCTTCCTCGTCAACATCAAGACCCTTGTCGAGAATGAACTCGCAGGTGCGAACTGTTCGGCCCTCGCGAACGACGAAGACGCAAGCGGCGGAGATGGTCTCCTCGCGATAGAAACCGATGACATCGATATCGACACTGGAGGGAAAAACGACTTGCTGACGATCGTCCAGACCCCTGATGACCTCCAAACGACGTTTGACGCGTGCCGCGCGCTCAAAGTCGAGCGCCTCAGCGGCATCCGCCATCTCGGAGGTCAACTCATCGACGACATCCTTGCGATGGCCCGACAAAAAGCGCTCGACACGCTTGACGTTCTTGGCATAGTCTGCCGGGGAAATCGCGCCGACACACGCACCCGGGCCGCGCCCGACATGGTAGTCAAAGCAGGGGCGCCCGTTTTGCGCGCAAATCATATTGACGATGTCTTCCTCGCCCTTGTGGGACTCGACGATACGGCGACAACGACGCCACTCCGCACAGGATGCGGAGCAGATGGGGATAACCTTGCGCAGCGTATCTATCGTCTCACGTGCCGCGCGGCTATCGGTATAAGGTCCAAAATAGCGCGTTCCCGGCTTATGACGCTCACGCGTGTATTTGATAGCGGGATACAGGTCGCCCTTTGTAATGGCGATAAAGGGGTAGCTCTTGTCATCCTTGAGGTCGACGTTAAAGTACGGATGGTACTGGCCAATCAAATTGCGCTCGAGCACCAACGCCTCGTGCTCGGTCTCCACCACGATATAGTCAAAGCTCGCCACCAGCTGCATCATCAGCGGGATCTTCTGGCGCTCGTCCTGCAGCGTCACGTACTGACGCATACGGGCGCGCAGGTTTTTCGCCTTGCCCACGTAGATGACATCGCCCTTGGCGTCTTTCCAAAGGTAGCAGCCGGGCTGCGTGGGAACGCGCGAAACCTGCTCGGCAAGCGTTGGAATGTTGTCGTGACCGGCCACGCGCACCTACTTGCGACGAATCAGCGCCGAGACCTCGGGCATCTTAAGGACGACGGCAAGGCCAAAGGTAACAGCAAGCGAGACGACACCCGCAACGCAAACGTAGCCAAGAGTAATCAGAATCGAGCCGCCAAGTGCCCCGACAAAGTGCTCAAGCGCCCACATGACGCCGGCGCCTGCGGCAGCACCCAGGCCACCGAGCAAAAGGCCAAAGAAACCGCCATGCAGGATAGATTTAACCTGAAGACCACGCAGACGACGACGCAGCCACCACAGCGAGCAACCGACCAAGATCACGTAGTCGACGACATACGAAAGCGCGATTGCCGGCATACCGAAGCCCAGCACAACGCCAAACAGCAGAACCGAGCCGGCCTGGCCGATGGCGGAATACAGGCAATAGCGGCTATAGGGCTTCATGTCGAGCAAGGCAGAGAAGCTCTTCTGCATCAGCACGACCACGCCGTAGAGCGGCAGCGAGAACGCCAAGTAGACAAGGAACTCGGACACCAGCGCCACGCCGGACTCATCGAACTTGCCAGCGCAGTAGATCATGTTGAGCGGACGCGCGAAGACAATCAGGTACAGCGCGAACGGAACCAGGAAGAACAGCATCTGGGCGACGCCACGCGAAATGCCCGTGCGAACGCTGTCGTAATCCTTCTCCTGTGCGTCGTGAGAGAGCTCGGTATAGAGCGCCGTCGAAAGCGAGGCGGCAATCAGCGCGTAGGGCAGCGTGTACCACAGGCGCGCATAGGCGATGACGGAAGGACCGGTCTCGGGCTGGACCACCAGCGCGGCAGCGTTCGTGATAGAAGTCGAGACAAACATGCACACCGTAGCGAGCAGCGTCGGGATACCGAGCGCAATCGTCTGGCGCAGTGCGGGGTCCTTAAAGTCGATATGGATATGGGGATGCACGCCGTGCTTGCCAAGCGCGGGGATCTGACAAGCCATCTGAACAAAGACACCGAGGGTCGTACCGGCCGCAATCAAGATGATGCCGGCACGTTCGCCAAACTGTGCGGACACGGGCGCAAAGCCCATAAAGCTCGCAATGACGATCACATTGTTGAGGACCGGGGCAAACGTCGACCAGAAGTAGTCGCGGTGTGCGTTGAGAACGCCCGAGAACACCGAGCCCAAACCATAAAACAGAATCTGGATGGCGAAGAAACGGAACATGAACGCAGCGGTATCCATGCTGCCGCCGTCACCCGAAAGGAACGATTGCGTCCAAATAAAGCCCGGAGCGAACACGGTCCCCAGCAACGAAATGCCACCCAGCACCAATAGCAGAATACCGAGCAGGTTGCCCACGTACTCGTTAGAGGCCTCGCGACCCTGCTCACGCCTCACGCCCATGTACACGGGCAAAAACGCCGTCACGAGCATGCCGCCCATCACGAGTTCGTAGAGCATATTGGGCAGGTTGTTGGCGACCTGATAGGAGGACGAGAGCAGCGACATGCCGATAGCGGCCGCCATTGCCCATGTGCGGATAAAGCCGGTGACGCGAGACACGATGGTCAGGATGGTCATAAGCCCGGCGGAACGACCAACCGTGGAGTAGTCCGACGAGCCCATGTCGTCAGTGTCATCTCGCGACGAAGAAGCTTCGGATGAGGGTGTCTGAGGCGCAGATTCTTCTGCAAAATGAGCTCCGCGCTTCAATTCTTCCTGCGGCATCGCTCAGTCCTCTCTCGTAATCGCGGCAACTGTCGCCCCGCAAAATGCAATTAAATCATCAGGTGCAAGCTCGAGCTGATAACCACGCTTGCCTCCCGAAATAAAAATGGTATCCCAAAGGACACATGTCTCATCAATGAGCGTCCGGTAGCGTTTTTTCATACCGACCGGACTGCAGCCGCCGCGAACGTAGCCAGTCGTCGCAAGCAAGTCCTTCACATGCATCATGGCCAAGGACTTCTCCCCCGCGGCACGCGCGGCGGACTTTAGATCGAGCTCGTCGGCAACAGGGATGCAGCACACGACGTGGTCGTTGGACGGCGTCACGCAGACCAAGGTCTTAAATCCTTGACCGGGCTCCTCGCCAAGCTGCTCCGAAATCGCGACCCCCAGGCCCGCCGACTCATCACCATCGTCTTCGTACGTATGTAGAACATAGGAAATGCCAGCGCTTTCCAGCTCGCGCATCGCATTGGTTTTTGGCGTCTTTACAGCCTTTGCCATGGCATATCCTTTCCCTCGCATTCGGACGCAAGGATTAAGTATATGTCCAATTCGGCTGCATACGTCACTTCGACACAGCAAGCGCCATCGAATCACAAGGAGTCGATGGCGCCCATAAACTGAACCGCCTTTTTATTGAGCATCAAGTTGAGCCTGACGCTCCCGGTCACGCCTGAGCAACGGCGCCAAAAACTTGCCCGTATAACTCTGCGGACAGTCCGCAACCTGCTCCGGTGTGCCCGAAACCACGACGGTTCCGCCGCCGTTACCGCCCTCGGGGCCCATATCGATCAGGCGGTCGGCAACCTTGATGACATCAAGGTTGTGTTCAATCACCAGCACCGTGTTGCCCGCATCGACCAAGCGCTGCAGCACATCGAGCAGTTGGCGGACGTCCTCAAAATGAAGGCCGGTCGTCGGCTCGTCCAAAATATAGAACGTCTTGCCCGTCTGGCGTCGATGAAGCTCCTTGGCGAGCTTCACACGCTGCGCCTCGCCGCCCGAGAGCGTCGTGGCGGGCTGGCCCAGGCTCACGTAGCCCAAGCCTACATCGTACAGCGTCTGGAGCTTGCGCTTAATCTGCGGGATATTCCCAAAGAAGGCCAGCGCCTCGGTGACGCTCATGTCGAGCACGTCAGAGATGGTCTTACCACGGTAGGTGACCTCAAGCGTCTCACGGTTATAGCGTTTGCCGCCGCAGACCTCACAGGGGACATAGATATCGGGAAGGAAGTGCATCTCGATCTTAATTTGTCCGTCGCCCTTGCATGCTTCGCAGCGACCGCCGCTCACGTTAAAGGAGAAACGTCCCGGCGAGTAGCCGCGCGCCTTCGACTCCGGCGTACTCGCAAACAGCGCGCGAAGATCATCCCAAAGGCCAATGTACGTAGCAGGGTTAGAACGCGGCGTGCGGCCAATCGGCGACTGGTCGATGTCGATCACCTTATCGACGCACTCGATACCCTCGAGCTTTTTGTACGGGCCCACAGGGCGCGTCGAACGGTGAATGGCATTCGTAAGCGCAGGCGCAATGGTGTCGGTAACCAGGGAGCTCTTGCCCGATCCCGACACGCCGGTAACAACCGTAAGCGTACCAAACTCGATCTTGGCGGTAACGTTTTTGAGGTTGTTGGCGCGGGCGCCCGTGATCTTAAGGCAGCCGCGACCGGGCTTGCGGCGTTCATCGGGAACCCGAATCATTCGCTTGCCGGTCAGGTAGGCACCCGTCATCGAATCGGGGCACGCCATGATATCGGCAGGCGTTCCCGCGGCGACCACGTGTCCGCCGTTCACGCCCGCACCGGGGCCCATGTCGATCACATAGTCGGCAGCACGAATCGTATCCTCATCATGCTCGACGACGATGACGGTATTGCCGATATCGCGTAGGCGCTCAAGCGTCTTGATCAGGCGCTCGTTATCGCGCTGATGAAGGCCGATCGACGGCTCGTCCAAAATGTACAGCACACCCATGAGGCCGGCGCCGATCTGCGTTGCCAGGCGAATGCGCTGGGCCTCGCCTCCGGAAAGCGTCGCCGAGGCACGGTCGAGGGTCAGATAGTCGAGTCCGACATCGACCAGAAAGCGCAGGCGCTCCAGGATTTCCTTGACGATGCGCCCGCCGATAAATTGTTGGCGCTCGGTAAGCTCCAAGCCCTCAAAAAACTCGAGCGACTCGCGGCACGATAGGCAGCAGACCTCGTAAATGGACTTACCGCCTACGGTAACAGCGAGCATCTCGGGGCGCAGACGAGCACCATGGCAACTCGAGCACGGCTCCTCGCGGATGTACTTCTCCAAGCGCGCCTTGGTGTTCTCATTCGTCGTCTCGGTATAGCGCTCGTACAGGATATTGCGCACGCCCGAGAACTTGGTGTCCCACTGGCTACGGCGCCCATCGAGCTTTTGATAGTCGACCGAAATCTTCTGGTCGCCCATGCCGTTTAAAAACGCGCGACGCACCCGCGGAGGCAGATCCTCCCACGGTGTATCGACGCTCACCTTAAAGTGTTTGCAGACCGCAGCGAAAATCTGCGGATAGTAGTTAGAGTTGCCAAACAGGCTGCCAAAGACCCCGTCGGCGATCGACTTCGAGGGGTCTTCGATTAGGGCCTCGGCGTCGACCGTCTTCTTAAAGCCCAGGCCATCGCACTCGGGGCACGCGCCATAGGGCGCGTTGAACGAGAAATCACGCGGCTGCAGGTCATCGATGGAGTGTCCATGCTCCGGGCACGCTAACGCCAGCGAATACTCCAGCAACTCGCCTTCGGTCCCCTCGGGAGCGTCGCGATCGGGCAGCAAGTATACGTTCACATTGCCGTGCGCCAGCGCAGTCGCCTGTTCAACGGACTCGGCGATACGGCCCAGAGAGTTCTCACGGATCACGATGCGATCGACCACGACCTCGATATCGTGCTTGAACTTCTTGTCCAGATCGATCGGATCGTCGAGCGAGCGCACTTCACCGTCGACACGCACGCGGCTAAAGCCCTCGGCGCGAAGGTCCTCAAACAGTTTGGTGTACTCGCCTTTTCGCCCGCGTACCACCGGTGCCAGCACAAACGCGCAGCGGCCCTCCCCCGCCGCCAAGACCTTGTCGGCAACCTGATCGGTCGTCTGGCGCTCAATGACACGGCCGCATTCGGGACAGTGCGGGGTGCCCACACGGGCGAACAGCAGGCGCAGATAGTCATAAATCTCGGTTACGGTGCCAACCGTCGAGCGAGGGTTTTTAGACGTCGTCTTTTGGTCGATCGACACCGCCGGCGAAAGGCCGTCGATTGAATCCAAGTCGGGTTTGTCCATCTGGCCCAAGAACTGGCGCGCATAACTCGAAAGGCTCTCGACGTATCGACGCTGGCCCTCGGCATAGATAGTGTCGAATGCCAGCGAACTCTTGCCCGAGCCAGAAAGACCGGTAATGACCACGAGTTGGTCACGCGGAATGGAAACATCGATATCACGGAGGTTGTGCTCACGAGCGCCGCGAATAACGATAGAAGAATCAGACATGGAAGCTCCTTGCCTCCTATTGCATCGAATCATACTGCCGATGAGTTTAGCGCACTCGACGCGCACAGATGTTCGTAATACAAGATTCGCAGACCTTTAGCTTTGCGTATCGGGCGCTTTGTTTCTCGAAATGCCGTGGAAAGGTTACAGTAATCTAATACTGAACTTAATTTGCTGTACCAGAGGAACGTCCATGACCGAAGATATCCCCCTTGAAATCACTTCGAGCGACATGGCCAATCTGCCCATATTCATCGCCGTCCTTATCGTGGCCGCCGTCGTCGTGCGCGTGTATTTTTCAATCAAACGCAACGAAAAGCCACCCATCGCCCGCGTCTTTTGGTGCGCGACGCTCCTCATCCCGCTCGGCGTGGTAGCTGCATGGGTTACGAATCAATTGCTCGTAAATGAGGGCAGCTCCCTATGGGTCCTTTCTTATTCGGCGCTCGGTGCTGCCGCCGTCATGCTTCTTGTCGAGCCCTTGGTTTCGGGACTTATCGACCAAACCGACCTTGCGACGGGAACGGTTGCCTGTATTTGCCGTGACATCCTTGTCATCGCCGCTGTTTCAGCGCTCTCGTTCGTTTCACTCGAAATTGCCTGCAACGAAACGTTCTATCGCATTCCCGCCAACTCATTCGGGTTTTCCGTCGGGCTGCTCGCGACGGTTCTGCTCTCCCTTTATTTGCTGGGACAGCGTCATGGAGGCGTCATGGCCCTCGTGCCCGTCGTCTGCTGCATCCTTGGCATTGCCGAGCACTTCGTCATAACGTTTAAAGGCGAAGCCATCCTGCCAAGCGATATCTTGGCCCTTGGCACCGCAATGGAAGTGAGCGAGGGATACGAGTTTACCTTTACCGCCGGAATCGTAACCTCTCTCGCCCTGCTGGAGATTTCCTTGGGGCTTCTTTCGCTCATCCGACCGCGAAAGCTCCGTGCGCCCACCCATGTCTTCCCCGCTATCGCCGCTAACCTCTGTGCTTTTCTGCTAGTGACCGTTGTGGGGCTCTCAGGCTTTTCCAACATCGACTTGGAGCAGGCGCTGGATTTTGGATTTGACCGTTGGCAGCCCATCACCACGTATGCGTCTCAGGGTTTTATCACTTCGTTCACCGAAATGGTCAACGAGTTGCCCATTGAGAAGCCCGAAGACTATACGCCCGATGAGGCGCAGAGCATCGAGCAGGAGCTTGCCGCCGCCTACGACAGCACATATGGCTCGAGCGAACAGCGCGAGGCGGCCGTTGCCCAGTTCAATGAAATCAAGCCGACGATTGTTGCCGTCATGAACGAGAGTTTTAGCGACCTTTCGTGCTTTGAGCAGCTCCAGGCGGCCGGGTACACCGGCCCCGCATTCTACAACTCGCTTCCCGACACACTTGTTCGCGGCACCATGCTCGCTTCGGTCGCCGGTGGCGGAACGGCGAACTCCGAATTCGAATTTTTGACCGGAGCGACAACGGCCTTTGTCGGATTAGGCAAGATCCCCTATCAGCTGTATCAGATGAATGGCGTAAACAGCCTGGCAAAGGACCTTAAAGAGCTTGGGTATACCACTACCGCTATGCACCCGCAAAACCCCGTCAACTACCATCGAGATAAAGTCTATCAGCAGCTGGGCTTTGGAGACTTTCTTTCAATCGGCGATTTCGAAGGTGCGCCCTATTACCATGCCGGCGTATGCGACTACGCCACCTACGACAAGATACTCGACCTGCTTAGAACCGACGAAGCGCCGCAGTTCATCTTTGACGTCACGATGCAAAATCACGGCGGCTACGACTATGGCACCGTTCCCGCCGAAGAGCTGACAAACTATTGGGTCGAGGGAGCCAGCGAAGGCGCCAACAGCGCGCTCAACACCTATCTCACCTGCATCAACGCATCCGACCGGGACCTCGAGTACTTTATCAACGAGCTCCGCAACATCGGCAGACCGGTTGTTCTTGTCTTTTTTGGCGACCATCAGCCGAGCGCCGCAACGACTCTCAACGACGAGCTGTACCCTCAGGAAGATACGGCAAGCCACGCTTTCCGTATCTATCAGTCGACATATCTCGTCTGGGCTAACTATGAGATCGCCGGCAATACCGAGCTCAACGTCTACGATACCGTCGGGGCAAACGAGATTGCAGCCATTACCCTTAATAAGATCGGCGCCCCGCTCACCAATTACCAAAAGGCCCTGCTTGCGACAAGGTCAGATGTGCCCACCATCAATGTCGCCGGCTATCTCGGTGCCGACGGGCTGCGCTACGACTTGGAATCGGAAGACAGCCCCTACGCCTCGACGATCGACAAGCTGCAGCGCATGCAATACCTCGAGTTCGCCAGCAAAGTTCAGTAAGCCCGCCCATTCGCTTGGGCCCATCGTATTGCAAGCACGCTCGGCCCAAACGCATCGCAAATGACTCCCGCTCGCAAACGAGGGTACAATGACGCTCGTGTCACATCGCGGGGCCCCGGCCCCAGCATATACAAAGGAGTCATACATGGGTTGCGAACACGCACAGGCCGCCGGCGGACAAACGTCGCCGTCGCAATTTGAGGAGAACACGCTGTCCGAGGTCAAGCGCGTCATCGCCGTGCTTTCCGGCAAGGGCGGTGTCGGCAAGTCATTTATCACCGGTGCCATCGCCACCGAGCTTGCCCGTCACGGCCACAAAGTCGGCGTCCTCGATGCCGACATCACCGGTCCCTCTATCCCCAAGATGTTCGGTATGAGTGGACGCCACGTCCATGCGCTTGGCAACCTTATGCTGCCCGAAATCTCCGAGCACGGCGTCAAGGTCATGAGCTCCAACCTGCTGCTCCAAAACGAGACCGACCCCGTCCTTTGGCGCGGTCCGGTCATCGCAGGCGCCATTAGGCAGTTCTGGAGCGAGACCTCGTGGGGCCCCATCGACTACCTGCTGGTCGACATGCCTCCGGGAACAGGCGACGTCGCTCTCACCGTCTTCCAGTCACTGCCCGTCGACGGCATCGTCATCGTCACGAGCCCGCAGGATCTGGTCTCGATGATCGTCGCCAAGGCGGTCAACATGGCCGAGAAGATGAACGTCCCCATTCTGGGCATCGTCGAGAACATGAGCTATATTGAGTGCCCCGACTGCGGCAAGAAGATCGAGGTCTTTGGCAAGAGCAAGCTCCCCGAGGTCGCAGAGCGCTATAACCTCGACATCTTGGGCACGCTTCCCATTAATCCGGCACTCGCCGAGGCCTGCGATAAGGGCGAGGTCGAGACCGCACTGCCCGATGGCATGTTGCCCAAGGCAGTCTCTGCCGTCGAGGCCATTACCCCGCACGAGACCGACGAGGCCTAAGTGAACACGAGCGCCTTCTATGACGTCCTGGTAATCGGCGGCGGGGCTTCAGGCCTCGCCGCCGCCATTACGGCCGCACGCGCTGGCAAAAGCGTCTGCATCGTTGAGCGCGATGCCGCCTGCGGCCTTAAGCTCCTTGCGACCGGCAACGGCCGCTGCAACCTCTCCAACGAATCGATTGATCCACAGCGGTATAACCACCCCGCATTCGTTGAATCCGTTATGGGCCCCTGGCCCGAACAAGAGCTTATGGGTTTCTTCTCCTCGCTGGGCATCATGACAACCTCCGAGGAAGGCCGGCTGTACCCGCGCTCCCTTCGCGCCGAATCGGTGCGCGACGCGCTTCTCAACGTTTGCGACCGCCTAGGTATCACCTTAATCTGCGGAGCCAACGTTGCCTCGGCGCACAAAGCTTCCGAAGGCTGGGCACTCCAAATAGACCGTCCAGCGCGGGCGCTCAAGGCAAAAAAGCACGACGACCGAAAATCGGAGCTCCGCTCGCTTCGGAAAGCGCTCGCCGATGTCCCTCGCAAGAACGAGGCCCTGCAGGCACATGCCGTAATTATCGCCACGGGCGGCAACCCCACCGGTATCGCCGATACGTTTCGCCTCCCCCTCACTTCGCTGCGCCCCATCCTCTGCCCCGTATCGGCAACGGTCGTTGGCGATCAGGCGGCACTCAAGACGTTGGATGGTCTGCGCGTCCGCGCCCGCTTGACGCTCACCCGTAACCATAGTGAGCTCTGGCACGAAAACGGTGAAGTACTGTTTCGAGCCTTCGGCATCTCGGGCGTCGCTGTCTTCAACCTCTCCCGTCGTATCCAGCGCGGCGATACGATCCTGCTCGACGTTTTCCCCGACCTCTCCAAAGACGAGCTGCTCGATATGCTCAACCGGCGCGTTGAGCTGCTCGGCGGCTTTTCGCCCCGCGATCCCCGTTGGCTCGACGGCATGCTCGCCCCGCAACTCTCCCACGTCGTCTGCACGGCGTTCGAGCAGTGCCATCCAGGCTCCAACGATGTCATCCACCTGGTCTCGATCCTCAAGCACTTTAAGTTGCTCGTCGAGGGAACAGCCGAGGAGCGCTCGGCGCAGGTCACGCGTGGTGGCGTATCTGTCGAGAGCATCTCAACACCCAGTCTACGCGCGCGCAGCGCTGTCGACGCCCCGCTTTACGTCTGCGGCGAAGCGCTCGACATCGACGCCGATTGCGGAGGCTTTAACCTTGCGTGGGCCTGGCTCTCGGGCATTCGCGCTGCAAGCAGCCTGTAGCCGCTCAGTCTATAATCAAAAACGCATTCGGGCCGTCTGGGATACCGGACGGCCTCTTTCTTGCCTCTAAGGAGACCTCGATGATCGAAATCACCCAAGTCAACGCGTCACTCGATGAAGCCGGCGATGAAAATGCCTGCCTCATTGTTGGCAAGCGAGTCGCCAAGCGCGTCCTACGTTGCAAGGACTCCGAGATCAAGTCCATCGAGCTCCACCGCAAGTCAATCGACGCTCGCAAAAAACGAGACGTCCATTTTATCCTGAGCTTTCGTGTTGAGCTGACTAGTCCCCACCTCGAGCGAGAAGCGGTCGACAGCGTTGCCAAGCGTGACCGCTCGCGCGTACGCGCGATAGAAGACGATGAGCCTTCATTCCCCTCCCCCGTCTCCGACGCACCTCAAGAACGCCCTGTCGTTGTCGGCGCCGGATGCGCCGGCCTTTTCGCTGCGCTCACGCTCGCCGAAGCAGGTCTTAAGCCCTTGCTTATCGAGCGCGGCGACCCGGCATTTCGCCGCTCGCAGGCGATCGACCTCTTTCTAAAGGAGCGCATCCTCGACCCCGAGAGCAATATCCAGTTTGGTCTGGGCGGCGCGGGGACCTTCTCGGACGGCAAGCTCAATACGGGAACAAAAAATCCCGCCCATCGCCTTATCCTCGAAACCTTCGTCGAGGCGGGTGCACCCCGCGATATTCTGTGGGATGCCAAGCCGCACATTGGCTCCGACATCCTTCCCAAGGTTGTCACCGCTATATCCCAGCGCATCGAGCAGCTCGGAGGTGTCGTCCGTTATCGAACGAAGCTCGTCGACATTCGCATCGACGCGTCTGGCGCCATCACCGGTATTGATGTCCAATCGTCCCAAGACGCCGCTTACGAGCCAATCGAGACAAAGCACCTCATCCTCGCCTGCGGGCATTCTGCTCGCGATATTTTTGAGCTCCTTAAGGACCACAACGTGGCCCTCGCACAAAAGACCTTTGCCATGGGCGTTCGCATCGAGCATCCGCAACGCGACATCGACCGAGCCCAATATGGAGCCTCGGCGGGACATCCAGCGCTCGGGGCGGCCCCCTACAAACTTGTTGCCCATCTTCCCAACGGCCGCAGCGTGTTCTCGTTTTGCATGTGCCCCGGCGGACAGGTTGTTGCCGCCTCTTCAGAACCGTGCCATCTGTGCGTCAACGGGGCCAGTCTCAATGCCCGCGACGGACGCAACGCAAATGCCGCCCTGCTCGTTAACGTCACGCCTGAGGACCTTCCCAACGATGACCCGCTCGCCGGCATCGAGCTCCAGCGTGCCTGCGAGGCGGCCGCCTATCGCCTGGGCGGTTCCAACTGGAACGCACCGGCACAACTCGTCGGAGATTTCCTCGCAGGGCGCGCCAGCAAGGCGCCCGGAAAGGTAAAGCCCACCTATCCGCTCGGTGTGACCTGGACGGCAATTGACGAAGCCCTACCGCAACATATCGTCGAGTCGCTCCGCCTGGGACTTCCCCTACTCGGAAAAAAGCTACGAGGCTACGACCGTCCCGATGCCGTTCTTACCGGCGTGGAGACTCGTTCGAGCTCACCGGTCACTGTCACCCGAGACCGAACGTGCCATGCCGTGTCGACCCCGGGCCTCTACCCTTGTGGTGAGGGAGCTGGATATGCCGGCGGCATCATGAGCGCGGCCACCGACGGCATCCGTTGTGCCGAAGCCCTGATCGCAGACCTCTAGCGCACGAATTCCAGCGCGCAAAAGATACAGACCCCGAGCTCCACAGGGAACTCGGGGCCTGTTCGCTATTTCTTAAACCGTGCACCCTGGCGTTTTCTGCCCGATGCGAACGTGGAACCCTTGCGGGCCTGCGAACGTAAGCGCTCGATCGTCTCGTCCTCAGACGCACCCTCGAGCATCGCCCGAATCTGGACGACGGCATCGCGCAGGCGCGCCGCCTCCTCAAAGTCCATGGCGGCGGAGGCATTACGCATGTCTTCCTCCATGGTCTCGACGATCCGCACGAGCTCGTCATGCGGTAGCCCTTCCAGCTGCTCGGCAAGCGTCTGCTCGGGTGCCGACGTCTCCGGCGCGGCGCCCTCGCCGTTCTCGTCGGGTGTATAGAACGCACCGTGACCCAGTGAATCGCCTCTCGAGCGTCCCTTCGAGCCCACAGTCTTTTCGGCCTCGGCAATAAAGCTCGAAATGTCGTTAATGGCCTTGCGGACCGTCTTGGGCACAATGCCATGCTCTTCGTTATATGCCATCTGAATCTCACGACGGCGCTGCGTCTCCTCGATGGCTTCTTTCATCGAATCGGTCACAACGTCGGCATACATGATGACCTCGCCGTCGGCATTACGGGCCGCACGGCCAATCGTCTGAATCAGCGAACGGCGGTTGCGCAAGAAGCCTTCCTTATCGGCATCGAGAATTGCCACCAGTGAGACCTCGGGGAGATCCAAGCCCTCGCGAAGCAGGTTGATGCCAACGAGAACATCGATCTTGCCCTCGCGCAGCGTTCGCAGGATCTCGACACGGTCCATTGTCGCCGTATCAGAGTGCATGTAATTGACCTTAATGCCCGCGTCGAGCAGATGATCGGTCAGGTCCTCGGCCATGCGCTTGGTCAACGTGGTCACCAGCACGCGCTCCTTGCGGGCAACGCGCTCGCGAATCTCGTCCTCAAGATCGTCAATCTGGCCTCGGACCGGACGAACGTCGATCTTGGGATCGAGCAGACCGGTCGGACGAATAATCTGCTCAACGTCGTTCTGGCTAACCCGCAGCTCATAGTCGCCCGGCGTGGCCGAAACATAGATAAACTGGGGGATCCTTGCCTCAAACTCATCGAAACGAAGCGGGCGGTTATCGAGCGCCGAGGGCAGGCGAAAACCGTGCTCCACCAACGTCACCTTACGCGAGCGGTCACCTTCGTGCATGCCGCGAATCTGCGGCACCGTCACATGGCTCTCATCGATGATGCAGAGCATATCCTTGGGAAAGTAATCAATCAGGGTAAATGGCGGCTCGCCCGGCTTGCGACCGTCCAGATGACGCGAGTAGTTCTCGATGCCGTTGCAAAAGCCCATCGTCTCGAGCATCTCAAGATCATAATCGGTGCGCTGCTGCAGACGCTGCGCCTCGAGCAACTTGTCGGTCGCCTTGAGCTCCGCCACGCGCTTCTCGCACTCTTCGCTGATCGATTTCAGAGCCGCTTTGACCTTCGGCTTCTCGGTCACGTAGTGCGATGCCGGCCATACGGGGATGGCCTCGTACTCACGAAGCATCTCACCGGTGACCTCATCGATCTCGGCAATCAGCTCGACCTCGTCACCAAAGAACTCAAACCGCAACGGATGCTCGGCATAAGGCGGATACACGTCGACAACATCGCCGCGCACGCGGAACGTGCCGCGTGCCAGGTCATAGTCATTGCGATCATATTGAATGTCGATAAGTGCATGGATAAAGTCATCGCGCTCGAGCGGCACCTTCTTGTCGACGTTCGGGGCTAGGCCCGCATAGTCCTCAGGAGAGCCAATGCCATAGATACACGAGACCGATGCGACAACGATCACATCTCGTCGAGAGAGCAGCGATGCGGTCGCCTGATGTCGCAGCATCTCGACCTCTTCGTTAATCGAGGAGTCTTTCTCGATATATGTATCGCTTTGCGGCACATACGCCTCGGGCTGATAGTAGTCGTAGTACGAAACGAAGTAGACCACAGCGTTGTTGGGAAAGAACTCTTTGAGCTCGCTCGCAAGCTGAGCGGCGAGCGTTTTATTCGGAGCCATGACCAGGGTCGGCTTTCCCAGGGCCTCAATAGTCTTTGCCATCGTGAAGGTCTTGCCCGAACCAGTCACGCCCAGCAAAACCTGATAGCGGTCTCCGTCCCTCACGCCCCGCACAAGTGACTCAATGGCCTTAGGCTGGGAACCAGCGGGCTCGTATGGAGACACGACCTTAAACGGCACATCAGCGCCCTCAACGCCAAAGCGCTTAAGTTCACCGCCAACGCGTTCTACTTCAAATTCCGCCATGGATACTCCTAACTCATATCTCTGCAGTATACGCAGGCGGCAGGCATAGTCCTATACGAACCGATCGGGATAGAGGGTCTTGTAGCGAACCCAGGCATTATTGACACGAATCAGATACGCCTGCGTCTCGGGAAAGGTGATTGCATTATGAAGCGACGTGCTCTGCTGCGCCCATCCGTCGACATTGCCCATGCCAGCGTTATAGGCGGCAATGGCACTGTCAGTCGACCCGTTAAAATAGGTGAGAAGATACGAAAGATACGCACAGCCAAACTCGATATTCGTAGCCGGATCGTTAAGGTTGTCGGCCGAATACTCGCCACCGTCGACAAGGCCCTTGGCGATCATATCCTGGGCAGTCTCGGGCATCAGCTGCATCAATCCCTGAGCACCTTGATTCGACTCGGCCTCGGGATCCCAATTCGATTCAGACTTAATGACAGCGCACACCAAATACGGATCCAGATTATGCGAAATGCTGGATTGCTTTACATACGCCTCGTAGTCAATCGGATACAGCGGTTTAAAGAAAGCAGCAGGAGCATACGAGTAAACGAATGAGATAAGGCCGAAGACAAAAACGGCAGCCAGCGGTATAAGGCGATACCAAGTAAGGAAACGTGTCTTAGGCATCGGTCTCCTCCTTATCCACAACATCCCCGAACCCATGGCGCGCAAGCCATGCATCCAGTTGTTCAAAGAGCGAGTTATCGCCTGCCGCATTATCTATAACCGTTGTAGCAAGATTGCACAGCGCAGACTCATCGGGCTGGCAAGCAGAACGGGCATCGAAATCAGATGGCTCCATGCCACGTTGAATAGCGCGCTCGCGACGAACTGACAAAGGGGCGCTAATGACCAGAATTTCATCAGCCAAGCCAAATGCATCCTCAAAACCAGTCGGAGCAGAAACCTCGACCACCGCAAAGGGATAACGGGGAGATGAAACCGTACAACAAACCGGATCGAGAATCCTAAGCGAAAGCTGTTCAATCAGAACGGGATGCACGATGCCATTGAGCCGTGTGACCGAATCAGGAGAAGCGAAAGCTCGAGAAGCGAGGATGCTGCGGCGAATGCCGCCTATCTCATCCAAAATGTCCCAACCGAATTCATCCGCAAGAGCGTTAACGATATCAGAGCCCGGCACATACAGCGATTTTGCAAGCTCATCCAGATCGATAAGCATAGCGCCACGAGATTCGAAATAGCGGCAGGCAGTCGACTTACCCGAAGCAATATTGCCCAAGACAAAAACGGTAAACATCAAGTCCTCCCTTACGCCAATGGGAGTTATTATCGCGCAAATAGAAAAGAAGGACTCAAAATACAGCCAAACAGTAAGACAAGCTAAACGAAGGCAAGTTCTTGTATTACAGCTCTCTATCAAACGCAAAAAAGGGGGAGGCCGCGAGGCCTCCCCCTTCTTCAAGTCTTGCGACG
>CAJMMF010000029.1:0-28269 GCA_905214385.1 uncultured bacterium
TGCCGACCTGCGGGCCGTTGCCGTGGGTGATGATGATCTCGTTGCCCTGCTCGATAAGACCAAGGAGAGCGTGGGCGGTGTTGCTCACGGCCTCGATCTGCTCGACGGGGTTGTTGCCGAGGGCGTTGCCGCCGAGGGCGACGACAATACGATCGGGCTTGCCAAGAGGCTTAGACATTGCTGGAATCCTTTCTGTAAAAGGCCTACAACCCATTAATAACCCGCGTCCGTGCGATACGCGAGTTTATTAAGGTTTATATTCTCTTTATCGCTCATTTTATTCATTTTGAAAATACCTAAGCGGCGAACGGTCGATTTTACCCGCTCAGCGTAAAGAAGCCCAGTTCAGGCATATCTACGCCATTTACGTGCAACTTTATTTAAATAGAGCAGGGATTAGACCAGATTATGCAAACTATATCTTTGCTAAACACATAACGGACACTGCAATTATTTACTCGCACTATACGAGATTCTATGCACTTGCAAGACAAGTATGCACCCCTGCAATAACACGGGGCTTTTCATCCAACAAAAGGGATAGCCGAACGCGCTTCATCCCGCAGCAAGCGACCGTGAGTTCGCAGTATGGAACTTTACCGTCGGGTATTGCATGAACGCCGCTGACGCCCTTTCGCTCCTGCGCGCCCAGGCAACCGAGAACGTCAACGGCGGCGCCAGCCTTTTCGCAAAGTGCCGTGCTGGTTCGCTGGCTTTGAGACCTAAGCGAATCTTTGCTATCTGCCAATTTTTGTACGATTTGGGTCAAATCTATTTGCCAATTTTTGTATGATTATGGGCAAATCTATCTGCCAATTTTTGTCAATGAGGTGTTTTAATGCTACGCCGTAAGGTCACTGACAGGCTTTTGAACTGGAAAAATAACTCTCATAAGGCATTGCTTGTTACCGGTGCGCGTCAAATTGGCAAGAGCTATGCGATTCGCGCGTTTGGTAAAGACAACTACGCATCGTATTTTGAGGCCAATTTGCTGCTCGATGCCGAGGCAAGAGATGTGCTTATTGGCGCTAAGAACGCCGTTGACTTTATCAACCGCGTGGCCCTTCTTGCGGATGCACCGCTTGTTGAGGGAGATACGCTTATCTTTGTCGATGAAATACAGGAGTATTCGCAGATCGTCACGCTCATGAAGGCGTTGGTCGAGGACGGGCGCTTTAGCTATGTCTTCTCGGGGTCTATGCTTGGGACTGAGTTTAAGGGGATCTCTTCTTTCCCGGTGGGGTATGTCGAGCACATTGTTATGCGGCCAATGGATTTTGAAGAGTTTTGTTGGGCAAACAGCATCAGCGAGAATGTGCTTGCAGACATCCGCAGCTGCCTTGTCGAGAGGCGTCCCGTCGAAAACTATATTCATGAGGCGATGCTCAAAAACTTTAGAGCTTATATCGTTTGCGGCGGCATGCCGGAGGTCGTACAGAACTATATCGATTCGGGTTATTCGCTCGTGAGGACGCGTGAGCTTCAAATTCAGCTGGTCGATCAGTACAAAAGCGATATCTCTAAATATGCATCGACTCGAGCGTTTAACGTTCGCGCGATTTTCGAACAAATTCCCGTTCAGCTTGAGGCGGAGTCCCATCGCTTTGTTGTTTCATCCCTGGGCGAGGGGGCTCGCCTTCAAAAATACGAGCAGGATTTCCTATGGCTGGTGAACGCGGGCGTCGGTTTGATGGTCGCCCAGGTGACGGAGGCCCGGAGTCCTCTTAAGAGGACAGAGAAGGCGACCGCCTTTAAACTATACGAGTCTGATACAGGCATGCTCGCATCACGGTATCCCGGCAGCACGGCACGCGCTGTCTACCTTGATATGAAAACCCCCAACCTCGGCGGTCTCTATGAGAACGTGGTCGCGCAGGAGCTTGTCGCCCTTGGAACTGATGCATGGTACTACCAGACACGCGAGGTCGGCGAAGTTGACTTTGTGATCGAAGGCACCCGCGGGCACGTTGTCCCAATCGAGGTCAAATCGGGCAAGAAGGTTCGAGCCCATGCGGCCCTCGACCGTCTGATGAGCGTGAGCGAGTACAAAATCCCCGAGGCCGTTGTGCTAAGCCACGAGAACCTCAGCAAAGAGGGCAAGGTCCTGTACGTTCCAATCTATATGACATTCTGCCTCGATGAGTTTATGGAAAAGGACGACCCCAACAACGATTTCTCGTTTGCACCCATATCCCTCTAGGCCATCTGGGTCCGCGACCAGGTCCCCCTCTATACCCAAAGCCGCGAAACAGCGACCGGGACAAGGCACCCCATCAGCCACGTCCTTCATCCAGCCCCACAATCCGAGGACGTAGTCGTAGCAGGATCTGAGGGCTGACCTTCGCGGACACTCCGCAGGACGAAAGAACCCCCGCCGCACGTTGAACTGCGCAGCGGGGGTTCTTTCATGTCCGAGGACGTCCGCGAAGGTCAGCCCTCAGATCCTGCGGTGGGAGACCTAAGCCTCGTTGTACACCGTCTTGAGCTTCAGCAGGTGAGCGTAGCGGTCCATAGCGGCCTGCTCGTTCTCCTTGAAGAGCTCCTCGGCGCGCTCGGGGAAGGAACGCGTCAGCGAAGCGTAACGGGCCTCGTTCATCAGGAACTCCTGATAACCGCCCGCGGGCTCCTTGGAATCGAGCGAGAACTTCTTGCCGGCAGCAGCCTCGGGGTTGAAGCGGAAGAGGTTCCAGTAACCGCACTCGACAGCCTTCTTCATCTCGGCCTGGCAGTTCTGCATGCCGCCCTTCTTGATGGAGTGCATCTCGCAGGGGCTGTAGCCGATGATGAGGGACGGGCCGTCGTAGGCCTCGGCCTCGTGAATGGCCTTGAGGGTCTGAGCCGGGTTGGCGCCCATGGCAACCTGTGCCACGTAGACGTAGCCGTAGCTCATGGCGATCTCGGCCAGAGACTTCTTCTTGGTCACCTTACCGGCAGCGGCGAACTGAGCGACCTGGCCCAGGTTCGAGGCCTTGGAGGCCTGACCGCCGGTGTTGGAGTAGACCTCGGTGTCGAAGACGAAGACGTTGACGTTGTGGCCGGAAGCCAGGACGTGGTCCAGGCCACCGAAGCCGATGTCGTAGGCCCAGCCGTCGCCGCCGAAGATCCAGAAGGACTTCTTGGTGAGGTAAGCCTTGTCGGCGAGGATCGCCTTGGAGGCGTCGCAGCCGCACTTCTCAAGCTCGGCAACGTAGGCAGCGGCAGCGGTCTTGGAAGCCTCGGCATCGTTGACGGAGTCGAGCCAAGCCTGGCCGGCGGCCTTGAGCTCATCGGACGGACCATCGGCAGCAATGATGTCCTGGGTAGCGGCGATCAGCTTGTGCTGAACGGCCTCATAGCCAACGGCCATGCCCAGACCATGCTCGGCATTATCCTCGAACAGGGAGTTGTTCCACGCCGGGCCGTGACCGTCCTTGTCCTTGCAGTAAGGAGCGGTGGCAGCGGGGTTGCCCCAAATGGAGGAGCAGCCGGTGGCGTTGGAAATGAACATGCGGTCGCCGGCGACCTGGGTCACCAGACGTGCATAGGCGGTCTCGGCACAGCCGGCGCAGGAGCCAGAGAACTCCAGGTAAGGCTGCTTAAACTGGCTGCCCTTGACGTTGGCCGCGATGAGCTCCTTCTTCTCGGAGACGTTCTCGACCATGTAGTCCCAAACGGGCTGCTGGTCCATCTCCTGCTCGGTGGGAACCATCTCGAGGGCGCCCTTGGGGCAGACCTTGACGCAGTTGGTGCAGCCCATGCAGTCGAGCGGGGACACGGCCATGGTGAACTTCATGCCCTTGGCCTTGGGGCCCATAGCGTCGAGCGTGCGGGTAGCCTCGGGCGCGGCTGCAGCCTCGTCCTCGGTCATCGCGAACGGACGGATGGTGGCATGCGGGCACACATAGGCACACTGGTTGCACTGGATGCACTTGGTCTCGTCCCAGTGAGGAACGACCACGGCGACGCCGCGCTTCTCGTATGCGGAGGCGCCCAGCTCAAACTGGCCGTCGGCGCAATCGACGAAGGCGGAAACGGGCAGGCTGTCGCCGTCCATGCGATCGATGGGCTCGAGCAGGTTCTTGACCTGCTGGGCGATAGCGGACTTGGTCTCCTCGGAGAGCTCGACGGGAGCGGCATCCTCGGCGGTAGCCCAGTCGGCCGGAACCTCGAACTTACGGAAGGCGGTAGCGCCGGCATCGATGGCCTTGTGGTTGGCGTCGACGATAGCCTGGCCCTTCTTCATGTAGGACTTGGTAGCCGCGTCCTTCATGTACTGCAGGGCGTCCTCGGCGGGCAGGACCTTGGCCAGCGCGAAGAAGGCGGACTGGAGCACCGTGTTGGTGCGCTTGCCCATGCCGACCTTGGCGGCCAGGTCGATAGCGTCGATCAGGTAGACGTTGACGTTGTTGTTCGCGATGTAGCGCTTGGCCACGGCGGGCATGTGCTCGGCGAACTCCTCGTCGCTCCACTGGCAGTTGACCAGGAAGGTGCCGCCCGGCTTGACGTCGCGGACCATCTTGAAGCCCTTGACGATGTAGCTGGGGTTGTGGCAGGCGACAAAGTCGGCCTTGGTCACGTAGTACGGCGAACGGATCGGGGAATCACCAAAGCGCAGGTGCGAGACGGTAACGCCGCCGGTCTTCTTGGAGTCGTACTGGAAGTAGGCCTGAACGTACTTGTCGGTGTGGTCGCCGATGATCTTGATCGAGTTCTTGTTGGCGCCGACGGTACCGTCGCCACCCAGACCCCAGAACTTGCACTCGATGGTGCCGGGGGCTGCAGTGTTGGGCGCATCCTCGGCCTCGGGCAGGTTCAGGTTGGTCACGTCATCGACGATGCCGATGGTGAACTCGCGCTTGGGCTCGTCCTTCTTGAGCTCCTCGAAGACAGCGAACGCGGACGCGGGAGGCGTGTCCTTGCTGCCCAGACCATAACGGCCGCCGACAACCTTGATGCCCGTCTTGCCGGCCTCGTAGAGAGCAGAAACGACGTCCTGGTAGAGCGGCTCGCCGATGGAACCCGGCTCCTTGGTGCGGTCCATGACGGCAATCTTCTGGACGGTCTCGGGGAGAACGTCGACAAAGTGCTTGATGGAGAACGGACGGAACAGGCGAACCTTGACCAGGCCGACCTTCTCGCCGTGAGCGTTGAGGTAGTCGATGACTTCCTCGAGCACGTCGCAGAAGGAGCCCATGCACACGACGACGCGGTCGGCATCGGGAGCGCCGTAGTAGTTGAACAGGCCGTAATCGGTGCCGAGCTTCTCGTTGATCTTCTTCATGTAGCCCTCGACGACGGCGGGAAGCTCGTCGTAGACCTTGTTGCAGGCCTCACGGTTCTGGAAGAAGATATCGCCGTTCTCGTGGCTGCCGCGGGTGTGCGGGTGCTCAGGGTTGAGCGCGTGGTCGCGGAAAGCCTGGACGGCGTCCATGTCGCACATCTCGGCCAGATCCTTGTAGTCCCACATGGCGACCTTCTGGATCTCGTGGCTGGTGCGGAAGCCGTCGAAGAAGTTAAGGAACGGGGTCTTACCCTCGATGGCGGCAAGGTGAGCCACCGGCGAGAGGTCCATGACCTCCTGGACGTTGCCCTCGGCGAGCATGGCGAAACCGGTCTGGCGGCAGGCCATGACGTCGGAGTGATCGCCAAAGATGTTCAGGGCGTGGGAAGCGACGCAACGCGCGGAGACGTGGAAGACGCCCGGGAGCTGCTCGCCCGCGATCTTGTACATGTTCGGGATCATCAGGAGCAGACCCTGAGAAGCCGTGTAGGTGGTGGTCAGAGCACCGGCGCCCAGCGAACCGTGAACGGTACCGGCTGCACCTGCCTCGGACTCCATCTCGACGACCTTGACCGGGGTGCCGAAGATATTCTTGCGACCCTGGGCCGCCCACTGGTCGACATGGTCGGCCATCGGGCTGGACGGCGTAATGGGATAGATTCCCGCTACCTCGGTGTACGCATACGAAACATATGCGGCCGCCTCGTTGCCGTCCATAGACTTAAACTTACGCGCCATATACCCCTCTCCTCTCATATAGGTATACAGGCCCCGGCGATCGCCGGGATGTTGGCGTGATGGGATTTTCGCTGTTGCTTCCAATCATCTGGCAGGCAGGCTCAGCAGCAGGTACATGGCGTGGAGAGAAGGCATGCCGAGGCGAGGAGGGCTGCACGCGCTCCACAAGCCCAGCTACCCGTCTTGCACATGACCGAGCGCCGCAAAGGCCGCATGCCGGATGCTCCCGGGCACGCCCCGGCGATGGGAAGCGCCCGCAACGGAAATCCGCATGCGGGTTTATTGTACCCCGCCGTCAAGTGTAATTTCGGCAAATATAGGCGGGCGGTAAAGGTTTACCTTGGGTGACCATCAAGGGCAAAATTGATCCTTCCGTCACCGAGGGACCAAATGGCAGCTGCGGTGAAATAGGAACTGTTTTTGCCGGCCGTAGCCTTAAACAGCCCCTATTTCACCGCAACTTATTTAGGAGATGAGTCAGAGGGCGCCGAGGAGGATGGCGTAGGTTGTGGATTCTCCGAGCTTGAGCTCGTCACCGGGGTTGAGCTGGGCGGAGCGGCCGGGCTCGACCTGGGTGCAGACGTTCGTCGCGTCGTTTACCACCACGGTTCCGTTGGTGGACGACAGGTCCTCAACGTACCAGACATTTTGGTCATCGCACCACACGTGGGCATGGCGAGCCGAAACGTCATCGCCCACATCGGTGATGCCGCCCTCCCCCGTTGCCAGCGCGCCGATCTCGACGTCTTCCTCACTCGGCTGAATCCAGCGCGGGGCGCTCACGACAAAACTGTTTTGCACGCGCAGCAGTCCCAGCGGATGCGCCGGCGCGACCTCGTGCTCGCCCGACTTGGAACCAAGGCGGGCGTGAGAGCAAACGGCATAGGGAACGAATCTTGCGGATGTACTCCTCGACGTCAGGCAGGTAAGCCCCACGAAGTCACCGGGGAGGCCCAAGCGGCCCGGCACCACTTCCAGATTCTGACCAGGGCGAGTCGTTCGCCGGTGGCTGAAGGCTCGCTCCCACCCAAAAGGGGAGATTCGCGTTGTTCCCCAATCGCTCTCGCATCTTTCATTTTGCTCGAGGTGGGCTATAAAAACTTTCCTGGTGAAAGGCGGCGATTGGTTTCCTTTCTTTCTAGAGGAGCGCGCCTGTAATCTGTTTTCATCCTAAATCAAGTTGAGATCGGACCTTCCAGAGGCAAGTCGACTCAAACTGCGAGGCTCCATGTTGGAATAAAGAGCGCTGTCGAAGTGCCAACAACACAAAGCTTGCCAGTCTCAAATAGAACCTTTTGGGAGTCCGATTGGGCCGCACACCGAATCCCCGCTGGTGGTTTTTTATAGCTGCGTAACAATAAACAAGGTTAGTGCCAGTCCAGCATGAAATTGAGGAACGTATGCATTTTTTCTCAGTAAGTGATCGTCGTTACTGCTTCGATGAGGTCACTCGCAATTGCTTTCAGGTTGACCAAGCATCAGAAGATGCGCTTCGCATATTTGAAGCATCGGGAAGAACGGTCAACTCGAAGTTGCTAACAAAGTCACTTGCTGCGAAAGGCTACGACCAAACGACCATAGCAGAACTTGAAGACGACATTGATGAGTATCAACGATTGTCTGAGCGGACTTTCTTAACAAAAGACACGCCTCGAAAACTTAGATCCATCGAACTCCACGTTTCACATGCATGCAACCTTGGTTGTAGTTACTGTTTTGCCGGTAAAGGAGATTATGGAACGTCTCCTCTGCTGATGACAGACGAGATAGCCTTCAAGGCGGTCGACTACCTCGTCGCAAGTTCATCGGAAAACGAAACGCTTGCAATCGTCTTTTTTGGTGGGGAACCCATGATTAACGAGCCGCTGATATGGAAAACGGTCGACTATTCAAAAAGAATATACCCCAATAGAAACTTTACCTATTCTATTACGACCAACGGAACGCTTTTGAATGACACTGCTGTGAATTCTTTCAAGGAGCACGGGTTTTCTGTTCTGATTAGTCTCGATGGTACAGGATGCAAGCACGATGCATCGCGCCCGTACAAGACGGGAGGCGGCTCTTTCTCCGATATCGACAAAAACGTTCGTCGTTTTTCCGAGTCGTTCCCCTTCGGCGCAAGAGCGACCTTAACAAATAATAACTGTAACCTTGTTGAAGACTATCTTCAGTTTAAAGAGATGGGCTTCAGAAGGATTTACTTCTCGCCCGTGAGCTCATTCGATGAGAATATCAAACTCGACGAACACTCATTAAACAAAATCAGGGCGGGCCTAATAGATTTGGCGGATCAATATCTCAAACAGATTGATCAAGGGGAAAAGCCCTTGTTTAGAACATTGAAAACTGCAGTTGATTTGATTATGAGCAACAGGATCGCCTTTGTCGGATGCGGGGCTGGCAGGCGTTTTATTTCCGTGACTCCCGAAGGGGACGTATACCCCTGTCACAGGTTTGTCGGGATGATGCGATTCAAAATGGGCAACATCGTCACCGGAATTGACGAAACTAGGTATATTGAAAACTGGAGTCAGGGTGTCGAAAAAAGAATTGACTGTACGGACTGTTGGGCTCGGTCTTTCTGTGGTGGGGGCTGTAGCTGGGAGGCTGCAGACGAGCACGGCTACTTGCCCAAGAGTCTACACCCTGCATCATGTGAATATAGAAAAATGTGCTACGAGATGGCTTTTGACCTTATTTCCCGCCACTCATCTTCGCAGGAGAAAAATCAACGAGAAGCTACTGTATCGGAATAAGCGGTTCAGCGCATTGCTGTCACCATTGTGGAGGTGTTCGTTCTTCTGATTACCGTCTGCGAAGCTTATTGCTACGTTCGCCGAAACCATTCTAGAAATATGGTGAACTAGACATCTTGGTTTGTTATACACAATATTGAGGTTTTTCTGCACTCAAAGGGAGGTAGTCATGAAGCATATTCATCCGATTAATCCAGGAAGTGGCGACGAGGCAGGCGTGAAGCCGATGTCTTTTGACTGCCTCTTGGGCATTACTGACATCTGTACTGTTTATGATAAAGCAGATGGCTGTGGTGCATACGATTACTGCGACTATGACATGGATGGCGGCAGCATCTGCGTTGTAGATCACTGTGGCATTGATCAAACGTAGTCTCTAATTGGATTAAGGTGAGGAGCTGTTATGAAGCATATCCATCCTGTTGGTTCAAATGAACATACTCCCGTTGAGCCTTGTTGTCTTGGAGTTGATATATGCAATTTTTACGACATCGCCGAGTGCCCTGTTGCGGATTGGTGCTATGTCGATAAAGAATCAAGCTGTGTTTTGCCAGCAGATTGGTGCGATCCAGTTGACGAGTAGTTTTTGTGTCTAGGAACTATTTGGTCCAATTCAAAATAAGATGGGGACAAATACCAAAATCTCGTGTCTGGGAGGAGTTATGCCATTATTGCAAGGTCTCGTTGGATTAACCTTTGTACTTGCTTTATATCTGGCACCTTTTTTATTGTTATTCTTCATTATCCGATTCTTTCTTCGGAAAAAATAGGAGTATCACGCAAACATTAGCGTAGCTTTCTTCCAATATGAGCCGAGCATTGGCAAGTGGAATAAGAAGCCCGACCGTTCGTCACATGAAAGTGATCGGACGGGCCTCTCAATTTAACCCGGGCCGCCACCCATAGCGGCTTTCCGGGCGTATTTTCGGTGCAAAGCAATCGTCAGTTTAATCCCATGCGTCGATACCGCATTTCATTTGTTCGGCTCGTATTCTACGGCCTTGTAACCCTCGCACTCTCCGGCAAACGGATTGAACACGAAGGCAGAGATGATGTGTGCGTGGACATCGAGGCTGCTGTAGGCAACATACTGGGGCATGGACCCCCGCTGCGCGTGGCATGCGGCCCGGCATATTCATTGCCGTCCAACCCCGTGTAGTTGCAGCAAAGGGTGGAACCTCAATGCTCAGCTCATGTTGTCCGTGGGACACGAGAATTGTAAGTACACTTTGGTGTGATTCTCACGATGATACTGAGCTACCTGGAATAAGATACGTCGCGACAACACTTCGCTTCACCTCTGTCTCGACAAGACAACGTAGACTAAAGTTTCCTTTAGTAAGAAAATGAGAACTATATCTGAAAGCGTTGCGATGGCGTGAAGGCACCGAGTCCGAACCGACTGAATGCTACGTGCATCTGCATCGCTTTTTTGTTATCTCTGTCAGTTGGGTAGCACTACACTTGTCAGCATTTACCCCGGTACATGCTGCCTAAATCCACTACCCCTTCTACCGCGCCGACCATCTCGTCATCGTGAGAGACAATGATGATCAGCTGGCTTTGCTTGTTGCGCTTAACATAGGCCGCAAGCTCGGCGCGGCTTACAGCGTCTAACCCAGTCGTGGGCTCGTCGAGTACCAAAACTGACGACTTGCGTGAAATCGCCGACCATAAGTACACTCGGCGCAGCTCACCGCCCGAAAGCGCGGAGCAACGTTTCCCGAGCAACTCCTTCACGCTGTTTTCCAGCGAAAGTAGGCCATCTACACCCCGGTGATAGGAAGAAAAGGGCGTGTCGAAATACTCTAACAGCTCTTTCACCGTTTCGTCCGGCGCGAAGCACGACTGTGGGCAGCACGATATCTCTCTCGCACGTATGTAATCCAAGTCGCATTCTTCGATTGGCACGCCGTTGTATTTTACTTTGCCTTTCGATGAGTATAGCCCGAGCATCAAGTAAAGAAGTGACGTCTTGCCTCTTCCGTTTTCCCCAACTATGCAATATGTACCAGGACCGGAAAACTTGAAAGAAAACCCGCCGAGGACCTCTCGGACAGATCCGTCTGGAAGGGCAACCGAGAATTCCAAATCAGATACCGAAATGTCATTTATTTCATCGAGTTTAGCTAAATCGGTCCGATTCCACCCCGATCTCTCCTTTTCTCTCGTGGCGATAGCCGTCCTATCCCATGATGCTTTGGCATCTTGATAGGATTTGAACAATGACATCATACTTTTCAAAGTCTTAAAGAGAACCGCGAAGTATGTACCGATGATAGTGTACTCGCCTATTGACATAGTTCCGTTAATGATTCGTACTCCGGAAACAACAAGTATCACCGCTTGAAACAACGCTGCGAAAAGACCATCGAGCGATGTCAGAGAATATGATAGCTTTCCGGAGCGCAAAACTTTGGGAAAATAGCTCTTAAACCCAGCGTCGAGCGCTTGTTCGCTCTTGCCGTACGAAGATGTCAGTTGAATGTTGAGAATCTGATTAAGCTGCGATGCAATTGCGGCGTAAAAGGCGCTGTCCGCCTCTTTCTTCTCATACGTGACCCTATACAAAAGTTTCCTCAACCCAGTAATTACACAGAAATACACGATGAGGAGAATGATGGAAAACACCGCGAGAGTTGAATCAATTGACCATATGATAAGCAATACGATGGGAATGGCTACAATGGACAGCGGCGCACTGATAAAATTCGCCAAAACGAAGGATGAGACCACGCTAGAGTCGGAAATAATCCGTTGCGTTGTATAGGCTGGATCGATGGTCCGACTCACCAAGTAATCGTCTCTTTCAAAACGCAAGACGGCCTCCCTGAGAAGATCAAAGGAAAGTCTCGTGGTTATGCGAATGGAAAGTGTTCCTGCAAAATAAGTAAAGAGGGTGGAGAAAACTCCTATTGACGCAACCAGGAGCGCGAAGAGTACGGCGTCTCTTTCGCTGCGGTTACCGAGAAGAAAATCTAAGAATTTCCCGTTCACGTATGGCATGGCATAGGAGAGAGCGGTTCCAATCACCGTGATAGCAATGAAGACGAAAGCCCCTTTTGCTCTGATGAACCTCGAGAGAACGCATCGAATCAAGGAAGGCCCCAATCTACCCGCCACAAAACATCAATCACTGATACCTTACACCTCAACACAACAGGAGCGAAGATTTGCCAATGAGACTGCTTTAAGATTGCCTTGGGCCAATACGATCTCAAGCTCTTCCTACAAGAGAGTCGGAATCGGACATCTCCTCCGACGAACCTGGCAATCGGGCGGTTGAAATATCTTTTTCAACCGCCCGATTGCCACAATAGATTTGAGCATCCGCCCACAAACGTCCGCGTTTTATACCCATCAAATCCTTTGCCTTTTGTCGTCTAGACTAGAAAAATCGCTCGAAATAACGCAACCGGCCTGCTCGCTTGAAGAAACCTAAGCCCGTAACGTAGATGTGCAAACTTCCGAAACGCCTTGCGCGGCATAGTGCGTATAAACTTCGTCAACCGCCTCAGAAATATCTGAGTATCGCGCCGGGTCAAAAGCATACGATGTCGCAGCTATACCCTGCACCCATTCGGAACGCGGATTAATTGAATAGCCACACAGCATCATCATACATGCATCTAGACCTGATTTCCCAAGTATCCGACGTATTGATGAGAGCATCGCGGGTCGCCCCCGCACCATCGTCGTCACCCCTATTAGCAGTATTTACCGTTTTTCTCTAAATGCGTATCGCCACCCTTAAGAATACGAAGTGTTTTATCCAGACCCGATTGTCCTCCATCTCAAACGAAGGGATAAGGAATCTCATCCGGAATCGGCAGTAACGGAGGATTCACAACGACAAGCGAAAAACATGAGTCATCTCTCAGAGGGGAGTAAAGGCTCCCCTCAAGCACCCTAGTTTCGTCATCCAAAGAGTTGATGGCAGTGTTTTTCTTACAAAGGTCGACAACAAAAGGGTTGATTTCTACAGATGTTACATCCATGCCACAGTTGGTAAGTATCAGGCCCTGTATTCTGGGGCCAGAACACAAATCGAGAGCCTTCCGTGCGCTCTGCGGTGTAAGGCGCCAATCTCAGCAAATCTGTCCCACAATACTGCGCTGAAGAACAACACGGAACCCCTGAGCCAAACTCCCCTATACCTTATTAAGGCTAAGACAGGCAAGTTCACGCACCCGGCATATTCCAGAATAACATCCTATTGTTTTAGATGCTCTACAAGCATGAACAGCCGCGAATCGGAAAGATCTTCTAGTTTCGCCCCGACTGACCGCCAAGGGCCAAAATGGCCTCTCCATCCCCAGGCGACCGGCTCTGGCGCGCCGAGGAGTGTCCCCAAGTGCCGGCAGAAAAGGAACGTCCTTAACTGCCGGCTAGAGGGCACCGAAGAGGATGGCATAGGTAGTGGATTCGCCGAGCTTGAGCTCGTCGCCGGGATTGAGCTGGGCGGAACGGCCGGGCTCGACCTGAATGCAAACGCGCGTGGCCCCGTTTACCACCACGGTTCCGTTGGTGGACGACAAGTCCTCGACGTGCCAGATATTTTGAGCATCGCACCAGATATGGGCATGGCGGGCCGAGACATCGTCGCCGACGTCGGTAATATCGCCCTCACCAGTGGCCAGCGCGCCAATCTCAACACCCTGCTCACTCGGCTGAATCCAGCGCGGGGCGCTCACGACAAAACTGTTTTGCACGCGCAGCAAGCCCAAAGGGTGCGCCGGGGCGGGTTCGCGTTCGCCCGCAGTCAGCGACATGCCAAGCGAACGCGGCGTGGATGTGCCTCCGCCGCAGGTCGCGTTCGCGTAGTCGATGGCATAGTTCACCGAGGACCGCACATCCGCCGAACAACCGACGGCGACAAACAGCACCAGCACGACCTCGGCGCGCTCGGCGGGCATGAGTTCCGCCGCCTGGGACAGGCGATCGAGCGCGTTGCGATAGAGATTCGTGTCCTGGTGGCACTCTTCGAACGCGCGTACCATCGGTTCACCTGCAGGACCGCACACCATATTGATTACAGCCGTGGAGTCCATGGGATTGCGCTGGCGCAGGGCCAGTTGCGACATAATACGCGCAGCCGAGGTACCGTATTCGGCAAAGTAGCGCTGCTGAAGCGTGCCGACCGGCGCGCGAACGATAAAGCGGGAAACCCAAGAGCGATCGGCGGCTCGGCTCTGCGGGCTGCGGCCGTCGGCGAGCGGACGGGACGAAAGCACCAAGCCGCACAGCTCGATATGGCTCAGATGCGCTGCGCGCTTAAAGATGTCAAACATGGCCCCGCATGGGGTGAGCTCAACTTGAGATGCCATGACCTAGGCCTCCTTGGTCGTAGAAATAGAATCGGACGATACTTCGACAGGTCCGCCAAAAGTACGGACAGCTGCGGCTCCACCGGCAAGCGGAGTCGCCATCTGGGCTTTTGTGCGTCGCGGTGCCGAAACGGGAAGTTCAAAGGCAAAGCCCATCGCAAGCAAAAACCACGTAAGCGTATAGGTTGCAACCAGAGCGGCAACAAGGCCGCCCATCACGGCGCGTTGGGAAAATACGCTACATGCAGCCACAACCAGCACCGGAACCTCGCAGGCAGAAAGCGCAAGCACACCCTGCAGGAAGCCCGAGCGCCGATCGCGCGCAAGTGCCCCCGCGGCAACGCCGGCTATGCCTGGCAGCGCCAACGCCAGTGCGGCAATAATACCCGGTAGCGACCCAGACCACACGAGCGATCCCAAAGTCGCCGTCACGCGAGCGCCCGACGCCAGCAGCGCGGCCGAAACCACGACCACAGCCCAAACCACGCCACAGACGACCGTCGCGCCGACCATCAGCGCGCGACGAACCGCGCGGCCAGACGCATCCATGGGGCACGGCGTGAGCGGCTCGCCGCGGAGCGAACGACCGACATTTTGCGCATAGTGGTCACAAAACGCCGAGAGCGCCGCCTCGACCGCCGCCGGCTCGGGACGATCTTTTTGATGGCTGGACAGACAGGCCATCACCACGTCGAACAGCTGGGCATCGACAAACGCCAGCGCATCGCGTAGCTCCTCGGAATCCGGCTCAAGCCCCAGCTGCTGGGCCTGCTCGGCCGCAGCGAGCGCCACATCGGGCTCACGACGAAGCAGCTGAGTCAAATCGCAACCGGGCGCATGGGCACCAATGGGATAGTCGGGCAGCGTGTCCATCTTGAGACGGTAGGGGCTGGCGATGTCGCGCGTCTTTTTGCGCGAACCCGAGGTGCCCGAAGTGCTCGGCGCGGCTTCGTATGGCGCGGCGCCGGCAATGAGCTCGTAAACCGTGCTTGCTGCGGCATAGACGTCGATCGCCGGCGACATACGCAAAGCGCGCAGGTCGGGAATATCGTCGGTGAGCATCTCGGGCGGGGCATAGGCAACCGTCGCGCGACGCAGCGTGGCATAGCGCTCCGTAAACGACGCCTTGCCGCCGGTACCGGCCACGGCCGACGCAGGCTCAAGCGCCAGCGACGAGCCAAAGTCGATCAGGCACAGGTCAAAGGTGCCCTCGGCAAGCTGCCGGTCAAGCGGTAGACGCGCCGTACGCACCATAATATTAGCGGGCGAGATATCGCGATGGACAAAGCCCTCGCCCACCAGGCTCATACGGCAGAGCAGATCGAACAGGTCGCGACCCAGACGCGCCGCCACAAGCGGCGATAGGCGGCCGGCATCGTCCACGGCAAAGCGCGAGCGCAAGCGGGCGAGCGTCTCGCCCTCGACCCATTCCATGACAATTGCAGGCACACCGTCGACCTCGCCCCAGCCATAGAGGCGGGGAAAGCCCTTAAGGCCCGAAAGGGCGCGATGGCATTCGTATTCCTCGCGAAACGCCGCTTTGAACTTGGCGACCAGCGCCTCATGGGCGGCGGCATCGTCAAACTCATCGCACGTTGGCAAGATGAGCTGCTTGAGTGCCACGGCCTCGCCTTGGGCGTTGACGGCACGCGTCACGCGGCCGATACCGCCACGGCGCATGGTGGCATCGTCGGCAAACAGTATCGTAAAACGACGCAGATAGGCAGGCAGTTCGTCCTGACCGAGCGCAATGGCCGGCTCAAACCCGTCGACACGCGCCAGGCGCAGGCCGACCATGGGATCGCGACCGAGCGATTGTGGTGTGGTGGATGCAAGATCGGTCATCATAGGGCAAGCGCCGCCACGTTATTGTTGAAGTTACCGAGCGCGACGTCATCATCGCCGTAATGGCCGACCCATTGACATAGGTTGGTGTAACAGCCCCACAGATTGGCATACTGCTGATACCACTTTGACCGGGGCGAGAATGTCTGACGACCGAACTCGGCTCGAATGACAAACATCTCCCCGACCAGGCTGTCGCACGGCCTGGGATCTCCCGTAGAGTTATAGGTCGAGACCACGTCATTGGCACGAGAAACATAGCCGTCGAGCATGTTGTACTTGGTCACAAGCCAGCTGTGAATGCTCTCTTCCTCAGCAGCGGAAAGGCCACCGGAGTTTGCATCGTTGTCAGTGTTGCCGCCCGTCGAGCCGCCGTTTCCAGACCCTCCGGCAGAGGAACCCGACCCAGAGCCACCGCCCGAACTCGACGAATCCGAGCCGGAGCCAGAAGTATCCGAGCTACCGGGCTTTCCGGACTGCTGGGCGTCCTGCTCCTTCTGCTGCTCGACCTTATTCACCGTTGCCGCCACGCTATTGTTGGACAACCGATCGATGATCTTGGTGTTGGTGAGCACGATGGTTTTGCCATTGGCAAGCGTGACTTCGTTGTCCGGGGCCTCGGCGCCGTCCGCGTCGCCGGTGCCAAACACAATATGCGCGACCACACTTGCCCAAGCATATCCAGTCGTGGTCCCCAGGTCACTTTTGACCTCATGCCCCACGCGCGGTTCGCGTGCGGCATGTGCCTGCATCATGGACGGCACGGTCATGCCATAGGCAGAAACGCCAGCTATGACCAGCACCAGCGAGCAAGACAGCAGTGCGTACGCCCGCGGCGCCAAGCCCAGTCGGCGTCGCATGCGCACCGCGGCGCCGCGCTTTGTCTGAGTGCCACCGGGCCGCATGCGTTCTCCTCCAACAAAAACACGCCGCTCGGGAGCGGCGCATTCATTCGAATCCATATTTGAGTGTATCAGCGAACCCAAAAGGTTCCGCAACGAATGGGCAAATTAAGGATGCGAGTGGAAGCATCCATGCGATAAGCGGATACAAAGCATCTTTGTTGCACAACAAACTTACAGTCGCACGGGGAAATTATGGCTACCCCGTGCGTCGCGATGAAGACATACGGCAGGAGCAGGCTCGCCACCTAAATCGTGCGACGGGCCTCGATGGCGCGCCCAAGCGTAAGCTCGTCGGCATACTCCAGGTCGCCGCCCACGGGAAGGCCGCTCGCCAGACGCGACACCTCAACGCCCAGCGGCTTGATAGTGCGGGCCAGGTAGCTCGCCGTGGTCTCGCCCTCGATATTGGGGTTGGTGGCGATGATGACCTCGTGGATGTCCTCGTGGCCCAAGCGTGCCAGCAGCTCACGAATGTGCAACTGCTCGGGACCAATCTTGTCCATGGGACTGATCACGCCGCCCAATACGTGGTAGAGACCGTGGTAGCTGCCCGTGCGCTCAATCGCCTGGACATCGCGCGGCTCGCCCACCACGCAAATGCGAGTGGTATCGCGCATCGAATCCTGGCAGATGGAGCACTCGTCGGCCGTGGCGTAGTTAAAGCAGCGGCTGCAAAAGTGAACCTCCTGCTTAACCTCCAGGATAGCCTCGGCCAGGCGGCGCGCCTCCTCGGCATCGGCCTCGAGCAGGTAATAGGCGATGCGCTGGGCCGACTTGGGACCAATGCCCGGCAGACGGCCCAGCTCATCGAGCAATTTTTGCAGACTATGGTTGGCACTCATATATATGCGTGTCTTAGAACGGCATGCCCGGGATGTTGAGGCCGCCGGTGATGGCGCCCATCTGCTTGTTGGCGAGCTCGTTGACACCGCGGACGGCCTCGTTGACGGCAGCCATGATCATGTCCTGCAGCATATCGACGTCCTCGGGATCGAGGGCATCGGGGTCGATGGTGAGGTTGACGAGCTCCATCTCGCCGTTAACGGTCACCTTGACCATGCCGCCGCCGGCAGAGGCGTCGACGGTCTGGGACTTAAGGTTTTCCTGCGCGGCGGCAAGCTGCTCCTGCATCTTGCGAGCCTGCTTCATCATTTGCTGCATGTTCATACCGGCCATGATGGCTCCTTTACGTGCGGCCGCGCGACAAGCTGCAAGGGCAGCCGGAGCGCGACGGGACTTTCAAACTCAAAAATCGTACCACGGCGCGGGGCAAGCAAGCGGGGCGGACACGCTACCTCAGTCGATATACATGTCCTTGAGCGTGACGCACGCCCAAGATTATGCAAGGTCGAATTATGCAAGGTTGCATAATTATCTCAAGCTACATCTAGCAGAGCTGGAACCAGGCAGTTTATGCGTAGGGCTACAAGGCTACATGGCAAAATGCCGAGCCGCTGCTCGAGGCGGCACGCATGGCGGCTGGGTATAATTTGATTGTCATAGATGACGATTTGGAGGTGCCCTCGTGAATGTCCCAGCCGTACTCCAAAACATCCGCTCAAAACACCCCGTTGCATATGTGGTTCTCTATCTCTTTGTCGTCTGGGTATTACTGGTTATCATCACCCATGCCATAGCTTTTGGAGCAGAACTGCTGATAGCCAGCTCGGACCAGCCCGTCGTCAAATGGGAGACGACCGATGAATGCACCGACGGAACCCGAACCATTTACTACAACAGCCCGTCCCTCTACCAAGAGTTCAAGGTCAAGATAAAGGACTCCAAGATTGTCGATGCCGAACTGGGCTCTTTATTTACAATCGGAGCAACCGTCAACGCCGAGCAAGTCGAGTACACGGACGGCCATGCGACGTATCGTATCGACCTCAGCATCCTAGGCCGACCGTCACGCGCTTGTCTGCTCGAATGCGATATACGCGGCACCACACTACACATGTCCGAAATACAGATGCGCCCGGACAAAAGAAAGTGATATATGGCCGAGTCGGAAGAGACTAGGCATAGACTCGTCCGCCTTCGTAGGCAAAACGCAGGATGAGCGGGGCATTGTTGCGCACGAAATCATCGAGTTCTTTGAGGTTCGCTTCGTTAAAGCCCTCGTGTGACACCCAATTGAATGCCGGCAAGATACACTCCGCCGTGTCAAAACCCCAATCGCGCGGGCGCTCCACAACAACCTTCACCGTGTTGTCCTCCCGGACTTCGGAATACGAAACCTGCGTATCGTCCTCAAGGCGGACATATTCCCACATCATAAGCTCGCTCCGTTCAAAGGGTTCTCTTCTTGAGCAGTATACCCGCCTGCGCAGCTACTCCACCGGCTTGAAGATGGTGGCCTGACCGAAGACGCTGCGGATGAGGTCTTTGGCCTCGTCCTCGGTCTGCGGGATGCTCGGGGCTGCGCCCTGATGGCCGAAGGGGCTGCCCGCACCGGGGTTGGACTCCCAGGGAGCCGCGGGGGCGTCGTCGCTTGCGGGGGCCGCGGGTGCCTCCGCAGCGGGCTTGGGCGCGGACGCCGCACCCGGCACGTCGAACGGGGGCAGATCGTCCCCGCCGGCATCGGCAGCAAAACCGCCGACCATGACATCGTCGTAGGGAACCTGCTCGGATTCCCATGGCGCAGACGGCGCGGCGGGCTGAGCCTTGGGAGCGGACGCGCGCTCGGGCGCTCGGGGCGCGGGCTCGGTCGGGAGCTTGCCCGTGGCAGGAGCGCCGGCGGGGTTGTCGGAGCGCAGCCAGGGGGCTTTGCCCAGGTCAGACGACTTGGGCGCGGGCGAGGCAGGCTTGGGCGCGGGTGTCGGAGCAGCCGGTTTGGCCATGACGGGCTTAGGCGCCGACGGGGTCGGCGCCGCTATCGGTGCTGCTTTTGGCTGCGTCGCGCTGGCGCTCGAGGATGCAGGGGCCGCCGAGGACACGGGTTGCGGGTCCGCAGATACCGCAGCCCGTGCAGATGGAGAATGCTCCTCATGTTGAGGAGCCGGCGTGCCACCCCCATCCAGGACATAGTCGACGGTACGACGACCGAAGACCGCACTGACTGTCGGCAGGACCACCGACTGCGTGTCGGCGCGTCCAAGCATCTTGATGGCAAAGGTCGAGCCCGCGGGGAACGAGACCGTGAGCCTGGAGCCGTCGTCAGCCGTGGCGCGGGCATTGAGCAAAAGCCCCGCGTAGGAAGCCTGACGCGCCTTGACACGCTCGACAACCTCGGCCCATTTGCGCTGCAGCTCTCCGGCATCCTCGACCGCGGGCGTCTCGGCAGTACCGGCGGCGGCAACCTGGGCGGCATTGTTGGACTGGGGCTTAGGTGCCGGAGCGGTGGCAGGCGCGGGAGCCGCAACGGGCTGAGGCGTCGGAGTCGGCGCAGGCTGAGGTGCAGGCGCTGCAGGCTTGGAAGCTGACACGGACGCAGAACGGGACGCAGGCTGGGCAGCCGGAACAGCAGCACCACGGTCCCAAGGCATACCGCCCTGGCGCGCGGACGTAGCAGCGGGGGCAGCGGATGCCGCCGGAGCGGCAGCACGAGCGCCCGAAATTAGCGTCGGCTGTTGGGCAGCAGCGGGTACGGATGCTGCAGGCGCGGCGGCCTGAGCAGCAGCCACGCTCGCCGGCACGGCGCCGTTGGCAACCATGGCCTCCAAGCGGGCCACGCGCTCGGCCAATGCCTCAATCGTTAAATCGGCCTCGGGACGTGCCAGGCGCGTGCAGGCGATCTCGAGCACCAGGCGCACGTCGCTCGCGCCCCTCATCTCCAGTGCGGCATCGTCGAGCACCGTCAGCACACGGGCCAGGCGGTCGGCAGGATGCTCGCCAAAGGCAGCGGCCTCGGCAGCAAGCGCCTCGGCCTGCTCGGAGCCGCCCTCAAACAGCTCGGCACGGGCACCGGCAACGCAGGCAACGTACACGTCACGCACATGCGCCACCAGGTCGCGCGTCAGCTCCAGCAGGTCGTTTCCTTCCTCGACCTGCGCACGGATCAGTCCATAGAGCTCGGCAACATCGCGATCGGCAATGGCGCGGGAAAACTCGCCCAGAATCTGGTCCGAAACCTCGCCTAAAAGCGAGCGGGCGTCGTCCGCATGCACAGAACCGTTGCCAAAGACGCTCAGCTGCTCCAGCGTGGACAACGCGTCGCGCATACCGCCCTTGGCATGGCGCGCCACGATAGCCAGCGCCTCATCGTCGTAATCGAAGCCCTCCTGCTCGCACACGTATGCCAGGCGACGCTCGATATCCTCGTTGCCGATGCGATGGAAATCGAAACGCTGGCAGCGCGAGAGGATGGTCTCCAGAATCTTTTGCGGGTCGGTGGTGCACAGCACAAAGATCACGTGTGCCGGCGGCTCCTCGAGCGTCTTGAGCAGCGCGTTGAACGCCGCCGTCGTGAGCATGTGGACCTCGTCGATGATATAGATCTTGTACTTGCCGCGCACCGGGGCAAAGTTGACGGAGTTGATGATTTCCTCGCGCACATTGTCCACGCCCGTGCGGGAGGCGGCATCGAGCTCGTAGACATCGGGGTGGTTACCCTCGGCAATGAGCTCGCACTCCTCGCAAGTACCGTCGGGCATGCAGCCGCTTGCACCCTCGGCGCGCGCCGCCTCGGCATTGCGGCACAGCAGCGCCTTGGCCAGAATGCGCGCCATGGTGGTCTTGCCCGTGCCGCGCGGTCCGCAGAACAGGTAGGCGTGGGACAGGCGCCCCTCGGTGATGGCGTGCTCGAGCGTCGAGACGATATGCTGCTGGCCCACCACGGAGTCAAAGGTGAGCGGGCGATACTTTCGGTACAACGATTCCATGGGTGCTCCCCCGGGTATACTGAGTCTTGTTGCCGCGGCGGCCATGCGGTCGCACGGCATACTGCATTCCATAATAACCCGTACGGCGAGCCCGCCGCGATAGGAGTCCAAAGAGCATGGCAGACGCAGAGAGCAACCTCGTTCCCTCCGAAGCAGCCGACCAGGTCGAGGTCGCGCTCGAGGAGCAGGCCGCAGCCGACGACGGCATCCTGTACCTCAACGAGTACCAATACGAAAACGACCTCGTCACCGACTTCGCCCGCCTGGTCGCCTCGCCCAGGCGTCGCGGCTCGCTGTATGTCGCCGCGGCAATTGCCGCGCTCATCGGCATCGGCATGCTGGTGGCCGGCGGCAACTGGATCAAGTTTGGCGTCGTCTTGATCGTATTCGGCGCCTTTTTGGCCTGGTGGAGCAAAAACCTGCACCACACCCTCGCCCGCGACTTTATCGACGCCGTTGAGGCCGACGAGTCCATGGGTGGCCGCTATCGCCGCGTCGCCGCCAACGAGGACGGCCTGATGGTTTGGGGCACGAGCGGCAAGTCGCAGTTCTTCCCGTTTGAAAAGCTCGACCACGTGCTCGACGGCGAGCGCATCTTTGTGGCCATGTTCGCCGACCAGGGCGTGACGATCCCTAAGGACACCTTTGTCCGCGGCGATGCCGAGCAGTTCGGTCCCTTCCTTAAGGCGCGCATCAACAAAAAACTCCGCATCGAGACCAAACGCAAGAAGATGAAGGCAGAAAAGGCCGCTGCCGAAGCAAAACAGGGCGACAAGCCCCAGGAGACCAAGGGCAAGCAGCGCAAGCAGAAGAAGAGCAAGAAGAAGCGGTAGGCCGGCCGACACCGAAGGCGCCTCGTCCCGCGCCCGATTCCGGGCCGGGGCGCCTGGAATCGGGCGCGCGTACCGCCAATGGACCCGTTTTGCCTTGCTCTCGAGCTATTTCACTTCAAACCTTAAGAGCCTCCGCTCCGGCAGATCGGTCATCTTCATCGTGTAAGTCCCGGGAAATGCTTTCTCAAAACGGACGGTCTCGTAACCTTCGAAATAGTCGTTGGTGTTCTGCATCATAAATGGGACGAGCAACTCGTTTTCTGCCCCAACCTCCACGGCAAACGCAGCAGAGCCGCCAAGGACCGGCATGGCTTGCGTTATCAGATCGGTATTGACTACAAAATCATAGTTTGGCGCAGACTCCGGAACCAGATGCCAAACATACGCTTTGATTCCACCGTCGATATTATCCCTATTTCTGACACGCATCTTTACGGCGATAACGCACGTGATGTCGGCATCCTTCAGTCTCGTTTTCGTATCCACGGTGCCATATTTTGAATAATCGTCATGTGCTCGTTTGAGATACTCGCGCGGCGTGAGCAACTCTGCCCCGTCTATGCAAAACGAATACCCATCAGTCACCACATCCTTCGACCCCAGAAACGCTCCATCCATCGAGAGCCATTCGCCCTCCGCGTAATATTTCTCAGGAATGACCGTCCGGTTCCCGTTAACGACGCTCACCCTCATGCCCGCAAGGCCGGCAGCAGCACAGCAAAAAAGCGCGAGCGCCGATCTTCTCGTCCACAGGGTCTTCTTCATCGCGCTCACGACCTTTCCCGAACTTTCACAACGGCACCGTCGCGCATGCAGTAAACCCGATCGGCCAGTTCCTCGAGCACCTCTCCGTCATGGCTGGACAGAAGGACCTCACGACCCGTTGATGCCGCCATCGCCACAACGCGCTTGAGCATTTCAACGCCCGCTTCGTCGAGGGCATTCGTTGGCTCATCGAGAACAAGCAGCTTCGGCTTCTCCATAATTGCCGCAGCTATCCCCAGACGCTGCTTCATCCCAAGCGAGTATGCTCGGAACTTCTTTTTTTCGTCTGCATCGAGCCCCACGAGCCGCAGGGCAGAGCGAATGTCCTCGGGGGTGGCAACGCCCTTGATCTGAGCGATGAGCTTCAGATTGTCGTAGCCAGACAGATATCCCAAAAAGGAAGGCGCCTCGATCAACATCCCCAGACTCGGCGGGAACGAGATGTCCGCCCCAAGCCTTTGGCCATCGATAGAGATTTCGCCTTCGGTAGGCTTGATCAACCCGCAAACCGCTCGCATGAGCATGGTCTTACCCGAACCGTTTATCCCCTGAAGCCCGACCACAGTCCCAGGGTCAACCTCGATGGACACGTTGCGCAGAACATCGTTTTTGCCCATGCGCTTCGATACGTCCCTAACGATCACGCTCATATCTTGTCCCCCTTTTCTATAAGGTCGGCCCTTCGAAACCACAGTCCACCCAACGATAGGCATAACGACATAATCACAATTGAAAACAAGCCACTCGAGCCCGCCGCGATTCCCTCTTTGACAATTCCGCCCCAGCGCAACAGCATCAAGGCGTTACCCAATAGCGCCCAATGTCGCGCATATGCCGAGCAGATCAGGTAGCTCGTTAAAACCACAAACGAGACCGACGGCCCAAGTACAAAGCCAATCACTGCCTGCGCAAACGCAAGCGCCTCGAAAGCAAAAAAGAGTCCTACGAAAAACGGCAGCGCATCCGCCTCGGCAGCTTTGAGAAACCACGGCGCCAAATTAGCCAGCTGAAGCGACTCACCATGAATGACCGCGCTGAACGAGGAGCTCACCACCAAGCTCCAAATCACAACAGAGCAAACCACCACGAGCAGTGAAAATGCCGTTACTGCCGCCACCAAGATAAAACGCGAGACCCACCAAAGGGTTCTTGCCCGGCATCGAACAAGCGCTTGCAAACCAAACCCGTGCAACGATTCGGTCGGATAGTCGAGTGTTGTATAGAGAATAAGCAGAATGAGAAATAGCCATCCTAGCGGAGGCACAAACATGACCCCGGGCCTAGGCTCAAACGGAGCAGATCCGGCAAACACGAGCGCAAGATTATCCGCAAACCCCAAGGTATCCGTTCTAACCCCATACACAGAAGACAATCCGTAGGCGTACACCAAGTTCGCAACGGTCACTGCCGCAATTGCAATAAAAGTGATGATGTTCTTCTTCAAAACGGTCCTCAGGTCCGCGGCGACCAGCCTAAACAGCATCAGACCACCTCGCGTCTTTTTAAGAATCTCGCGAAAATCAAAGAAAAGACGAACAGCAAAATGATTTCTGCAAACCCTGCTCGAATGTCGGGCCAGTTATTTAGTGATTCCGACCTGATGCTGTTAAGAATGTTGCAGTTAAAGCCGACGCATGAAAGGACGCTAAAAATCCAGTCGTTAACAAAGTGCCATGCAACCATAATCAGATATGGAACGACCATCGCCTTGATTCTGCTGCGAAACACAACCGACAGACCGGTCACGGCCATGGATAGAGCCCCCAGCGTCACCGCATCGAACAGTGTATAAACCAGCACGTACAACAGAGGCCGGGAATAAAACAGGCCAGAAAAATAGCTATGCAGATAGAGCCCGACGTAAGTCGATTCGTCGACCCGGGGGAGATACGCGGGAAACAGCATTGAGACAATCAGGAAGTTCACGAGTAGCGGAATAGCCGTGACCGCAAACGCAGAGAGGAAAGCAGACAGCATCTTCACGTTCACGTATGCATTTCTAGAAACACGTGTGCAGATCTGCGCCTCGTAACCGCCCAAACGCTCGGACAGGCATGACCACGACCCGGCCAGCATGGCAAGCAACGGCAGCGCATAGAAAAACACTGATGCCGATAGCGGTGCATTTGCACTCACAACGATCCAGTTACCAAAGCTACTTTCACGCGTTTGGCCGAGGTATGCCTGGGCTTGCAAACCAACGCCATAGCCAAGCGATAACAGCTGCTTGCGCTCAGTCTCGAGCGTCCACCATGCCTCAATGGCAGCCGCCATCGAAATTGCAGTTGCAACCATAAGGGTCAACGCAAATATAGGATTGCCAAATATCTTGGACAACTCGTGCCGTAATAGATTTCCATTCAAGCGACATCACCCTCCTATTGGCCAGGCCGAGCAGCAACGCTCGACCCGGCCCTAATCACAAGCGGTTAATGATGCGTCGGCGCACGGCAACCTTTGCATGAATAGAGAATGATGTCTGTAAACACCCGCTATTGAGTTAATCGCTCAGGCGTTTACACGTTATCTACCTGCGATAACAATGAAACAAGCTCCGCTTTATTCTTGATCCTCAACTGGCGGTAAGATGCAGACCGCAGTGCTTGCACCGTAGATGCAGCGTAACCGACGTCCTCCGCAATAGCCTTTGTCGTTGCGCCCTCTGCCGTCATCAGCAAGATTTGCGACTGAACATCGGAAAGGGAGCGCGACGTAAGCAGAGCCAGCTGGCGCACGCGGGCCGTTTCGGTGGACCCGTTCGCCCGGTACTCCAAGACGGCCTTCTCGTCCTCAACCGAGCGGGCGAGCGCGATGTGCGTAACGAACATGGGCACAGACCAGCAAACAATCACCGTTGCCACGACGACATTGACAGCCGAACTTTGCCCCAACAACGACGCGAGGAACAACGGCTCGAAAACCGTCAGATCCTGCACCATATTGAGCAAGACAGCCCAAACAGGAGCCGTCGCCCCGAAGCAAAGCATCCATATCCCAAGCATTTTGCGCTGCGGACAGCTTCGCATCACTATATATGTGAGCAGCACCCCCGTCAGCACCGCAAGTCCATGGATTCGCCCCCTAGCGACCGCATAGATTAAGGCAACCATGCCCATTGACACCAACGGCACGATAGCCCGAGCATGGGCATGCACCTTAAACGGACGCAGCCCAACAGCGAGCGAAGCCGTAGACGCCACGCCGCAAAACAGGACCGGCACAGCCATCAACGGAACGCGTATGCACATCAATGCCGCGATATAGATAAAAGACCATTCCACAGCAGATAGCACCGCCCATACGTACGGGCTTCCGAGCCAAATCGCTTCACCCGCTCTATCCAGCGCAGCGCCACGATTCGCTTTTCCACCCGCGTAGCGTAGCGACAGAAGCAGTCCGAGACCCAATGCGTAGCTTAAGAGGGAAAAGGCGACAGCCCGCGAAACACCGGACCCCCAATCGCTATCCGCCATTACCAAGGGCCCCGCCGCAAGGAGGATAAAGAATAATGTGAGCAGGTATCGAAACAGCCGGCGCGTTCGAGCTGATGCCACTATATCGTCAGCATGCCGCTGCGGTAGCTCATGCCCTACAGTATCGCCCTCACCCGCAAACAGCGCCACGAGCTCGCGTGAGCCCGCAACCGACGCCTTCCCGTATGCTCGGTGAAGCGTTGTTCTCACCGTCGATGGCTTCGTATCCGTCTCCTTGGCAATTTCCGCCGGCGTTTTCCCTTTGAGCAGCAGTCGAACAAACTGCTCTTCTCTAGGCGACAGGGCAGGGGAAAACACCCCCGCATCGAATGTGTCGGACGCACAGGCGATATCCGAATTGTTGTCCCGTTTCCCCCTTAGCAACATGCATACGAAGGCAGCAGCGATAACGGACCCCATCGCCAGCAATGCAATGACCACGGCATCGCTTGCGAAGTATGCCGCCTCAACAGCCGGAATAAGACCAATAGGAACTGCTACGAGCACAGAACAGGCAAACACGTCGCGCCGCCCATGGCCAAAGGCACGAGGGCGGCAAAACGGCGGGGCCACAGTCAATGCGAGATAGACCAACGGAATTAAAAGCGCAAGGCCAATTGACGCGGCCGTTACAGGGGGCATCCCCCATGGCTCGGGAACGACTCTCCATGAAACTCGACAGCAAAACAGCAGGCAAGACATGACGGCTATTGTTTCTGTAAAAATCGCGTCCTGCGGGTGACGAGTTTCCCTTTCGTCAGTCCGTGTCGACCTCTGCGTCAAAGGAGAGTCCGCCGTGCCCCAAATAACATATGAGAGAAGCAGCGACCCAACAAAGCACGAGACACACGAAACGCCATGTAACAACCAAATCGGTGCAAACACGATTGGAATAGAGTCTCCGCGAGCATAGAAAGCCAGGTCGGCCCATTCGGGAACCGTTGCAATAACACCAAGGAAAACACCGATGGCACCGAGATGCCTCGGCCGTCTCATTTCTCCCCCCTTGCATAGCGCAGCACCATGAACAAACGCCGCGAGGCTTGCGCCCAGGATAACGAGCCAGGTCATTGCACCTGATGCCAGGCCGATTGAAGATGAAAACCGGTGATAAGGGGTGACCGCCATTACGACAAGCGCAATGGTGCAGGCAGATGTAGCAGAACGGCGGGAAAAAAGCATATGGCCTCCATAGCGTGTCATTATATCGCTCGAGCCGCTCGTTTATCTCTGTTCTCACACCAGCCAGCATCAATGATTCAGGCGAACTCCAATCCGCGCCAGATCACGGTCCGGCTTTTGTTCGCAGTCCCCACATCAAAGCGGGATGCGGTTTCCTTTTGGACGCCGGTTCGGAAAGCGCGTCCCGTTCCAGGGCAATATTCTGGGATGCAGTTTCCGCAGCCCACCCCATTTGGAAAGCGCATCCCATAATTTGGCTGAAAACTGAGATGCGCTTTCCAAACGAGCCGAAACGGGCCGAATCGATGGTTGATTTCCGATCTCAGCCGAACACATTGAGCAAATAGGCCGTTCCCGCACCT
>CAJMMF010000030.1:0-28152 GCA_905214385.1 uncultured bacterium
ATCGTAGCCCGAGACGGTCCCGGGCTGACAATTTCGACTGTAATGGACGTTCTTGTTTGACTAGTCGTTTAAGAATGTCCCCAACGACTACTTGCGCTAGAGCATAAGTTATACAATTAGTCAAGTTATGTCTGTTTAAACAAAATAGCGGCACGCAGGCGCATTGGGATTAACCTAAAAGCGGCGTTAATGAACAGAGTGTCTGTATATATCTGTGAAAGTAATTGGGAAATCACGTTTTAGTAGGCAATGAGCTGTAAATCAGCAACGTAATCAATTTGTAACAAACTTAGACGTTTAAACAAATAATGCAACCGTTTGCGAATTTAGCTATAAATCCACAAGGCGAACAGGTATACTCCTTTATTGTCGTGTAGGAAATACGTAGACAAAAAGGAGGTTATGTGATGGTAAGTATTGTTCTTGCTAGCCATGGTGACTTGGCGGCTGGAATCAAGCAGACGGGCTCGATGGTCTTTGGCGATCAGCCGTCTGTAGCCGTGGTCTCGCTCGAGCCGAGCATGGGCCCCGACGACTTCCGAGCCAAGGTCGAGGAAGCAGTCGCTTCCTTCGAGGACCAGGAGCAGGTGCTCTTCCTCGTTGATCTGTGGGGCGGCACGCCCTTCAACCAGATCAGCGGTCTCATCGAGGGCCATGATTCCTGGGCTATCGTCACCGGTGTCAACCTGCCTATGCTCATCGAGGCATATTCGCAGCGCTTTGACGCAAAGAACACTGCACATGCGATCGCAAAACATCTCGTGACTGAGGCTAAGGCCGGCGTGCGCGTCAAGCCCGAGTCTCTGGAGCCCGAGGAGAAGAAGCCGGCTGCGGCCGCCGCTGCTCCTGCGGGTGCCATTCCTCCGGGAACGGTGATCGGCGACGGGCACATCAAGATCGCCCACGTCCGTATCGACACGCGTCTGCTGCATGGTCAGGTGGCCACCACGTGGACCAAGCAGATCAACCCCAACCGCATCATCGTGGTCTCCGACGGCGTTGCCCACGACGAGCTCCGCAAGACCATGATCGAGCAGGCTGCCCCTCCGGGAGTCCATGCCAACGTCGTGCCCATCAAGAAGATGGCCGAGGTCGTTAAGGACACGCGCTTTGGCGACACCAAGGCGATGCTGCTGTTCGAGAACCCGCAGGATCTGCTCAGGGCCATCGAGGCCGGCGTCGACATCAAGGAAGCCAACATCGGTTCCATGGCCCACTCCAAGGGCAAGGTCGTCGTCACTAACGCTGTCGCTATGGGCGATGACGACGTCAAGACCATCGAGGCTCTCAAGGCCAAGGGCGTCAAGTTCGAGGTCCGCAAGGTTCCTTCGGATTCCTCCGAGGATCTCGACGCCATGTTGAAGAAAGCAAAGGCCGAACTGGCCGCTCAAGCATAGTAAAGGAGGGTCCGATACATGTCTGCAATCACTATTCTGCTTGTTGCGATTGTCGCGTTGCTTGCCGGTATGGAAGGCATTCTGGATGAGTTCCAGTTCCATCAGCCGCTCGTGGCATGCACGCTTATCGGTCTCGTAACCGGTCACCTTCAGGAGGGCATCCTCCTGGGCGGTTCGCTCCAGATGATGGCCCTTGGCTGGGCTAACGTCGGCGCCGCCGTCGCGCCTGACGCCGCTCTGGCCTCGGTCGCTTCTTCGATCATCATGGTGCTCGCCCTCAACGGTGGCGCCACCGATTCGGCCAAGGCCGTTACCGCCGCCATCGCCGTCGCCGTCCCGCTGTCGGTCGCTGGTCTGTTCCTGACCATGATCTGCCGTACCCTGGCTACCGCTATGGTTCACGGCATGGACGCCTGCGCCGAGAAGGGCGACTTCGCCGGCATCGAGCGTTGGCAGTACGCCGGCATCCTCATGCAGGGTGTTCGTATCGCCATCCCGGCAGTACTTCTGTGCATCATCCCGGCCGAGGCTGTTACCAACGCGCTTAACGCTATGCCCGATTGGCTGTCCGGCGGCATGGCTGTCGGCGGCGGCATGGTCGCTTCCGTCGGTTACGCCATGGTCATCAACATGATGGCCACCAAGGAGACCTGGCCGTTCTTCATCCTCGGCTTTGTCCTTGCTGCCATCCCTCAGCTCACGCTGATCGCCCTTGGCCTCATCGGCATCTCCCTTGCCCTCATCTACCTTGGCCTTAAGGATCTGGCCAAGCAGGGTGGCGGCATGGGCGGTGGCTCCGGTGACCCGCTCGGCGACATTCTGAACGATTACGAGTAGGAGGGGAGTGATACATATGGCAGAGAACAAGATTCAGCTCACCAAGGCTGACCGTAAGAAGGTTTGCTTCCGTCATCAGTTCCTTCAGGGCTCGTGGAACTACGAGCGTATGCAGAACGGCGGCTGGTGCTTCGCAATGATCCCTGCGATCAAGAAGCTCTACACCAGCAAGGATGACCAGATTGCCGCTCTTAAGCGCCACCTGGAGTTCTATAACACCCACCCCTATGTTTCCGCCCCCGTCATTGGCGTTACCCTCGCCCTCGAGGAGGAGCGCGCCAACGGTGCTCCGATTGACGACGTCGCCATTCAGGGCGTCAAGGTCGGTATGATGGGCCCGCTCGCCGGCGTCGGCGACCCCGCCTTCTGGTTCACCCTTCGCCCGATTCTGGGCGCACTGGGCGCTTCCCTGGCCCTGTCCGGCAGCATCGCCGGTCCGCTGCTGTTCTTCTTCGCGTGGAACATCATCCGTTACGCCTTCCTGTGGTACACGCAGGAGTTTGGCTACAAGGTCGGCTCCTCCATCGCCAAGGACCTCTCCGGCGGTCTGATGGGCAAGGTCACCGAGGGTGCTTCCATCCTTGGTATGTTCATCATCGGCGCCCTTGTCGAGCGTTGGGTTTCCATCTCCTTTACCCCGGTCGTCTCCAAGGTCACGCAGTCTGCTGGCGCCTATATTGACTGGGCCAACCTGCCCGCCGGTTCTGAGGGCATCAAGCAGGCATTGACGATGTACAGCTCTGTCGGTGCCAACGCACTCGACCCGGTGAAGGTCACCACGCTTCAGGCCAACCTCGATCAGCTCATCCCCGGCCTTGCCGCCGTGTGCCTGACCCTTCTGGTCTGCAAGCTCCTCAAGAAGAAGGTCAGCCCGATCGTCATCATCCTGGCTCTCTTCGCCGTCGGCATCATCGGTCGCGTCTGCGGCTTCATGTAAGCACGCTTCGGCTTAAGACCGAGAGTTGCTAGGCAAGGGCTTTTGAGCCATTGAAACGGACCGCACCCGGTGGGTACACTGGATGCGGTCCGATTGTTTTTATTGGAGGGCGAGGCGCGTATGGCGCAATCTCAGAACAGCACGGTCGATCTGGCAACGCCGGCAACCTGCCTGATGGGGCTTACCAGTCACGGTAACGTGATGGTGGGCAATAAGGCGTTTGAGTACTATAACGAGCGTAATCCCGAGGATTATATCCAAATCCCGTGGGACGAGGTCGACTATATTGCCGCCGAGGTTTTGCGCGGCACCAAGAAGATTACGCGTTTTGCCATCTTTACCAAAGAGAATGGCCACTTTACGTTTTCGACGCGCAATGACAAGGAAACGCTTCGCGCGGTGCGTAAGTACATTGACGAGGACAGGCTCGTTCGTTCGCCCGACTTTATCGATGTGACGGCCAAGGGCGCCAAGAGCATCCCCTCCGTTATCAAAAACCTTTTCCACAAAGGCAACTAGTCATTAAAGAGCGCCCCCTCAAAGTGGGGCGCAGTCTCCCATGTGGCTCGATCGGGAAAGTGCATCCCGGTTCGAGTGCCGATTGCGGGATGTAGTTTCCGGAACGGGCCCGTTTGGGAAACCGTGTCCCGTTTCGAGTCGAAATTCTGGGACACAGTTTCCCAGCGAGGTCCCATGGGGAAAGTCTGACCCAGAATTTGCCTGGATAGTGGGGCGCACTTTCCGGAGGGCTGTTCCACCGCAACTTCGAAGAGTGGCTATACGTTGCATTACAGCGGCGTAAATCTGCTACACTAGTACAGCATGCCTCCGTAGCTCAGGGGATAGAGCACCGCTCTCCTAAAGCGGGTGTCGACGGTTCGAATCCGCCCGGGGGCACCAGAAAAATCGCAGGTCAGGAGTTAATTTTGCTTCTGACCTGTTCTGGTTTTAGGGTTAAGAACTGCTTTTGTTTGTAAATCTGGTAAGTAAATAATTTAACTTACCGAGTTTTCCACTGAAAACAGGAAATCACCATTTTGGGGATAAAAAGTTTTCAACAGCCGTTAGTCGGTTCCATTTTGGTGAAGCGCTTCCCTCTTTTGGGTAAAAAATTTCACCATTTTGATGATTCGGTAGCTTTGAATTCTCTGATAAAAAGCCTGTTCAGAAGCTTGTGTCATACCCATTTTGGTGAAACCAATTAATAGAGAAATAGATTATAAAGAAATAGGGACGGCGATGCCGTCCCCTTCGCTCGCGGAGCTCGCTGCGCGGCCACGTACCGTGTCCTTGCCGCCGGCTAAGCCGTCGATAAAGAATGGGGACAGCGATGCTGCCCCCCCCCTTCGCTCGCGGAGCTCGCTGCGCGGTCACGTGCCGTGACCTTGCCGCCGGCTACGCCGTCGATTGATTCGCTCACTGCGTTCGCTGATTGATTGACCAATCCGTTGTATCGGTGACACCAGTCATCAGCGCAGCAATTGACATGTTGAATCCATTGGCAATTTTACAGAGGTTTGAAAGACTGACATTTCTTCGTCCGACTTCAATGCTCGCGTAGTAGGAACGATCCATCTCAATCAAATTGGCGAACTGCTCCTGGCTGTACCCGAGTCCAGCGCGGAGCTCTTTGCATCTCATGCCGAATGATTTCTGAAGCGTCTTCGTATCCATGACAAAAAGAGTCATGGATTGTTGTATTTATGCCAACGGACTATATACAACAATCCCTGTTAAGGCGCATAATTACCTTTATTGGAAAGAGTTCTGATGCCTAGTCGGACATGGCATGGAAAAGGAATGGAATAGCAATGACTCAGGGAAAGCATTTCGCTGCCGGTGGCGATCACTTCGCCGCACTGCCAAACAAAAAGATTCACGCCCCGAAGGGGATCGCACGTCTGACCGTCACCGCGGCGACCATGGCCGCCATGACCGGATCGAGCCTCATCTCACCGTTCACGGCATTCGCCCAGACCGGTGACGGGGGCACGCAGCACCCCGCCGTGATGTCGCCGATCGCCGCCCACGCCGGCGCGGCATCCGGTACCGGCGCGAAATCCGCCGCACAGACCATCGCGGACCTGCAGAAGGCGGTCGACGAGGCGAAGGCGAAGGAAGACGCCGCCAAGGCATCCTACGATGAGGTCGCCGGCCCCTACAACGAGGTTGCTTCCGCCCGCGACCAGGCTAAGGCATCCTACGATTCGGCAGTCAGCGCCGGCACGGCAGCCGACCGTGCGGCGATGGACGAGTACGCCCGTCAGGTCGCGGAGGGCAAGGACGCCGCCGATGCCGCCGGCAAGGACCTCGAGCAGGCGAAGGCGGGTCTCGCAGACGCCAAGGCGGATGCGTCCGAGAAGGACGAAGCGTACCAGTCCGCCCTCAAGGCGGCCCAGGATGCCAAGGATGCCCTCGATAAAGCCAAGGCAGATGCCGTAAGCGCCACCCCGGAGGCAATCAGTGCCGCCGAGCAGGCCGTGCGCGACGCCCAGGCTGCCGTGGACAGGGCACAGGCCAATCTTGCCAACGCCAACGCGACGCTTGCCGATGCCCAGTCCAAGCTGGTTGCGGCCCAGTCTGCAAAGGATTCCGCCGATTCCGTCCTCGCCGCAGCCCAGCAGAACAAGGACACGGCGGATGCGAAGGCCGCAGCCGCCAGCGCCGCCTACGAGAAGGCGAAAGCAGACCTCGCCGCAGCGGAGGCCGGTGCGAGCGGTCCAGAGTATGATGCGGCAAAACAGAAGGTCGCGGACGCAGAGGCAGCCCTCGCTGTCGCACGAGCGGCACAGTCCCAGTGCGAGTCCGAGCTCGAGCAGGCACAGTCCGCTGCGGCAACGGCACAAGCCGACCTGAATGATGCCCAGACGGCTCTCTCCGTAAAGCAGCAGGCCGCGGCCGATGCCGAATCCGGTGTGAACGCCGCCCAGTCCGCTCTCGATGCCGCGAACGCCGCCCTCGATGCGGCCAAGCAGGCGAATGCCGACGCCGTCGCCAAGCTGGATGCCGCGAAGCAGGCTGTCAAGGACGCCGAGTCCGCCAAGGCAGCCGCCGACGTAGAGCTTGCGAACGCCAAGGCCGCAAAGGATACCGCAGACGCCGCCGTGACCGCCGCGCAGCAGAAGGTCGACGAGGCACAGGCGAAACTCGATTCCGCCGACGCGCAGCTCAAGCAGGGAGCCATCGGCTTCTTCCGTGCCATGGGTGCCGATTCAGCCATCGAGATCATCCAGAACTGCACATACAAGGACTACACCGAGGTGGGGAACAGCCTCGACGCGACCAGCCTCGACAACATGCTCGCGGCAATCCCGTACATGAAGTCCATCAACGAGTACCGCAAGTCCGTCGGTCTCTCTGAGCTCCAGGTCACGTACAAGCTCATTGCGGCGGCGATTGTCAACGCGAACTATTCCGATGTCAAGTTTGGGCATTCCATGCAGTTTGATACGAGCGAAAACCTCGCATGGAACTATGGAACCGATCCGAAACCGCAGTGGGTGGACCAAGAAAAGGCTTTCTTCGATCAGGCAGTTCAGGAGCTCTATGGCGTCACCGGTCTAATCGGCAAGGATGCCGTAGACTTCTACAAGTCGCATAGTGGGATTGAATCCTATGTCAACCAGCATTTTAAGGTTGCCGGATATCCCGCAACCGTCGGTCACTACCTGCATGTCATCAGCCCTGAAATCGGCTATATGGGCATGGCGGTCTGCAGCAAGGGAACCATGAACGGCTGGAAGACCGACAGCTTCGATACCGCAAACCTGGGTTGGGCAGGCTCCGGTTGGAACATGAATCCCATGTCCGTCGACGAGTACGAGCAGAAGCTGACCTCCTATATCAACGGCCTCAAGAACGCCAAGAGCGCACTCGACGCAGCCAAGACCAATCTCGCATCCAAGAAGCAGGCAGCCGCCGGCGCCGCCGCAACCGTTCAGCAGAAGCAGGTCGCAGCGGATTCCGCACAGGCAGGTGTCGATGCCGCGAAGCAGGGCGTCGCGGATGCCCAGCGTGCCGTCGATGCCGCCAATGCTGATGTCGCCGCCAAGCAACAGGGCGTCACGGATGCCCAGACCGAGCTTGATGCGGCGAAATCGGACCTCGATGCCGCCAACGCGGCAGTCGATACGGCAAAGTCGACCGTCCAGCAGAAGCAGGTCGACTTTGATGCTGCCAACGCAGCCGTAACGACCGCACAGACCAAGCTGGATTCCGCCAAGGCGAACACCGTATCCAAGCAGCAGGGCGTCACGGATGCGAACGCCGATCTCGCGAAGTTCTTCCAGGACGTCGCCGATGCCAAGAAGGTGCTCGATACCGCAAAGAGCGCCCACGACGCGGCGGTAGCCGACCAGGCCGAGAAGGCGGCGATCCTCGCAGCCGCCAAGCAAAAGGCGGATACCACCGCAAGCGCCCTCGCGGATGCCCAGCGTGCCGTCGATGCCGCAAAGGCCGACACCGGCGTTGCCGCCGACAAGCTTACCGGCTCCCAGACCGATCTCGAGGACGCACAGTCGAACCTCGACATCCTTACCGGTCTTGCCGCGAAGCTCGCAGAGGCACAGCAGCGCGAGCAGTTTGCAGTAAAGGCCGTCAATGACACCAAGGTCGAACTCGATGCCGCGAAGGCTGACGCCGTCGCCGCCGAGTCCCTGGTCTCCGCTGCCGAGCAGGCAAAGGCGCAGGCAGACGCCAAGCTGGCGAGGCTGAACTCCATCAATGCCGACGCGGCGATCGCTTCCGGCCATGACGCGAACGCGGATGACGCCCTCAACGCGCTTTTCGCCGCAGCAGTCGAGGCACGTGCCAAGGTCGCGCCCGCCAAGGCCATCCTGGACGAGAAGCAGGCCGCGGTGGACGAGCTCCAGCCCGGCTACGATGCGACACTCGCCGCCTACGAGTTGGCGAAATCCGACCGCATCGCAGCGGAGCAGAAGCTTTCCGATGAGATCGCACGACAGGAGGCAGAGGAGGTCGCAAAGCAACAGGCGGCATACACCCCGAAGCACCTCGCCGGCAAGGATACCGCTCAGCCCGGCAGCCTCGCCCAGACCGGTGACCGCGCGGGCCTCATCGGCGAGACGTTCGCCATCGGCGGTACCGTCCTTGTGGCAGCCGGCGTCTTCCTCGATCAAAAGAAGCGCCGCGAGCAGATGTAAAAGCGAGCCGGGCGTTGGATATCGGCTGGTGTCCAACGCCCGGTTTCATGGACGGGGAGATCGGTGTGAGAACAAAGGCTATTATCGTTGCGCTTCTGGTGTGCCTTTCGGCACCTCAACTTGGATGTGCCAGCGTTGCAAAGCAAGGAAGCGGCTCTACGGAAAGGGCCGCCACAGCGGTAAAGAATAAAGACAAAAAGAAGCCGGGCGAAGAAAAGACGGCGCAAACCTCTGGAACCAAGAACGAGGAGAAGAAAGAATCCGACGGCAAGGACCAGAAGTCCGATGACTCCAAGAAGGAGGATAACAAGTCTTCCGATTCCTCGAAGTCGGACAACAAGGGCGATTCCTCCCAGTCCAAGCAGAATTCCGGCAATTCGCAGAGTTCCGGCAGCAACAATTCCTCTTCCAACGGCGGCAGCCAGAAGAAGTGGGTTGCCGAGCAGGGCCACTGGGAGACAGATTACAGCCAGGTCTGGGTGCCGAATGTGGTTTATACGCGCCATGAACGTTGGATCTGCAGTGCATGCCACGCAGCATTTGGATCTGCAGCCGAAATGGACGCTCACGCTCACGCTACTTTTGGCGATGCGCAGCATCCTAACGGCGGTTCTGCAATCAATGATTCGTATACCACCTCTGAGGACCAAGGACATTATGAACAGCAGGCTACGGGACAACATTGGGTTGTCGACGTCGCCGGTCACTGGGAGTAATGTGCATCGTTCCTCTCCTCTTACATTCGGTAAATGTTTATTTATTTGTGGGCGGCCGGTTCGGTCGCCTTTTTTAGACGGCCGGTCTGGGAGCAAACGATAGGAAAGCAATCAAACGAGAGGCCGTTCCAAAAGAATTCGGCGGTGCCGGATGCTTCGGGCAAAACCTTCCGCAAATCGGTAAGGTCTTCCGTCAACTTGCTCCAGCCCTCGCCCGGAGTCCGCTGCGCGGTAATGCAAACACTCGGCATCCCTCGCATTCGCATTACCGCTCCGCTCTCGCTACAGCGAATCTCTAACACTCAGCATCCTTCGCGTTAAAAACTCGCTTCCGCTCACGGTCTTCGCTGACACTACGACACCGCGAAGCCTTTCGCTCGAAACGAGGCCTCTCATTTCGTGTCTACGCTACGCTCCGCCCAATCGCCGTTCCGGTGATTGCAAGATTGGTGTTGGGCTAGATAAATGGGGCCATACTCGCCCCCTTTATCTGCCAACACATCTTGATTATCGCCTCCCACGGCGATAAAGTTAGAAATGAAATTCGCCTTCATTTCTAAGGGAAGTGACGGCGTCACTTCAAAAAATCGGCGCGACGTCAGTCGCTCCCAAAAAAGGAAAGCAATCTCATATTGGTTTTGAATCGGTGGCCTCACCGATTCGCTCTGCTTTCCTGGGGGCATGATGAGTTGCAAGCGTCCACACACCGTTAAGGCGACACTCACTTCTGAAGAATACGAAACGTTTTCCGCTTTGGCGGACAAGGCAGGCATGACGAAAGCCGAACTCATTCGCTATGCCTTGAGTCATCGGAGTGAATCACTCGATGATCTAGTCATTTCTAAAAATGATGACGGTGGCCGCAGTAAAAAGCTGCAACCCGTTTCAGGCGATTTGCATGAAACGCGTTCGAAGGCCATTTACGTTAAGGTCACCGATGGGGAGCACGAAGCGATCCGCAGACGAGCGGATGTACTTGGTGCGACCGTCAGTGCGTATGCCCGCCGCGTGATGCTTGCCGGGAAAATCGAGAAGATCGATTTCGATATGAGCCAGGTCGCAAAAATCTATCACGAGCTGTATCGCGAGGGGACGAACCTCAACCAGCTGATGTACTTCGTGAATGCGCAAGGTCTTCCGGCCTACAACGAGAAGGCAGTTTTCCGAACGCTTGAAAAGGTTTACCAGAACGCCCGCAAAGTCACTCTCTTTATCGAAGAACTCGAACAGCGCTATTTCGTCGGCGGTGATCAAAATGACCGTCGTTAAGCAGAAAGGTGTTTCGTCCGAGCGCTATGCGAAGAACGTGCGCAAGTACATTAACGGAAAGTACGCTTTGGCCCGCGGCGGCTGGAACCTCGCGAACCGAAAGTACTGGTTTTCCGAGATGGCTATGACGCGGAAGATGTTTCATCACGACAGGCCTGCGCGCGTCGGCGCGAAGAACATAACGATGCTTCATCAGGTTCTTGCGTTTCTTCCCGAGGAGTGCAGCTGCAACGGAGGCAAGATGACCCCCGATGCATGTATGGCCTACGCGGAGCAATGGCTTGCGAAACACTATCCGCATCAACAAGTGATTGTCGCCTTGCATGAGGAAAGCGATAAGGCGGGAAAACGTTACGCGGTCCATATGGCGATTAACCGCACGGATCTTTTGACGGGTAAGCGTTGCGAGACGGGTGGGCGTCGCGGAAAGTACGAACGCGCTGCGTGGGTTCGTGAAATGGACGAGGCCTGGAATCTCGCTCAGCTCGAAAAGGGAAAGAAGAACTCGAAGATTCGAGATCGACAGCCGCGCGACATTGAAAAGGTGATCGTCGATCGGGGAGAGTACAGTTATAAAAACAATCTGCGCGAGCTGATCCATATTGCGATTGACGAAGGTCGCGTAAAGAATATGGAGCAGTTCAAGAAATTACTTGCCTCATGGGGCGTAGACATTTTCATCAAGAACAATCGTGTCTATGCGACAGATCTCGATATCAAAGAGGCCGGCAACCCGAAGTGCACTTTCAACCTGACCCGTCTTGACGGGCGGTTCGCGATCAGGCAGCTCGAGGCGGCCTTCAAAAATAACGTGCTGGAAGCAGAGCGAGCCCTTCCATACGAGAAGCGCTGTGAGATTTACATCCAACGGCTTAAGAAGGCGTATTCGGCGTGGGTCGAGCAGGCGAAGGCGAGCAAGGGCGTCGCCTACAACCTGTTTCCGAAGTTCATCGCACCGAAGTGTGACGAAGATCTGCTCGAAGATCCGGCGGTTCGCGATGAGCTTCTTGCGCGTCGCGGTTACGCAAGGGAGATTCGCAACCGCTACGCCGGCGCCGTTCCCGATGCCGGTGACGACCGCGTTCGCGCCGCGGGCCAGGCGCACGGCGGCGGTGCTGTGTCGAGGCAGCTGGACGACCGCGTCGTCGACCGCGCTGACTACTCGCGCGGAGACACGCCTCGCTAGTTTTGGAAAGCCTATCGTCGGTGCCCTAGCGCGCTGCCATCCAGTGCCGATTCTTTCATGCTCGCAATTCGGCGAGGGTGAGGAGTATGAATTGATCTGCGGGAGTCAGCCGCTCTGATAGAATCGTCCTTGCTGTCGGCAGCCCTCGTGCCGGGCAGAGCCCTCCATTAGATGGGAGGTGATGCCCATGACCGATTTCACCGAGCTCGTGAAGCTCCTGACCTCTACGGTCTCGCTCCTCACGGCCCTTGTCGGCCTTTCCAAGGCACTCAAGCAGGGTTCGAAGCCCAAAAAGAAAGGCCACCGTCGCTAAGACGATGACCTAACTCTATTAGGCAACGGCTCTGCCCAGCTCACTACAACTTGGGCTGCCGTCGGCACCATTCTACCCTCCTGACGAGGAATTCGTCCATATTTCAAAAATCAAATCCTGTTCGCGCGTGGGCGCGTGGGCGTAAACTTTTAGTTGGGCAAACCCGACAGATTGGAGCTTGAAACATGAGGGATATGCACCTCATGTCGCTCATAAAACGTCTCCTGACCTCGAAGGAGAACGTTTTTTAGCGACAGAAGGAGACATAAATATGATCTGGTTTACCAGCGACACCCACTTCGGGCATGAGAACGTGCTGAAGTTCACCGACCGCCCGTGGGAGACGATTTGGCAGATGAACGACGCCATCGTCGACAACATCAACGGCAGGGTTGCCGTGGACGACGAGCTCTACATCCTGGGGGATTTCTCATTCAAGATGACCGCCCAGGACGCCTACGGGCTGCGCAAGCGGATCGCCTGCAGGCGCATCCACCTCGTCCCGGGAAACCACGACAAGGACTGGACCCAGCCGGCGGTCGCTGGCGCCTTCACCGTGGAGCCGCCGATCTGCGTGCTCAAGATCGACGGGCAGAAGATCGTCCTGAGCCATTACCCCATGGCCGACTGGCAGGGCATGAACCATGGATCGTGGCACCTCCACGGGCACATCCACAGCAGCGGCGGCGCGTACAACGAGTTCAACCGCAAGCAGGGCCTTCTGCGCTACGACGTCGGTTGCGATGCCAACGGGCACTCCCCGGTGAGCCTCGACGAGCTGAGGGAATGGTTCGCCAGAGTCGACGAGCCGTGCGGCCGGGTGAAATGGCCCTGGTGGGTCAACGAGACCGGCGACAGGCAGGTCGAGCGCGAGCTGGCGGCGTACAAGAGGGAAGAGGCGATCCGATGACGGTCTATGTGACGGGCGACATCCACGGTGGGCTCGACATGCAAAAGCTCCGCGGCTGGGAGCTTGGCGACAGTCTTACCAGCGACGACTATCTCATCGTTGCCGGTGACTTTGGCTTTCCGTGGAACTTTTCTGCCGAGGAATGCGCCGACATCGCCTGGCTGGAGTCGCGCCCCTACACGGTACTGTTCGTCGACGGCAACCACGAGCGCTTCGATCACTGGGAGGAGCGCCCCATGGAGCCGTGGCATGGCGGGCTGACGCAGCGCCTGTCGGACACCTCGCCCATTCGGCGCCTGACGCGCGGCGAGGTCTTCGAGCTCGGCGGTTCGACAATCTTCACCATGGGCGGTGCCACGAGCGTGGACAGGGAATACCGCGTGCCGTATTCCAGCTGGTGGCCTCAGGAGCTCCCGGACGAGCGCGAATTCGATGCCGCGCGGGCAAAGCTCGACGAGGTCGGCTGGAAGGTCGACTGCGTCATCACCCATACCTGTTCGACGCGCATGCTCTCGCCGACGCTCTACCCGGACCCAGGCTGGGAGCGCCCTGATGTGGACCGGCTGACCGGATTCCTCGACGAGCTCGAGGACCGCCTGGACTACAAGCGCTGGTATTACGGCCATTTTCACCGAGACGGCAACCCGGACGAACGGCACACGGTGCTGTATGACCGGATCGTGAGGCTCGGGGACAAACTCCTGCCGTGGGGTGCGTACTGATGACGGTCTATGTGACAGGCGACGTGCACGGCAGGGCCGAGTACGGGTCCAGCCGGTTTGCATTCAAAAATTGGCCGCTGGGCCGGACCCTGACGCGCGATGACGCGGTGATCGTGGCCGGCGACTTCGGCTTTGTCTGGGACGGCTCAAACGCCGAGAAATACTGGCTCGATTGGTTTGAGTCAAAGCCATGGACCACGTGTTTCGTAGACGGCAACCACGAGAACCACCGGATGCTGGCAGAACTGCCGGTGCGGGAGTGGAACGGCGGCCTCGTCCATGAGGCGCGACCGCACGTGCTGCACCTGATGCGCGGAGAGGTGTTCGATATCGACGGGCTCACAGTCCTTGCCATGGGCGGTGCCGCGAGCAACGACAGGCAGTATCGCAGGGAGGGGAGGAGCTGGTGGCCCGAGGAGATGCCGAGCGAGGAAGAGATGGAGCACTGCCGCGCCTCGATCGACCGCGTGGGCTGGAGGGTCGATTACGTGGTGACGCATGAGGCTCCTGCTGCCCTGGCTAGAGAGCTGTGCCGGGAGCGCGGACGTGAGTACCGTGGGGATCAGCTGCAAACCTTCCTAGGCGAGCTCGACGGGCGGCTCGACTATCGCGTCTGGCTCTTCGGCCACTATCACGGCGACGAATGGCGCGACAGGCATCGCCTGATCTACCGAGACATCGTGCCGATCGAAAATGCTGCGCCCGGTTCTAGGAACCTTCTAGAAGCGCTCTAGAAGGTTCCTAGAAATCAGCAGCCTGGCAGGAGAAGCGCGTGGCTACTCGCCCCTCATCTGGGTCATGACCTCGACCTTGGCCTCGGCCACGGCCGCACGCTGCTCGGAGGCGGCGAGGCGGTCCTTGAGGGCGGCGACCTCGGCCATCAGGTCGCGCTGGGCCAGGAGCGCATCGCTCAGCTCGGCTTGGGCTTTCAACGCGGCGTCACGCTCGACGCGCAGACGCTCGATCTCATCGGACATGGTCTCAGCCTCGGCGTGGAGCTGGACGACCTGCCTGCCGAGCTCCCTGGCATCGGCGAGGTATCTGACGCTCGCGGCATGGAGCTCATTGTTCTCGAGCTCGATGCTCGCGGTGTCGAGCTCGAACTTCTCCTCGATAAAGGCGACCCGCTCATTGCAGTCGGCCTCAAGTCTTTCGTTCCGGTCTCTCGCCTCGACGAGCTTGCGGTTGAATTCGTCGAGCTGGGCCCTGAGCAACGCGTTCTCGGTTCTGAGGCCGCCCGTCTCGCGCAGCAGCTTCTCCCGCCACGTCGCCTCGATTCGCTCGGCGGCCTCATCGAGGACGGACTTCACGCCGTAGATCTCCCTGATTTTCTTCTCGTCTGCCATGGTGCGGCACTCCAATCAACAACGGGCATGGCTCCGCCATGCCATATGGCTGGGAACAATGCACGGCCGCCGTTGATTTGTGTTCGCCCTGCGATCGGTGAGTTCTAAAAGGCGTCTCAAGTCATGCATTCACGCAGGTTTTCGGTTGGAGAAATACCGCACGTTTTCATGGTATCACGCGCCTTAAAGACCATGAATGGACGGCCATATCGATTCGTTGAAAATGGTACCTACGACGTGTTGGTGGCGGGAGAGTGATGGCGTTAAAGATGTCGAGAATGATTATGGGATTGTTTTAGATGCGGGCATGAAAAAGGGTCGAATCGAAGTGTCTGGCCGGACGCCAATTGTCCGGGAACTGTTTCGGTTCGACCCTGTTTCATTTTACATCCGCGGCATGCTCTTATAGACGCTCGGCGATTACCGACCTTCACGACCTCGATAGTCGGGCTATGGACTTAAGATTTCTTGGGCTCCCAGCCGTTTTCGATTGCGGCGGGGTAGACTGCGGCGTAATTAAGCATCCAGCCGCCATCGCCCGCTTTTTGAATAAACCCCTTATTTTTCAAAGAGGTATAGGCCCGGGAGATCGTGTTCTTACTTAGGTGGTAGCGCTCCTCAATCCATTTGCTTTTTGCGTAAAAGCCCATGGCTCGTTTGTTTTTGGAAGGATTTCCAAGCTTCCATACTAGGCCGAGGATGAGGCGCTCGGCAGCGACAGTGGTGGCACAACACGCCCAGTCGGGCACCGAAATAAAATTCGCGTTATCCATTTTCCTTCTAATCTCTCGTTGCTCAGTAACATCATCGGAAAATTTGTCGGAAATTGACGGTAGCTCGCTCATGTTTACCGCCTAGTCAAGGTGGGCGGTACGACCTTCAAGCTGCTTGAAAAGTTCGTAGAACGAGCTTTCTAACATGTAATTCGAGCGATGAATCTGGATGAGCTTGCCGGACTCGCGCATAAACTTGCGCGCGGTGTTTTCGCTCCAGCCGGTGAGTTCGCGGATATCGTTAACGCGGAGCAACCGATCGCACTGAGCGGCACCAGTGGGGAAAGTCGGTGTGGACGTCTGAGTGCTAATCTGTGGAGTAGCCATAATGAGCTATCCTTTCAATGAGGGCCCTCCCTGTGCTTGTAAGACTTACCAGGTTCATAAGTACTTGGGGGGCCGGTTTTTATGACTACATGCGTAGCCATCTGACAGTTTTAGCATGTATTAAAACTCATTAGTTGTCAATCAAATATAGCATCTACCTGCGGAAACGGTATTATAGTACCGTAATATTATGAATAAAACGATGAATGAAAAACATGCTATTTCTCGCTTCTCTGTATATAGGCGTTGATGAAGTCTTCGTAGCCTTTAACTGCTTTTATTTCTGATTGTTGAACGAGGCTTCTATACGTTTTGAGCGTGATATTGGGGTCCGCGTGGCCAAGAATACCTTGCACGCTTCTAACGTCTGATCCGTTCGCCAGCATAAAAGTGCTTACGCAATGCCTGAGCTGATGCGGGCAGATGCCCTTATATAGTTTTCCGCCAGTCGGATTATTCGGCTCATAGATTCCAAGATTGCAGCTAACTGCGAAATCGCGAAACCAATGGTTGAAGATGTAGTTCTTCATGTGACAGACAGTAGGGACCCCTTGCTCGACAGCAATATCGCTAATGATGGGAGTGCTGCCAGTCTGGGACAGCCCCAGAGAGGCCAGGAGCTCTTTTTGTATGGCTGACCATGATTGAAGACGTTCGGCCAGGGTTTCTCCAACGGGGATTTTGCGTTGGCTTTCTTGTGACTTGGGTGCCCTCAGTTCATGATCGTTGGTGTACTGCCTGTCAATTTTCAAGGTTTTATTGGCAGGGTCCCAATCGCGCCATTCGAGGCCCAGCATCTCGCCTTTTCGCATACCCGTATACACTAGTACTAGCGTACCAACAGCTTCGGCGGTGAGCTCAATGTGTTGAAGATGTGTGCATAGGGTAGCTACTTGGTCGATTGTCAGTGATTCTCTTTTGTTGCGTGGTCTGCGAACATGAACGGTAGCGCAGGGGTTTCGGTCAATCATTCTCTTTGCGACTGCATTCGACAGAATCTGACGCAGTTTTGCATTGATTCGTACAAGCTCTGATGGTTTGTATTTTCCCGTACGACGAGCTTCGGCATATGTTTCTTCGATTAGATCGGGAGTTAGCCCCTCAATTGTCTGAAACGCACCGAATAGGTCTTCGATATGCCTGCAATCGTACGCTTCTCTTTCATAGCTCGTTGGCGCAAGCTCGGTGTCCCTATTTTCATGAAAGGCCCAGCAGTAGAACGCAAGCAAAGTGGGCTTTTTAGTTTTAGTGATCGTGCCAGAGGAGTTGATTTCAGCCAGCTTGGCCTGCATTGCAGCCCTAGCTTCTGTTTTAGTCTTGCAACGAACCGTATATGTTGGGGATCGTTTGTAGCGCCCCGTCTTAGGGTCCTTGATCCCAAGTGAGAAATAATAGCGGTAGGTGTTAGGTGACCTCTTGTCTTTCCAACACGTGCCTCTTCCGCTAATGAGTGGCTGTTCTGCCATCTTTGCACTCCGTTTCTTTGAATAGTTTTCAACAATTCATTGAGTGCAGTTTAGCTAAAGCTGTTAGTAATATGTTTGTAAAAACGTAGGCGCAGCTACCGGAGGCAAAAGACACAAACTGCTATGTTTATCTGCGGTTATATGATGTTCAATGATGCTTGATGAATGGTAGGGGGTAGCATTAAATCATATCTCCTAAAGCGGGTGTCGACGGTTCGAATCCGCCCGGGGGCACCAGAGATTTGTCGAGCCCGGTACACCGCCACGGTGCCGGGCTCTTCTGGTTCATGCCATGTCAAAAACGAAGCGCCCGCTTGCTGGGGGAGCAAGCGGGCGCCTGTGAGCGAATATGTTTGCGGCGGGAGCCGTAATGGGCGGTGGGGCGGCGACTAGTTGGTCGTACCGGAATCGTCGCCCGTGCTCGTGCCCGAGCCAGAGCCCGAACCCGAGCCAGAAATCGAAACCGTCAGCGTAATCGTGCTGTCGGTGGACTGCTTGCCGGTGGGGGAGACGCCCGTAACGGTGGCATCCTCGTTACCGCTCACGGGATTGCCGTTCTGGTCACAGAAGCCAATGTTATAGAAACCGGCGTTGTTGAGCGCGGTAACGGCGGCGGAAATGCTCTTGCCGTATAGGTTGCCCGGGACGGAGGCCTTGCCGGACTTCTTGGCAATGACGACAGTGATCGTGGCGCCGGGCTTCTGCTTGCCACTGGGGTTCCAGCTAATGACGGTGCCCTCGGTGACGGAGTCGTTCTCCTGGTAGCTGACGTCGACGCCAAAGCCTGCCATATCGAGGGCGTTGCGCGCCTGGGCCTCGGTCATGTCGGTCAGGTCGGGGACGGACGTGGTATCCGGGCCGCTCGAGACCTTGTACGAGATGGTCGTGCCCTTCTCGACTTCCTTACCGGCTTCGGTGCCCTGCTCAAAGACCTGGCCCTCATCGGCCTCGTTGGCCTCCTCGGAGGCGTTGCCCTTCAGGCCAACGCTTGCCAGCGCGGCTTCTGCCTGGTCCTTGGTCAGGCCGACCAGCCGGGGAACCTCGACCTTCTCGGAGGGCTTGGGGCCCTTGGAGATTACCAGGTTCACCTTGGTGCCCTTGGCCTTCTTGGTGTTGCCGTTGGGCGTCTGCTCGGCGACCTTGCCCTCGTCGACATCGTCGTTGTAGCTTTGGTCGATGGTGCCGACCTCGAGGCCGGCTTCCTTGATCTGCTCGACGGCAGTCTGCTGGTCCTTGCCTAGCACATCGGGCACGGTGACCTGCTCGCCGCCAAAGAGTCCTGTGGCAAAGGCCACCACGATACCGATGACGGCAACGGCTGCCACCACGGCGGCGATGATCTTGTTTTTGTTGGATTTGGGCTTTTCGACCTCGTAGGAGCCGGTGGAGCCCGAAACCGAGCTACGGGCGGTATTCTGGCCGCTCACGCCCGAGACGGGACGCACCATGGTGCGCGTCTGATCGGAAAGCTCGCGAGTCTTGGTGGCGCCCAGCTCACCGGGGGCACCGATGATGCGCGTGGGCTCCGAGATGTTGACGGCACGGCCCGACAGGTAGCTGTTGAGCACCTGACGCAGCTCGTCGGCGGTCTGGAAGCGGTTTGCCGGGTCCTTCTCCATGCACTTGAGGATGATGCGCTCAAGGTCGGCGTCGACACCGGAGTTGATCTGGCTCGGCGGAATAGGCAGCTCGTTGACCTGCTTGAGTGCGACCGAGATAGCGTCGTCACCGTCAAAGGGAACGCGGCCGGTGGCGCACTCGTACATCACGACGCCCAGCGAGTAGATATCCGAGGTGGGGCCGAGGTCCTGACCACGGGTCTGCTCGGGGCTGACGTAGTGGGCGGTTCCCAGCACGTTGTTGTCTTGCGTGAGGTGGCTGTTCTTGGCGCGCGCGATGCCAAAGTCCATCACCTTGATGTTGCCGTCGGGCAGCACCATGATGTTCTGCGGCTTGATGTCGCGGTGGATGATCTCGTGCTTGTGGGCGACCGAAAGCGCGGAGCTGATCTGCGAGCCGATCTGGGCGACCTTCTTGGGGTCGAGGGCGCCGTGGCTCTTGATGCCGCTCTTAAGGTCGGTGCCGCGCAGGTACTCCATGACGATGTAATAGGTGTCGCCGTCCTTGCCCCAATCGTAGACGCCCACGATATAGGGGGAGGAGAGACCGGCTGCTGCCTGGGCCTCCTGCTTAAAGCGTGCGGCGAAGGTTGCGTCGCCAGCATACTGCGGCAGCATGATCTTGACGGCTACCGTGCGGTCGAGGACCTGGTCCTGCGCACGGAAGACGGTCGCCATGCCGCCTGTCCCCACCTTATCCTTGAGGAGGTATCTTCCCCCGAGGACCCTCTGTTCCATTCCTGCTCCTAACATAACTATTCGCTCAACGATGTGTGTAGTACCTACGATGTGGCCGCTGGGGCCGTGTGGCGCGTTGCCGTTAACTCTTCGGCCGCGGCGCGCCTCGGGTGACCGATTCGATCATGGGCATCACGCTCCCTGTGCGGCGAGCGCTGCGGTCAGGACGATGCCGGCAATCTTGGCCGCCTTGACGTCGTGTTTGTCGTAATCCTCCAAGGCCACCGAGATGGCGACCGTGGGTGAATCGTAAGGTGCAAAGCCAACGAACATCGAGTTGACGTTGGTGCCGCCGGTCTCGGCCGAGCCGGTCTTGCCGGCGACCTTGACGCCGGGGACCTGGGCATCGGTGCCGGTACCGGACTGGACGACGGCGAGCATGGCCTGCTTGACCTGGTCGGCCGTGGCGGAGCTGACGGCCTGACCCAGCGAGCGGGACTGCGTGGTCTTGACCACAGTTCCGTCCGGGGCGAGTACCTGGGCTACAAAGTACGGGTCCATGACCACGCCACTGTTAGCGATGGCGGCGGCAATCACGGCGTTTTGCATGACGGTGGTCTGCGGGCCGGGCGTGTGGTCCATGCCGACAGGCTGGCCGGCGCCGGCCCAGGCGGTCTCCCACTCGGTCATGAGCGACGGGTCGGCCATGATGGAGGCCGCGGAGGTCAGGTCCTGGCCGAGCTTTTGGCCGTAGCCAAAGGCGTTGGCAAACTGCACGAGCGTGTTTGCGCCAACTTCGTTTGCCACCTGGCCAAAGACGACGTTGGAGGACACGGCAAAGGCCTGCTGCAGGCTGATGGTGCCGTAGCTCTCGTTGGCATAGTTGGTGACCGGTGCGTTGCCGATGTCCATGGAGCCGGGCGCCTGGTAGGTGCTGGTAAGGCTGGCGGTACCGGTCTCGAGTGCCGCGGAAAGCGTAACGACCTTAAACGTTGAGCCCGGCGTGTACAGCGCGTCCATGGCGCGATTGTACATGGAGCCGTCCTCGCCGCCGCCCGTCTGCAGCAGGGCATCGATGTTGGTGTTGTCGTAGGTGGGCGAGCTGGCACATGCGAGAACCGCGCCGGTACGCGGGTCGATGACCACTACAGCGCCCTTAAAGCCCTTGAGCGCCTGCTCAGCAGCCGTCTGGATGCGCGAGTCGATGGTGAGCTTGGCGGTGTTGCCCGGCTGGGTCTGGCCCGCGAGTGACGCGATGGCGTTGTTCCAGCTGGAGTAGTCCTTAGAACCGGTGAGCGTGTCGTTCATGACGCTCTCGATGGCGGTGGTGCCATACTGCTGGCTCACGTAGCCAACCACGTGCGCTGCCAGGTTACCGTTGGGGTAGGAGCGTACGTAGGTGCCGTCCTCCTGCTGCAGCGACTCGGCCAGCGTCACGCCGTCGGACGTGATGATGGAACCGCGCTGGATGTACTTGGAGCGGGCGATGGTGTGGTTGTTGGTCGGCATGTCCTGATAGTCCTTGGCCTTGATGACCTGGACATAGGTGAGGTTGCCGATAAGGATGGCGAACAGCGCCGTAAAGGCGAGTACCGCGCGGGTTAGACGGTTGGCGAGCGCAACGCGGCCGAGCACACCGGATTCAGGCGTGTCGAGCAGGCGACGGCGCATGCGCGAGCCGACGGAATGGCTGCCGCTGCCGTAGGAAGACGAGGTGGCAAAGCGCGTGCCCGTCGGGGCGGCGGCAGATGCGACCTGATCATCGGTGATGGCAGCCATGGTGCCGGTGCCGGTAAGCTCGGCCTCGCGTCCGGTCGCCTCGTCACCGGCGCGCAGCAGGAGCGCGACGATGATAAAGCTCGCCAGCAGCGAGGAACCGCCCTGGCTCATAAAGGGCAGGGTGACGCCGGTCAGCGGGATCAGGCGGGTTACGCCGCCAACGATCAAGAAGGCCTGGAAGCTGATGGCGGCCGTAAGGCCCGTGGCGCTAAAGGCGGCGAGGTCGGATTTAGCGCGGGCAGCCGTGGTGAGGCCACGCACGGCAAAGAGCATAAACAGGATGAGCACGGCGCCGCCGCCCAAAAGGCCCATCTCCTCGCCGATAGCCGAGAAGATAAAGTCGGACTCGACGACAGGGATGTTGTTGGCCATGCCGTTGCCGATGCCAACACCGACCAGGCCGCCATCGGCAAGCGAGAAGAGCGACTGGACGATCTGGTAGCCCTGGCCCTGGGCGTCCTTAAACGGATCGACCCAAACCTGGAAACGCACCTGAACGTGAGACAGGAACTTGTAGGCGCCCACAGCTCCAACAGCTAAGAGCGCAAGGCCGATAACGACATACGAGAATCGTCCCGTGGCAACGTAGAGCATCAGCAAGAAGATGGTGTAGAACAGCACGGCCGAACCCAGATCGCGTTCGAAGACGACGACGAGCAGGCACACACCCCACACGGCAAACAGCGGCAGCAGCAGTCGCAGGCGAGGGATCTTAAGACCTAAGATCTTGCGGTTGGAGATGGAGAGCAGCTCGCGGTTCTCGGCCAGGTACCCGGCCAGGAACAGCACGATAAAGACCTTGGCGAACTCGCCGGGCTGGATGGTAAAGCCTGCGATGCGAATCCACAGCTTGGAGCCCGAGATCGTGGTGCCGATAAAGATAGGCAGCATCAGCAGAATGATGCCGATAATGCCAAAGGTGTACTTGTAGCGCATGACCACGTCGAGGTTTTTGACCAGTGCGAGCGTTCCCACCATCAGGGCCACCGAGACAAACAGGATGATGAGCTGTGAGATGGCGAGAGCGGGGGCGAGGCGTGTCACGAACGTGATGCCGATGCCCGAAAGTATAAATACGATGGGCAGGATGGCAGGGTCGGCGCCAGGCGCCAAGATGCGCACGGCGATATGCGCCGCGGCGAAGGCGGCAAAGAGGCCGATCGGTACGGCGAGCGTCTCAAAGGAGATAACGGCGCCCGCGGTGAGGACGTACATCGCATACAGCAAGATGACGGGGAACGCCGAGGCGATGAGCAAGAGCAGTTCGGTGTTGCGGCGACTCATAAGCGGCACTCCCTTTCTAATTCTTATCGGAGGCTTCGGCCTCGGCGGACTGTTCGGCGGTTTTCTCGGAATCTGATTCGGAGGTCGATCCCTGGTCGGTGTTGTCGCGAATCGTTTGCGCGTCGATCACCTGGCGGGTCTGCTCCTCGTCGATCTGGTGGCGGTACTTGGATATCGTGTCCTGCGCATCGTCGACACTTGTTTGCGGAATGCCCGCCTTGAGGCGGTTTTGCGTGTCTTCGGGCAGGTCGGACAGCTTGATACTGGTTTCGCTTTCGAGCCAGTGGAGCTTGAGTCCGAGCGGCTTGCCGGGCAGGCCGCGCCAGACGGCGACATTGCCCTGGTAGGTACCCAGGTAGTACGAGCCGGTGACACCCGTGTAGGCCCAGATGGCAGCCGCCAGCACCAAGACGAGACCTAAGACGACGCCGATGGTGACGTTGCGGCGACGCACGCGTTGCGCCTCGCGCATAACGCCATCGTCAACCAGGTCAACGACTACTACGGTCACGTTGTCGTGGCCGCCGGCGGCAAGCGCCGCGTCCACTAGGTTGTCGACGCAGATTTGCGCGGTTGAGGACTGCGTGGCGATGTTCTCGATATCGCTATCGGGAATCATGCTCGAAAGGCCGTCGGAGCACAGGATCAGGCGGTCGCCTTCCTCGATATGCAGAGTGAAGTGGTCGGCATACATGGCGGGGTCCGAGCCCAGCGCACGGGTGATGACCGAGCGGTTTGGGTGGACGCGAGCCTCGTCTGCCGTAATCTCACCGGCGTCCACGAGCTCCTCCACGTAGGAGTGGTCGCGGGTCACGCGGATGAGCGTGCCCTCGTGGAGCAGGTAGGCGCGAGAGTCACCCACGTGGGCGATGGCGAGCGTGTCGTTTTCGATATAGGCGCAAGTGGCTGTGCAGCCCATGCCGGGCTTGCCCAGGCCGTTCAGGGCCGCCTCGATTACGGCGGCGTTGGCTGCCTCGACGGCTGCGGCCAGGCGTGCTGCGTCGGCGGACTGCGGGGCCGTCTTGGCAATAGTCTCAACGGCGATGGAAGAGGCCACCTCGCCGGCGGCGTGACCGCCCATGCCGTCGCATACGCAAAAGAGCGGCGACTGCACCAGGTAGGAATCCTCATTGTGCGGGCGCACACAGCCAACGTCGGAGCGGGCGCCCCACATGAGTTGCGTGGTGGTGCCGGCATCATAGGTCGAGTCGGTCTCGATACGCTCCTCGGTCAGGGGCTCAAAGCTCATGGTCGAGCCGGGGTCTTTGAGCTTGGCCTCAACGGCGGCAACGTCGATCTCGGCTGTGTCACCGGGAGAGACGGTGTCGGTCTCGGCGTTTGATTCGGAATCGCCGGTGTCCGGGGAGTCGGGCTTCTCGGACACGCGGGCGGTCGACTCGTCGTCTTGCGGGCTGACGTCTATAGGCTCGGGCGTCGCAAAGTGCGACGGCGCGGGCGTGCTTTGCGACTGGGCGGCGGGCTCTGCCACGGCATCGGACTCGCTTGCGGGCGCAGGCTGCGGGGTCTTGGGTGCAGGGCCGTCCTCGGGGGATGGCCCCGCCTCGGGCGCCGGCGTAGACGCGGGCGCAACCTCGGATGCCGGGGCTATGGGAAACGCCGGCGCGGCGGGCTCGGGTGCCGCAAACACCGCAGCGCTCTCGTTGATTGCCGCGGCGACGGGCTCTGCAAAGTGAGCCGGCGCCGGGGTTGCTTCGGGCGCTGTGGGCTGTTCCGCAGCATGTGCGCCGATGGGCGCCGCTACGGCATCCTCTTCGTCCTCGTTATCGGCGAGATCCGAAATATCATGCGTTACATGCGAAAGAGGCAGGGAGAACACGGTGTCCTCGGGCTCCACGGGCGCGGAGCCCGCCGGAGCGGCGTGGGCCGGCGCAGCTGTGGCGGCGGCCGGTGCCTCGGTCATAGTTGCGGACTTGTTCTCCTCGTCGATCATCGACGGTTCACCTTCATGACCACGTCGCCAATCTGGACTTCGTCGCCCTCACGCAGCGTCGCGGGCTCCACGAGCTGGCGGCCGTTGACGAGCGTGCCGTTAAGCGAGTTGAGGTCCTCGATGATGAGCGCCGGGCCCTGCAGCGAAAAGCGCGCATGCGAGGCCGAGACGAACGGTTCGTTGATGCAGATGTCCGAAGATGGCGAGCGACCGACGATGACGGGGCCGAGCATGTCTACGTGGATGCCGCGGATACCGCGCGGGCCCTTGTCCACATCGATCGTCCAGATAGCCGAGTCGCGGCGCTGCCCGCGCACGAGTCCCACGCCGGTCTTCATGACGGCGAACAGGAAGATATAGAGCAGGGCGACCAAGACGATGCGGCCTGCAAAAAGGACGATATCGATGTTCATAAGCGACTATCCCCTAAATTCAAAGGTACTCAGGCCAAACGTCAGCAGATCGCCGTTGCGCAGCGGGCAGCGCGTAATGCGGCGGTTGTTGACGAGCGTGCCGTTGGTGGAATTGAGGTCCTCGATCGACCAATCCGAGCCCGTAAAGGTGAGCTGGGCGTGGCGGCGCGACACGTTGGGGTCGCGCAGGGCAATGTCGGAAACTGAGCGCTCGCGACCGATGGTTACCTGTGCGGAGGTGATGCTATGGCTCTCGCCGCTCACGACGTCGACGAGCTGGGCGAGCGGGCGCTGCGGGGCGCGAGTGCTTGCCATGTTGGAGGCGATGCCGGCTGCGGCGCCTAGGCCCACGGCGGCACCGGTCGCGGCGGCTCCGCCCATGCCGGCAAGCGCGTCGCGCGAGACGGTCTGCGGCACCGGGATAGGAGCGACGGGGTCGGGGACGCTAGGCGCGAAGGGATCTGCTACGGCAAGCGGGTCGGGAGCGGCGGCACGAGGCGTCGGCTGCTGCTGGGGCATGGCGGCGGGGCGCTGCTGCTGCGGGGCAGCAAACTGCTGCTGGCCGGCGCGCGGGGCGCTGGCGGCACGGCTTGCCGCGGAGTTGTTTTGGCCCAGACCGTTTTGATAGGCGCGCTCTTCTTCGTACAGGCGGCCGAGCGTGGGGGCATCGACGTTCTCGGCAAAGACCGAGAACTTGCCGGCACGCAGCTGCGGATCGATCATAAAGCGCACGAGGGGCTCGCCGACAAAGACATAACGGCGCTTTTCGGCCTGCGCCTTCACGAACTCGCGGACCTCGCGCGAAAGCTCGGGGTAGAACGGGGCGAGCATGGGGTCGTCGTCGGCGGCGATCAGGATGGTATAGAGTGCCGGCGCCGTGTTGACGCCATTGATCACCAGAGTCTGATCCTCCATGTCGCGAGCGGCCTGCTTGGCAAGCTTCTTAAAGGAGAACGGGGCACGGGTGGCACCGAAGATGCCGGCCACGTGGTCCTCGAAGATGTTCAGGAAGTTCACGAAAGATCACTCTCCGTATAGGTTCTTTGGTATCCGAGCAAATATAGGCATATCCCAACGATTATAGAGGATAGGATTCCCGCAACCGCCGCCTTGGCGATGACCGCGGCTGCAAGGCTGGCAATTTCCATATGGTGTGCAAGACAGGACGCCGCTGCGCAGCCGATGCCGGTGACGGCGATGGCGGCGATTGCGGCAAGGTTTGATCCCTGATCGGCACGCTTGGCATGGGCATTGAGCAACGCGGATGATGCTGCGGCAGTTGCCGCGACCAGCACAAAGGCAGCCCAAAGGAGCGGGTCTCCCAGCGCTGCGGCAACGTTACCGAGCCCCAGCACGCCTTCGGCTGAAAGCGCGATCGTGGCCAGACGGGCAAAAAGCGCGCCCATGCCCGTTGCCGCGGCGGCGCTTGCCGGGCCGAGCCAAAATGACGCGACGCCGGCGGCGACCCCAGCTGCCAGGAAGGTATTGCCGGTCAGACAGCCAAGCGCGAGTGCACAGGTGAGCGCGGCGCTCGCGGCAGCCTCGGTGCGACCCCAGGCGATCCACCAACCGGACATGGCGGCAGCAAAGATCACCGCGACGGGCAGCATCGACAGGATGCCCTGTGCCTGCATGGTGGCGTTGGCCATGAGCACCAAAAAGCCCACAGCCGAGATGGCCGAGCCAATCTGGGGGGCCAGGCCAGCCGCCGCTCCGATCGCGATGGCCGCAATGACCAGGCCGGGAAGCGCCGCGACCCCGGCCGTTTGCATCAGCAAAAAGCTAAAGGTGCCGCACGTTAGCGCCGAGATAGCGCGCATGGTGTAGTCGCGCGCATGGCTCCAGCGCGTGCCCGCCCAGCCGAGTGCGGGGTCGACCTCGATGACGTCGTCCTCGTAGTGCGACGGCTCGATATCGTCGAGCTCCTGCTCGTCATCCGAAAGTTCGCCAACCATTTGCTCCAGACTGCGACGGCCCTCGCGCACGCTGCCCAGACCGGCAAGGAGTTGGTCGCAAAATGCCTCGATGCTGTTGGGACGGTCCTGCGGCATGGGGGAGAGCGCGCTCATGAGCGCGGCCTCGGCTCCCGGGGGAAAGTGTGGTATCAGCTCGCTGGGATAGGTGGCGCCGCCGATGATGCGGTCGAGCGAGTCGGCGGGCGTGGCCGCCATAAAGGGAGCGCTGCCGCACAAGCCCTCATAGATAACGCAGGCAAGGACAAAGACATCGGCGCGTTCGTCGACCGTGCCGGTCTCGATATCGAGCTGCTCGGGCGGCATGTAGCCGATGGTGCCGCCGCGCGAGCCGCCAAAGCCACCGGCGGACGACAGTCGCGCCATGCCAAAGTCGGTGAGCTTTACATTGCCCGAGTGGTCGATGAGCACGTTGGCGGGCTTAATGTCCAGGTGGAGTACGCCATTACTGTGGGCGAAGGTGAGCGCCTGGCCCAGGGCATCGGCAATGGCCGCGGCCTCGTCAAAGGTAAGTGAGTGGCCGTCCACGCGATGCAAAAACTCGGCCAGCGACATGCCATCGACATATTCCATAACCAGGTAGGCATAGGCTGTGTCATGCGTAAAGTCGATGACCTGCACGATATTGGGATGTTGAAGCATGGCGGCAGTGTGCGCCTCGCGCAGGACATCCATGATGTCGCTGGCGGGCATGCCGGCACCGTTGATAAGGGGGATGCGCTTAATGGCGACGCGGCGGCGCAGGTGCGTGTCGCGGCAAATCTCGATGGAGCCAAAACCGCCGGTCGCAAGTGTCTCGAGCGGCTGGTACCGCTTGAGCAGCTCGCGAGAGCTGGTGCCCTCCAAAGGAACGTCCGGCGAGAACCGGGCGGTATGTTGCGAGAAAAGCGGCATGGCCAACCCTCGTGCGTTTAAAGTTCGTTTGCGAGCGGCGGGCGCGGGGCCGAGCCGTTCGCGGTGGCATAGATGCTGCTAGTGTAGCACGCTCGGGCAGATGGCGAGGATAGCGGGATGCGAGGTGGCCCGATCGATTCGGCCCCCTTGATTGGCAACTTCATCCGAACACCTCCCATATTCATCCGTACATGTACGGA
>CAJMMF010000031.1:0-27487 GCA_905214385.1 uncultured bacterium
AGGTGTATGCAGCGGGCAGCACGCTCGAGGACCTGCGCTCGTGGTTCAAACAGGGTGCCAAGGCCAGAAGCACGCTCGACCGTGCAGAGGACGCGCTCGAGACGACGTCTGATTGGGTTGTCTGACCTGTATCGTCTTTTCGGACACGCATGCTAGAGGCCCAATCCTTTAGAATGCATTCATCGACGACCGAGAGGACGGTATGCTATGTCCAACCCAGCCGCCAAGTACACCGACGAGTTCAGGCGCGAGACCGCCGACTACATCATCTCGACGGGCAGGCCGATAACGGAATGCTGCGCAGAACTGGGCCTGAATTCCAAGACCGTGAACAAGTGGGTGCAGAATCGCCGGCGCGAGCTTGCCGGCGGGCCCGACCCCAAGGCCGAGGACCGCGAGCTTCGCGAGGCGAAAAGGCGCATACGCGAGCTCGAGATGGAGAACGCCTTCTTGAAAAAAGCCGCGGCCTTCTTCGCCAAAAGCCAGGCGTAGCCGCGTGCTACCGGATGATGTTGGCGGAGAAGGCCGAATTCCCGGTGAAAATGATGGCCCGCGTGCTCGGCGTGAGCCGATCGGGCTTCTACTCGTGGCTCTCCAACGGCTGCCCGCGAGAAGACTGGTCGGCCGAGCGCGAGGCGGTCCGGCGCGTGTGGCTGGAGTCGGACCGCAGGTTCGGCTTCCGGTTCGTGAAATGCTTCCTGCCCGGCGAGTTCTCCGGATTGACCCTGTACAGGGTGCGCAAGCTGATGCGCGAGCTGGGAATACGCGGCTGCACGCCCAACGCCAGGAAGCGCACCACCATCCCCGACCCGAAGGCCAGGCCCCGGCCCGACCTGGTGCGCCGCGACTTCACCAGTCCCGTTCCAACCTGCAAGCTCGTGGGCGACATCACCTACCTGCGCACCGGCGAGGGATGGCTGTACCTGTCGACGGTCATCGACCTCAACACCCGCATGGTGGTGGGCTGGTCGCTCTCCGAGCGCATGACCGCCGACATCGTGGTTTCGGCGCTGGCGTCGGCCAAATCGCGCGGCTACGTGGCCGGCAACGCGATATTCCACGCCGACCGCGGCGCCCAGTACACCAGCAGGCTTCTGGCCGAATGGGCGCGCGACAACGACGTGCGGCTGTCCTGCAGCCGCGCCGGCAACTGCCACGACAACGCGGTGGCCGAGTCGTTCCTCGCCACGCTGAAGAACGAGATGTACTACAGGCGCAGCTTCCCGACCAGGGATTCCGCCAAGCACGCGGTGGTCGAGTTCATCGAGGCGTACTACAACCGCCGAAGGCCCCGCTCGACGATCGGCTACAAGGTGCCGGCCGAGGCCATGGCGGCCTTCTTCGAGAGAACCGAGCCCAAGCTCGAGGCCATGCCTATGGCCGCTTGATTTCTCGAGCATGCGTGTCCGAAATCTTGACACAGGTCAGAAGGCCTCGATGCCAGCGCTGCGCCGATATGGGGCAGCGGCCCCCCGTTGGCCGCCATGGCCCTGACTTCCGAGCGTATGCTGGCGCCGCTCGTCTTAAGACGTTGACCTCCATCCGGAGCCTGCGGTTCTCGCGCTCGGGCTCCAGGATCCGGTTCTACTCGGGCGTGCGGTTGTCGGCGGCGCGCGGCGAGCCGGTCTCGTTTATCGACTTGACCCGCCTCTCCACGGTGCTCTTGTCGAGGTCGCACTCGTCCATGGCCTCGCGCCTGGGTTTTCCGGCGTTGTGGAGATCGACTATCTTCCTCTTGAACTCGTCGGTGAAATGCCTCGGTCTGGGGCCGGTCGAGGCCGAGCCCCCGGTCCGGCTGGGGTAGCATGTCGCTGCGGACCATTGTCTTTCCTCTCGTTGAATATCTAGGCGCTGACGATTCTAGGCGATGGCCCTCTCTTGCTTCTTACACCTCGATTGTGCTCGCTACCCCCAGCGGGCCCGGATCGAGCGATTCGGGCCCGCTTTTGGGGCCTGCCGGAAACCCGGTGGTCAAAAAGGGCCAAATATGAGTACTGTTACCAGTTTGGTGGCAGCCAAATGGCCTCAAAAATCGGTGCCAGAGGCCAAAAGTGCATCGATTTTCGTTCTTCAGAGTCGCGATCGGGCTCCAAACAAGGCGATTTTGCTGCTCTGGACCGGAAAATCGATGCTACTAATTTGGTGACAGTACTCATATTTGGCCCTTTTTGACCACTGCCCCTTGGTCCAGGACAAAACGGGCTGCCCGAATCATGGGGCGGGTCCATTTTCGGCTGTCCTCAGCTTGCCAGTTCGAAAATGGACCTGCCGCATGATTGAATCTTTATTTCAACTTTACACCTAGGTTTACAGCTGTCTTGTCAGCTGTAAACCTAGGTGTCATACTAAAGCCCCAAGATTCGCCAAAAGAGAGGGGCCTTGATGGCACAGAGCGCGAACATGGATGCGTCGGAGCTTGCACGCGACATTGCGGCCGGCCTGGCATCGGCAACGACGGCAACGGAGCGCGCGGCATTGGTGCCCGCAGAGCTCGTCGAGGCCATTCAGCAACTTAAAACCCAGCGCGACGCGGTGATCCTGGCGCACTATTACGTGGCGCCCGAGGTCCAGGCTGTGGCCGATTACGTCGGCGACAGCTTCTACCTGGCTAAGCTCGCCAAGAGCCTGCCGCAGCAGACCATCGTGCTGTGCGGCGTGGAGTTTATGGGCGAGAGCGCCAAGCTGCTCAACCCCACCAAGACCGTGCTGCTGCCCGAGCCGGGCGCGGACTGCCCCATGGCTCATATGGTCAAGCGCGAGACGGTCGACGCGGCGCGCGCCGAGTACGGCGACGACCTGGCCGTGGTCTGCTACGTCAACTCCACGGTCGAGATCAAGAGCTGGAGCGACGTGTGCGTCACCAGCTCCAACGCCGTCAAGATCGTGTCCGAGCTGCCGCAGCAGCATATCCTGTTCATTCCCGACCAAAACCTCGGCCGCTTCGTAGCCGAGCAGGTGCCGCAAAAGCACGTCATTCTCAACAACGGCTACTGCCCGCGCCATCACATCATCACCGTCGAGCAGATCGTCGACGCGACGGAGGCCCACCCCGACGCGCTCGTGCTGGCGCACCCCGAGTGCAAGGCCGACGTCCTGGCCGAGGCCGACTACATCGGCTCCACCGCCGGCATCATCAAGTATGCCGAGGAGTCCGACGCGAGCGAGTTCATTATCGTGACGGTTCGCGGCGTGCTCTACGAGCTCGAGCGCCGCTGCCAGGGCACCGGCAAGAAGTTCTACTTCCCCGCGGTGCAGCCCACCTGCGTCAACATGGACCTCATCACGCTCGAAAAGCTCGTGCGCTGCCTGGAGACGGGCGAGGGCGAGGTGCAGATCGGCGTCTCGGACGAGGCGGCAGACCAGGCCAAGCTCACGCTCGACCGCATGCTCGAGTACGCAGCACGCTAGAACAATGTGGCATGAGGGACGGTTCCTTATGTCACATTCAAGGGAGAGGATTCCTGTGGAAACCAAGCAATACCCCGATATGGAGTGCGACGTCGTCATTGCCGGCTGCGGCGTGGCGGGCCTGTACGCGGCGCTCAACCTGCCGACGAGTACGCGCGTGATCATGCTCTCCAAGGGCGCGGTCGACGAGTGCGATTCGATGCTCGCGCAGGGCGGCATCTGCGTGCTGCCCGAGGGCTCGGACTACGATGCCTTCTTTGAGGACACCATGCACGCCGGCCATTACGAGAACCGCCGCGAGAGCGTCGACATCATGATCCGCTCGAGCCGCTCGGTCATCAACGACCTGCTAGCGATGGGCGTGGATTTTGAGCGCAAGGCCGATGGCGGCCTCGACTTTACCCGCGAGGGCGCGCACAGCCGTCCGCGCATTGCCTTCCATGCCGACATTACGGGCAAGGAGATTACGACCAAGCTGCTTCAGGCCGTCCGCAAGCTGGACAACGTGCAGATTCTCGAACACGTTGCCATGACCGACATCCTGACGGCCGAGCGCGATGGGGCCACGGTGTGCACTGGTGTCGTCGCTGTTGCCGTGGACGAGGACGATTCAGCTCGCCCCGCCGACGAGCTGGCAAATGCCGTTGAGGGCGTGCATGTCGGTAAGCCGTTTAAGATCCATGCCCGCCATACGCTGTGGGCGACGGGCGGCATCGGTGGCGTATACGACCATTCGACCAACTACCCGCAGCTCACGGGCGACGCCTGCTACATCGCGCAGGAGCACGGCATTAAGATGGAGCACCTGGACTACGTGCAGATCCATCCCACGGGCCTGTTCTCGCCGCAGCCAGGCCGTACGTTCCTGATCAGCGAGAGCTGCCGCGGTGAGGGCGCGATTCTGCTCAATGCCGCCGGCGAGCGTTTTGCCGACGAGTTGCAGCCGCGCGACGTTGTCGCTGCCGCCATCCGCGAGCAGATGAAGCAGGACGGCACCGAGCACGAGTGGCTGAGCTTTGCCCCCGTCGAGCGCGACGTGGTGACTGGGCACTTTGCCAACATTCGCGCGCGCTGCCTTGAGGACGGCCGCGACATCTTGGACGAGCCCATCCCCGTTACGCCCACGCAGCACTACTTTATGGGCGGCGTATGGGTCGATAAGGACGGCCGCACTTCGATGCCCGAGCTCTACGCCGCGGGCGAGACGGCTTGCAACGGCGTTCACGGCAAGAATCGCCTTGCATCAAATAGTCTGCTCGAGGCGCTGGTCTGGGGTCGTCGCGCCGCGTGGTACATGCGCACCGGCGAGTCGCTGGCCGTGGAGCAGGCGGGCGAGCCCGCGCTCGATGGACGCCATCGCGCCCTGAGTTCCGATACCCTTGCAATCGATGATTTGGCCCGTGCCGCCGGCACGCAGGCCGCAGAGGAGTAGACCATGAATCCCATTACCATGAAGCTCGTCGTCGATGATCTGATTTTGCAGGCTCTGCGCGAGGACATTACGTTTGAGGACGTGAGCACGGCGAGCGTGTGCCCCACGGCGCGTCCCGCCACGGTGGAGCTTATCGCCAAGGCCGACGGCATCATCGCCGGCTTGGATGTGTTTGCCCGTACCTTTGAGCTGCTGGATTCGCAGAGCTCGGTGCTGCTCGACGTTGCCGATGGCGACGAGGTGCACGCCGGCGACCATGTGGGTCAGGTGCGCGGCGATGCGCGCGTGCTGCTTTCGGGTGAGCGCGTGGCGCTCAACTACCTGCAGCGCATGAGCGGCATCGCTACCTACACGCACAGCATGGCCGCGGCGCTCGAGGGAACCAAGACCGTGCTCGTCGACACGCGCAAGACCACGCCGGGCATGCGCGTGTTTGAGAAGGCGGCGGTTGAGATTGGCGGCGGCAGCAACCACCGCTACAACCTGTCGACGGCCGTCATGCTCAAGGACAACCATATCGATGCCGCCGGTGGCGTGACGCGCGCGATCGAGATGGCGCGCGCCCATGCGTCGTTTACCACGACAGTTGAGATTGAGTGCGAGAACCTGGACATGGTGCGCGAAGCCGTGGAGGCCGGTGCCGACATTATCATGCTCGACAACATGACCCATGACGACATGGCCGCCGCCATCGAGCTTATCGCCGGTCGCGCCAAGACCGAGTGCTCGGGCAACGTGGACGCCAGCAACATTCGCGCCCTGGCCGATCTGGGTGTCGACTATATTAGCTCGGGCGCCCTGACGCACTCTGCGCCGATCCTCGACCTCTCGCTTAAGCACCTGCGTCTGCTGGACGGTAAATAATGAACGCCCGCGAGCGTCGCCGTGCCATCATGGGCGTGCTCGAAGGAGCCAAGGAGCCCGTTTCGGGCAGCGCACTTGCCCGCGAGGTTGGCGTGAGCCGTCAGGTCGTGGTTCAGGATATTGCCCTGTTGCGTGCCGATGGGCACGATATCGTGGCGACCAACCGCGGCTACGTGCTGCAGGAGGCCCCCAGCAGCCCCGCCGTGCCCACGCGCTTGGTCAAGGTTCGCCACAGCGTGGAGCAGGCAGGCGATGAGCTCACGAGTATCGTCGACGCCGGTGGCGCCGTGCTCAACGTGATCGTCAATCACCGCGTGTACGGCAAGATCACGGCCGACCTGGACATCCGCAACCGCCGCGATGTCGAGCGCTACCTAGAGGGCATCGCCAGCGGCAAGAGCTTCCCGCTGCTGACGGTGACGAGCGGCTACCACTTCCATCGCATCGCGGCGGAAGACGAGCAGACCCTCGACGAGATCGAGGCCATGCTCAAGGAGAAAGGCTACCTTGCCGATTTAATGCCCTACGAGGATGATTTGTCCTAACCCGATACTGTCTTTATAAGTTGCGGTGAAATAGTTCCTACAATCGGCACCTAAGCAATGAGCCAGGAACTATTCCACCGCAACTGCCAAGGTAGCCCCGTCCCCAATTAGCTGCCTGTACAAACAAAAGGAGGCCTCCGCGGCGATGCGGAAGCCTCCTTTTTTGTGCACGGTGTACTTTTGAGTGTGCAAGTGGGGGAGTTGTTACTCCTCGACGATCTCGGTGATCGCGCCAGCGGGGCAAGCGTCCTGGCAAGCGCCACAGGCGACGCAGGAGTCCTCGTCGGCGACGGTAGCGACGTCCTGGAGCTCCAGAACGCCAGCGGGGCAGGAGTCGACGCAAACGCCACAAGCGATGCACTCGTCGGCATCAATTACGGGATGAGCCATGGTAGTTTCCTCTCTGTTGACCGACGCTACAGGCGATGCGCGTCGGTTTGATTCGGGCAAAAACATACCACGGGAGCGACCGTTTGCAATACCCTCTGGCCGGCATCTTCATACCGTTCGCCGAGTATGCCAAGGTTTACTAAAAAACGCGCAGGTGGGGCCGTTGAGCTGCGCAAATGTTAGCTATAGGTGACTTGTAATATTGACCTATTGAGCGCGCCTGCGGAAAGGGCATCCCGTTATTTGGCCGAAAACCGGGTCGCAGTTTCCGGTTGGGCCCGCTAGCGGAAACTGCGACCCGGTATCAGCTCTCAAAACGGGATACGGTTTCCGGTTGAGCCTTCAGACGGAAACTGCGACCCGGAATCCACGCTCAAACCGGGATGCGCTTGCCGCAAGACGGCCCCCAGGCACCCCCGGACGCAAACCTCAGTCAACTCTACATAGATCTCAATAGATCTGCCGAGAACTCAAACAGTGCATCTACCTGCACATTTGAGAACCTAAACTCTCAGAGATAAGAAATCTTATATGAATTGACTTAGATTTTGTATATTCCAGCCCATAAGGGGATACACTACATCCTGAAAGACAAGCCGAAGCGCCGCGCGACAGACCGTCGAGGCGGCGCGAACGCAAAAGAGAGAGGGAATTTCTAATGAGTAAGATTCTTGGTATCGACCTTGGTACTACTAACTCCGCAATGGCCGTTCTCGAGGGCGGTTCTCCGACCATTATCGTGAACGCCGAGGGCGACCGCACCACCCCGTCCGTCGTGGGCTTCCGCGCCGACGGCGACCGCGTTGTGGGTAAGGCCGCTAAGAACCAGGCCGTCACCAACCCCAAGAACACCGTGTTCTCCATCAAGCGCTTCATGGGCCGCAAGTACTCCGAGTGCACCTCCGAGATCAAGACCGTGCCGTATGAGGTCAAGGAGGGCCAGGGTGGCCGTGCCGTCGTCGATATCGAGGGCAAGGACTACACCGCCGAGCAGGTGAGCGCCATGACGCTCGCCAAGATGAAGGCTGACGCCGAGAAGTATCTGGGCGAGACCGTCACCGACGCCGTCATCACCGTCCCGGCCTACTTCAACGACGCCCAGCGTCAGGCCACCAAGGACGCCGGTAAGATCGCCGGCCTCAACGTCAAGCGTATCGTCAACGAGCCGACTGCTGCTGCTCTTGCCTATGGCCTGGACAAGCAGGGCACCGACCAGCGCATCCTGGTCTTCGACCTGGGCGGCGGTACCTTCGACGTCTCCATCCTCGACCTCGCCGACGGCGTGTTTGAGGTTCTGTCCACCTCGGGCGACAACCACCTGGGCGGCGACGACTGGGATCAGCGCGTCATCGATTGGATGGCCGATAAGTTCCAGCAGGAGAACGGTGTCGACCTGCGTCAGGACCCCATGGCCCTGCAGCGTCTGAAGGAGGCCGCCGAGAACGCCAAGAAGGAGCTCTCCGCAGCCCAGCAGTCCACCATCAACCTGCCGTTCATCACCATGAACCAGTCTGGCCCGCTGCACCTCAACTACACGCTGACCCGCGCCGAGTTCGAGAAGATCACCCGTGACCTGCTCGAGCGCTGCAAGCAGCCTGTCACCAACGCCCTGCGCGATGCTAAGCTCAAGCTCTCCGATCTGACCGAGGTCATCCTCGTCGGCGGCTCCACTCGTATGCCCGCCGTCCAGGAGCTCGTCAAGACCATGACCGGCAAGCAGCCCAACATGTCCGTGAACCCCGACGAGGTCGTTGCCGACGGCGCTGCCGTCCAGGGCGGCGTGCTCACCGGCGACGTCGAGGGCATCCTGCTGCTCGACGTTACCCCGCTGTCGCTGGGTGTCGAGACCATGGGCGGCATCATGACCAAGATGATCGACCGCAACACCACGATCCCGACCTCCAAGACCGAGGTCTACTCCACCGCTGCCGACAACCAGACCAGCGTCGAGATCAACGTGCTCCAGGGCGAGCGCGAGCTTGCCCGCGACAACAAGTCGCTCGGTAAGTTCCAGCTGACCGGTATCCCGGCTGCCCGTCGCGGCGTGCCGCAGATCGAGGTCACCTTCGACATCGACGCCAACGGCATCGTCAAGGTCTCCGCTAAGGACAAGGGCACCGGCAAGGAGCAGCAGATCACCATCTCCGGCTCCACCGCCCTGTCCGACGACGAAGTCGATCGTATGGTCAAGGACGCCGAGGCTCATGCCGAGGAGGACAAGAAGCAGAAGGAAGAGGTCGAGGTCCGTAACCAGACCGATAGCCTGTGCTACTCCACCGAGCAGACCCTCAACGAGCTGGGCGACAAGGTTTCCGCCGACGTGAAGTCCAAGGCCGAGGCCGCTATCGCCGACGCCAAGAAGGCGCTCGAGGGTTCTGACGTCGAGGCTATCAAGGCCGCCGGCGAGTCCCTGCAGTCCGTGGCCTACGAGCTGGCCCAGGTTGTCTACGCCGACGCTCAGCAGCAGACCGACGGTGCCGCTGGCGCCCAGCCTGCCGACGATGACGTTGTCGACGCCGACTACGAGGTTGTGGACGACGAGGACAAATAATCATGTCCGCCCGTAAAGCTCGCACGGAGGCGGCCGCCGCTGGCGCCGCCCCCGTTGACTCTGAGGAGAAGGACGTGAAGATTCCCGTAGAGGCCGTTGACGATACCGTGGCCAACGAGGCCCCGGCCGCCGAGGCTGCCGAGAACCAGGTAGAGGATTCCAACAAGGAGGCGACGATGACCGAGGACGAGATGGTGGAAGCCGCTATCCGCGCCGGTGAGGAAGCCGCCGACAACGACTTTAAGCTCAAGTTCGAGCAGGCTCAGAAAGAGCTTGCCGACGTGCGCAATGAGCTCGATGCTGCGGCAGAGGCTCAGAAGGCCGCCGAGGACAAGGCAAAGGACGCCACCGAGCGTACCGCCCGTCTGCAGGCCGACTGGGAGAACTTCCGTCGCCGCACCGCCAATGAGCGTATCGCCGAGCGCGAGCGCGCGACCGAGAAGCTTGTTACCGCGCTGTTGCCGGTGATTGACGATATCGAGCGCGCGATCGACCATGCCCGTAGCCAGGAGCTTTCCGACGACTTTAAGCAGTTCGTCGATGGCGTCGATGCGGTGCATGCCAAGCTGCTCGATGTGTTTGCGCACGAGGGCGTTGAGCCCATCGACCCCAAGGGCGAGGCGTTCGATCCGCTCGAGCACCAGGCCGTGGGGCGTGTCGAGGACGCATCGCAGTACGACGAGACTGTCAACGACGTGTACCAGAAGGGCTACCGCATGGCGGATCGCATCCTGCGTTCCGCGATGGTGACGGTGACCTACGGTGGCGAGAAGCGCCCCGCACCGGAGCCCGAAGCGGCGCCCGAGGATGCTACGGCCGATACGGCCGAGAGCACCGAGGAGTAATTGAGAAGGGCCCCGGGGCAACACCCGGGGCCCTTTCTGGCCTAGTGCCATATGAAAGCATGAGCCGCCGCCCGCTGGGCGGCGGATGAAACAGGAGAGGAGCTACGATGGCTGCAGGCAAAACCTTCTATGACATCCTGGGCGTATCCAAGAGCGCCTCCGACAAAGAGATCAAGAGCGCGTTTCGCAAGCTCGCGCAAAAATATCACCCCGATGCCGGAGGCGACGAGGCCAAGTTCAAGGAGATTAGCGAGGCCTACGAGACGCTTTCGGACGAGAAGAAGCGCAAAGAGTACGACCAGATGCTCATGTTTGGCGGCATGCCGGGCGCGGGCGGCGCGTATGGCGGCGGCTACGGTGCCGGCGCTGGTGCCAGCGGCTGGGGCGACATCTTCGACAGCATCTTTAGCGGCAACGGCGCCTGGGGCAGCGATTGGGGCTCGGGCTTTGCCGGGGCTGCGGGCGCTGCCGGTGCCGGCGCTGGCCGCAGCCGCGCTCGCAAGGGCGGCGACCTGTCGCTGACCGTCGATGTGACGGCCGAGGACGCGTTTCGCGGTGTGACGCACAAGGTCACCTACCGCATTCCCTCGACAGGCGAGCAGCAGACCATTACGGTCTCGGTGCCTGCAGGCGCGGTCGACGGCGGCAAGCTGCGTTACAAACGTCGCGGCGAGTATGGCGTTGCCGGCGGCGAGCGCGGCGACCTGGTCGTGACCACGCATGTGGAGGAGCATCCGCTGTTTAGGCGCAAAGGCGCCGACGTGACCATGGAGGTACCGGTCTCGGTCTACGAGGCGGCGCTCGGCTGCACGGTGGACGTGCCCACGCCCGGCGGTGCGACGGTCCGTTTGAAAGTGCCCGCGGGTACCCAGACGGGCAAGAAGTTCCGCTTTAAGGAGATGGGCGCGCCCGATGTTAAGCACCGTGGCCGCACGGGCGCGCTGCTCGTCGAGATCAAGGTGCAGGTTCCCACGAACCTGTCCGACGATGAGCGCGATGCCATGACCAAGCTGCGCGAGGCCGACACGCGCGACTATCGCGAGAAGGTCAATCGTTACAAGGCGACGTACTAGGGCGGTCGCGGCGCACGCCCACGCCCGCGGGCTTATGATGGACGATAACGAGACGGAAAGGGGTCAGGTAGCATGGCCGAGGACAATAGGAACAAACCGCTGTACATGATCAGCGTGGCGGCCGAGCTGACCGGCATGCACCCGCAGACTCTGCGCGTCTACGAGTCCAAGGGCTTGGTGAACCCCCAGCGCTCGGGCGGCAACACGCGTCTGTATTCGCGTGCCGATATCGAGCGCCTGGAGCTCATCAACCAGCTGACTGACGAGGGCATCAACCTTGCCGGCGTGGTGCGCATCCTCGATATGAAGGAGCGTGCCGAGGAGCGCGAGCGCGAGAACGAAAAGCTCCGCGCCCGCGTGCGCCAGCTCGAGGACGAGCTGCACGAGTATAAGATGCAGAAGAAGATCACCGCCCTGGCCCCGCGCGACGGCTCGGTCAACCCCGAGCAAGTCATGCGCAAACTGCTGGGCACGGGCGGCGACCTGTAGGCACTCATTGGGAACAGACTTAAATGAGTACCTGCAGAATGAGAGTGGATAATCTCCCGTTTTTTGCCTGTTTGCAGGCTCAAAGTGGGAGATTATCCACTCTCGTCATTTGAGCGTCTAAGTCTGCCTCCCCAGGACCTAACTCGTCCTCTGCTTTACTGAGATAAAGTGAACGCAGAGATTCGTAACCCACTCGCAACCGTTCTATGGCACGATATTGAACGAATGTATGCTATGCGCCCAAATCTTTTGGGCAGAGTGGGAGACAGTATGGTCAAGCTGTACGAGGACGGCATCTACCTGCGCGGCGGCAGCGAGGTTGTGCCTGCGGCCGAGGCTGCCGAGCGCGGTATTACGCAGACGCCCGAGGATGCCAAGCGCGGCACCATCGCGTATTCGATCCTCCAGGCACACAATACGTCCGGAGATCCCGAGGCACTCAAGATTCGCTTCGACGCCATGGCGAGCCACGACATCACCTTTGTCGGCATCATCCAGACGGCGCGCGCCTCGGGCATGGAGCAGTTCCCGCTGCCTTACGTGCTCACCAACTGCCATAATTCGCTGTGCGCCGTGGGCGGCACCATCAACGAGGACGACCACGTCTTTGGCCTCTCGGCCGCCAAGAAGTACGGTGGCATCTTCGTTCCGCCGCATATCGCCGTTATCCACTCCTTTATGCGTGAGAACTTCGCGGGCTGCGGCAAGATGATCCTGGGTTCCGACTCGCACACCCGCTACGGCGCTCTGGGCACTATGGCCGTGGGCGAGGGCGGCGGCGAGCTGGCAAAGCAACTGCTGCGCGACACCTACGACGTCGCCTATCCTGGCGTCGTCGCCATCTACCTCACGGGTGCCCCGCGCCCCGGCGTCGGCCCGCACGATGTGGCGCTCGCCATCATCCGCGCCGTCTTTGCCAAGGGCTACGTCAAGAACAAGGTCATGGAGTTTGTGGGCCCCGGCATCGCGAGCATGACGACCGACTACCGCAACGGCGTCGACGTCATGACCACCGAGACCACCTGTCTGTCGAGCATCTGGGTCACCGACGAGGACACGCACGCATTCCTGGCCATGCACGGCCGCGGCGACGACTACCGCGAGCTCAAGCCTGCCGATGTTGCCTACTACGACGGCTGCGTCGAGGTCGATCTGTCGAGCATCAAGCCCATGATTGCGCTGCCGTTCCATCCTTCCAACGGCTTTGAGATTGACGAGCTCAACGAGAACCTCGAGGACATCCTTCACGAGGTGGAGCTCGAGGCCGCTAAGATCGGCGAGGGCAAGACGCACTTTAGCCTGCTCGACAAGATCGTCGACGGCAAGCTGCACGTGCAGCAGGGCGTTATCGCCGGCTGCTCGGGCGGCAACTACGACTCCGTGGTCCAGGCTGCCCGCGTGCTCAAGGGCGCCAACACCGGCTGCGGCGAGTTCTCGCTGTCGGTCTATCCCACGAGCCAGCCCGTGGCACTCGAGCTTACACGCCGCGGCTATATCTACGACCTCATGGAGGCCGGTGCGATCGTGCGCACGGCGTTCTGCGGTCCGTGCTTTGGCGCTGGCGACACGCCTGCCAACAACGGCCTTTCGATCCGCCACACTACGCGCAACTTCCCCAACCGCGAGGGTTCCAAGCCGGGTAATGGCCAGCTGAGCGCCGTGGCCCTGATGGATGCTCGCTCCATTGCGGCAACGGCTGCCAACGGTGGCGTCCTGACGCCGGCGACCGACCTGCCCGAGGAGACTTGGGATGAGGCCTGCGAGTACACCTTTGACGACGCGCCGTACAAGAAGCGCGTGTACTGGGGCTTTGGCAAGGCGGAGCCTGCCGATGTGCTGGTCGAAGGCCCCAACATCAAGCCGTGGCCCGCGATGGCGCCTCTCGGCGACGATATCCTGCTCAAGGTATGCTCCAAGATCATGGACCCGGTCACTACGACCGACGAGCTCATTCCCTCGGGCGAGACGAGCTCCTTCCGCTCCAATCCGCTGGGCCTGGCCGAGTTTACGCTCAGCCGCCGCGACCCTGCCTACGTGGGTCGTTCCAAGGAGGTCGACGCCGTGGAGAAGCGTCGCGTTGCCGGCGAGTCCGCGGGCGACCTGGCGGCGTTCGATGCCGAGCTTGCCGGTGTGTTTGAGGCGCTGGCCGGCGCGGGTGTCGCGGCCGATGCCAAGGCGACCGAGTTCGGTTCCATGCTCTACGCCAAGAAGCCCGGCGACGGCAGCGCCCGCGAGCAGGCGGCGAGCTGCCAGCGCGTCATCGGCGGCCTAGCCAACATCGTCCGCGAGTACGCCACCAAGCGCTATCGCTCCAACGTGATGAACTGGGGCATGGTGCCCTTCCAGATGGAGGCCGAGCCCAACTTTGAGGTGGGCGATTACGTCTTTGTGCCGGGTATCCGTGCCGCGCTCGATGGCGACCTGAAGAACATCGCTGCCTACGTGGTGCGTGCTGACGGTTCGGTCGAGCAGATTGAGCTCTACATTGCCGATATGACGGCAGAGGAGCGTGCCATCGTCAAGGCCGGCTGCCTGATCAACTACAACAAGTTCAAGGCCGCTGCCGAGTAACGCACTTAATTGTCCGCCCGGGGCCACCCTTTCCCGCCCGCTCACGCGCTTCGCGAGGGTCGCGTTCGGCAAAGGGTGGCCCCGGGCTACATTTCTGCGTTCTCGTTGGGTCTTGGGGGATGCTAATAAATAGACTTGCTTGATGCCGCCTCTTTTTATTGGGGCGGCTTCTTTTTGGACCACCACAAAGGTGCCTGTCCGGCGGGTTCTTATTTCGATGGGGTCCAGGTTATCTCATCGTCAAATAGCCAAGTGCGTGCTGAGCCGCTGTCGCGCGCTGTCTGTGGATCGGGCTCGCAGGTTTGTTCGTAGGCATCCTCGGTACACCGATCCATAAAATCGACGACTGCCGTCTGGTCGCCTTCCATGACGTAGATTACGTCGCCATCCGAGATATAGACCCCCGGCCCTTCGTTGTCCACGTAGCCGGGGTCGTATGAGACGTTGCACAGTCTGCTCCCGTTTGCCGCATCGAGTTCAAGGGTCGAATAATACCCGCCATTCATTTGGCCTTTCTTGGCTCGATATATTGCGGCGCCGTACCACCGCGTAAACGTTTTGCCTTTGAGTAAATTGGTTGCCTTGCCGATAAGCTGCTCATCTTGGGTATAGCGCGTGGCCCCAAGTTCGATTCGGGGATAGTTGCTGACCCCAAGCGCTGCGGGCGTACCGTCAAAATCGACGGTGATCGAATCGGGTTTGACGATATCGGTGAGGATTTCGATGGGATAGCTTACGGTCTCAATCACCGCCTGCGTTGCAGAGGCGGGGAGAAATGCGAGATAGATAATGCCCACGCCGACTGCGGTAATTGCAAACGCTAAGACGAGCAGGCCGATATAGGTGGAGCGTTTCACGGTGGGCACCTCTCATGCAATATGCAATCATTAAGATAAATGATGCCAGCTTACGACAATATTCAAAAGAAAGCGACCGCCCGGAATGAGAGGGCTAAAAGGCCCTATTGGGCTTCGATTCGATCTCTAATAGGAATATTTGCCTCCCCTCATTCTGGGCGAGGGGTCAAAAATTGAGTTCACGAGTTTTGCGCAATACTATTCTCACTAAACCCGCTATTTTCACTATAAGCACTATAAAAACGACGGGGACGATGACGAGAGTATTGTGGCGTACGATAACCAAGCCGTTTAAGCCGGCACCCTTGTCTTGAATCTCCATCTATATCTGCGCGAACGGGCTATCGGTGGCTCTCGATTTCGTCGCTGTGTTCTCGTTGGATCTTGTGGGACGCTAAAAATAGACTGGGACCACCACAAAGGTGCCTGTCCCCTTTGTGGTGGTCCGTTTGTTTCTCGATCTGTAACAGCTGGGGACAAAATGTGCCGTTAGTTGTTACAGATTGAGATTTTCAGATGAGCCTTCGCGGTTTGTCTCGATCTGTAACAGTTAGACCCTAATTTGCCGAGTAGATGTTACAGATTGAGACAAACGGTTGCCGCTGGTCATTTCATCTCGATCTGTAACATCTAGGATCAAAAATGGCTGCTAGATGTTATAGATCGAGATGGTAGTGCGCCTGGGCAGCGGCGGGCTGACATCTCAGTACCCTATCCATCAATCACTCAGAAAATCTTATATATAGAGACTTAGATTTGTGTATAAGATCGTACAAAGCTGGCAACAATACTTCTCGAACAACGTGAAGCCGCCCCGTAGGGCGGCCGCCCCAAGAGAGGTGATTCCATGAGAATCGATAAGCTAGCAATGACGTCGCGCGAGGCGCTGCAGACCGCCATGAGCACGGCTGCCGACGCGCAGGCCGGCGCGGTGGAGCCGATTCACCTGCTGTCCGCCCTGCTCGGTGCCGGCGAGCGCAATATCTCCGTGATCATCGAGCGCATCGGCGCCGACCCGGCCCAGCTTGCACGCTCCACACAGGATGCCATCGACCATGCGCCCAAGGTGTCGGGCGAGGGCCAGCAGATGGGTCTTTCCAACGAGCTCGTCCGCGTCATCGAGAAGGCCGAGAAGAAGGCCACCAAGATGGGCGACAGCTTTGTGGTGACCGAGCATCTGCTGATGGCGCTTGCCGAGGACAAGGGCGAGGCGGGCCGCGTACTGCGCGACGCCGGCGTTACCAAGGAGCGCATCGAGCAGGTCTATGAGGAGCTGCGTGGCGATGACCGCGTGACGTCTGCCGAGGACAAGACCCAGTTTGAGGCGCTGGAGCAGTATGGCCGCAACATCTGCGACCTGGCCCGCGCCGGCAAGCTCGACCCGGTCATCGGCCGTACCGACGAGATCCGTCGTACTATTCAGGTCCTGTCCCGCCGCACCAAGAACAACCCCGTGCTCATCGGCGAGCCGGGCGTCGGCAAGACGGCCATCGTCGAGGGCATCGCCCAGCGTATCGTGGCCGGCGACGTGCCGAGCACCCTGCGCGATCGCGACCTCATCGAGCTCGACATGAGCGCGCTGGTCGCCGGCGCCAAGTACCGCGGCGAGTTCGAGGACCGCTTGAAGGCTGTGCTCAAGGAAGTGCAAAAGTCCGAGGGCAAGGTCATCCTGTTCATCGATGAGCTCCACACCATCGTGGGCGCGGGTGCCACCGAGGGCTCCATGGACGCCGGCAATATCCTCAAGCCGGCGCTCGCTCGTGGCGACCTGCACGCGATCGGCGCGACCACGCTTGACGAATACCGCAAGTACATCGAGAAGGACGCGGCGCTCGCCCGTCGTTTCCAGACCGTTATGGTGAGCGAGCCTACCGTCGAGGACACCATCTCGATCCTGCGTGGCCTCAAGGAGAAGTACGAGATCTTCCACGGCGTGCATATCACCGATAGCGCGCTCGTGGCAGCTGCCGACCTCTCCGATCGCTACATCGCCGACCGCTTCCTGCCCGACAAGGCCATCGACCTGGTCGATGAGGCGGCAAGCCGCCTGCGCATGGAGCTCGACAGCATGCCGGCCGAGATCGATGCCACCACGCGTCAGCTCACCCAGCTGCAGATCGAGGAGCAGGCGCTCATGAAGGAGACCGACGACGCCTCCAAGGAGCGTCTGGAGGCCCTGCGCCAAGAGATTGCCGAGGTCCAAGAAAAGCTCAACGTGCAAAAGGCCGGCTGGCTCAACCAGAAGAACGCCATCGACCACGTGCAGGAGCTCAAGGGACAGCTCGACGAGGCCAAGAGCGAAGAGGAGCGTGCGACGCGCAACGGCGACCTGGGCCGTGCGTCCGAGCTGCGCTACTCCGTGATTCCGGGCCTGCAGCAGCAGATTCAGGATTCCGAGGCTGCGCTCGAGGCGCAAAAGCAGCAGGACGGCGAGGGCCTCAACGAGCAGGTGACCTCCGATGAGATCGCTGAGGTCGTGAGCGCTTGGACCGGCGTGCCCGTCTCCAAGATGATGCAGGGCGAGCTCGACAAGCTGAAGGGCTTGGAGGGCGAGCTGCATAAGCGCGTCATCGGCCAGGACGAGGCGGTCTCCGCTGTCGCCGCGGCCGTGCGTCGCAGCCGTGCGGGCCTCTCCGATCCGGACAAGCCCATCGGCAGCTTCTTCTTCCTGGGCCCCACCGGCGTGGGCAAGACCGAGCTCGCCAAGGCGCTTGCCGAGTGCCTGTTCGATGACGAGCGTGCGCTCGTGCGTATCGACATGTCCGAGTACATGGAGAAGTTCAGCGTCCAACGTCTGATCGGTGCGCCTCCGGGATACGTGGGTTACGACGAGGGCGGCCAGCTTACCGAGGCCGTGCGCCGTCGTCCGTACTCCGTGATTTTGCTCGACGAGATGGAGAAGGCTCATCCGGATGTCTTTAACGTGCTGCTGCAGGTGCTTGATGACGGCCGTCTGACCGATGGCCAGGGTCGCCAGGTGTCCTTCAAGAACACGATCATCATCATGACGTCTAACGTGGGCTCCAAGGCCATCGCCGATCTGTCCGGTAAGGACGAGGAGGAGATGCGCCATCAGGTCGACGCGGCCATGGCTCAGACCTTCCGCCCCGAGTTCCTCAACCGTATCGACGACATCGTGGTGTTCCATCCGCTCGGCATGGCGCAGATTGAGAAGATCGTCGATATCCAGCTCGCCGATGTCCGCGCACGTCTGGCCAAGGAGCGCATGACGCTTGCCATCACCCCGGCGGCCAAGCAGATGCTCGCCGTGGGCGGCCTGGACCCGGTCTTTGGTGCCCGTCCGCTCAAGCGTCTCGTGCAGCGCGAGGTCGTGGATGCCATTGCCGCCGCTATTATCGACGGCACGGTGCGCGAGGGCGATCAGGTGACGGTCGATGTCGACAAGGACGGCGGCTTTACCGTCGTGTGCGACAACACGCCGTCTGCTACCTACGAGGTCCCCGACGCCGAGTAGATTTATGGGACATGCCTTAAAATCTGCCAGCCGTCTCTAAACGCCAAGGGCGGCGGATCCAATTGGGTCCGCCGCCCTTTTTCGTGCGACAATCGATAATGTTGAACACGATTGCATGGCAAGGAGATATGCAGATGATAGACAAGAACAAGACGAATGCGCCGGTCGCCAACGCCGCGCCGGCCGCACCCAAGCCTGCACCCAAGCCTGTGCCCAAGCCGCGCGACCCCTACATCCGTGCCGAGAACGAGGATGACGACGGCTACGATCCTTATAGCGATCGTCGCCCCGAGCACGAGCCCCTCTTCGAAGCCGACCCCTGGCGTTAAGTAGCTCATTTGGGACGGGGCTTTTTTAGCTACTTTGTTTTCGGCTAGAGGCGTTCATGCCTGCCCCCCTCAGCCGCTCGATATCCTCCGGGAGGGGCCACTAATAGAAAACTTGCTTATCCATTAATCAAGATACGCATAATCTTGCTCTCCTGCTAATCAAGAATCGTTATAATCTTGATTAGCAGGAGAGCAAGATTGGAGAATTATGGCATTCAACGACTTGGTGGCTCAAAAAATAAAGGACTTTGAGCAACAGGGGATTCCGCAGGTCTTTGAGCGCGACCTTGATCTGGGCAACCCGCAGGAGCCAAAGCGCGACAACATCGTATATGTGATTGTGGGCGCCCGTCGTTGTGGAAAGACGTATCGCCTGTATCAGGAGATACGGCGGCTTCAGGGCCAAGGCGTCGAGCTTGACCGGATGCTATATTTCAATTTTGAGGATGAGCGCTTGCGTCCGTATGAGCCATCGCTACTAGCGGACGTGCTCGATACATTCTATGCACTATATCCTGCTGCTCGAGGCGAGGGCGCCTACCTTTTCTTTGACGAGATCCAGGAAATACCCGAATGGGGTGCGTTTCTGCGACGCGTGGTCGATACGGAGAAGGCGACCGTTTACGTGACGGGATCTTCTTCTAAGATGCTGTCCTCAGAACTTAAGAGCGAGTTCAGGGGCCGTTCTCTTGTGCGAGAGCTTTTTCCGTTGAGTTTTTCGGAATACGTCCGATATAAGACGGGGAGCGTTCCTGAGTCGAACGCACCCTTCTCCTCGAGCGATGCAGCGTTGCTCCGACACCATCTGGTCGGATATCTCGAGCGAGGGGGATTCATCGCGACACTTGAGCAGACGCCCGCAGACGCGATTCAGCTGCTACAGGAATATGCGTCGCGAACGGTCGCCATGGACGTCGTTGAACGTTACGACGTCAAGAACCCCCGTTTGGCCTCGCTGTTTCTGGCGCGGTGCATGGCATCTTCGGGACGAGAGCTGTCAGTGAACAAAGTGTACAACGAGTTCAAGAGCAGACAGATATCCGTCAGTCGAAATACGCTCAGCGACTTACTTGAGTATTACGAGGACGCCTACCTGCTGTTTTCGGTGCCGGAGTTCACGCGTTCGCTTGCAAATAATACGCGGTCTGCGTCTAAGGTCTACGCTGTCGACCCTGCGATGTTTGGAGCATTCTCTCCCGCATCGGCATTGGACCAGGGCCAGAGGCTCGAGACCGCAGTGTTCAATGCGCTAAGAAGAAGGACTCCCGCGGTGAGGACCGGCTCGGTCTGCCGCCTGCTAATCAAAGAGAAGAGCAAAAGCCATGAGGTGGACTTTGTGGCTGGGGACGCGCTTCTCATGCGGGCTTATAGCCTGATTCAGGTGAGTGCGGATATGGCAAGTGAGAAAACGCGCGAGCGCGAAATTGCCGCGCTTGATGCCTCGATGGCCCAGTTCGATCTTGGCGAGTCGGCAATCGTTACCATGGATGAACAGACCGATATTCCATGCGAGCACGGTGTGGTACACGTTATGCCCGCATGGAAGTGGCTCCTTGCCTAATCATCTATGGACCTGTGGGGTCAGGACCTCCTGGCTCCTTCATCACAGTTGGGGAGCACCTTGCTGCGCCAGGCTAGTCTTGGGCTTTGATGCTCGGCAGGAGAATCTGGGCGAGGTAGTCGGTCTCTAGTTTGGTCGCAGCGTCGGCCTTGCCGTCTTTGCCGACCAGTACGTTCTTGATCTGGCTATAGGTGTAGCGGTTGCCGGTCGTGAGCTCGACAAGCTCAATGGCCGTGTCCATGGGGTAGGTCGACACGGGATTCTGCGTCCGTCCGTTGATGGTCTGGGGCACCACGTACGGATAGACGGGGCCGCTGGCGTAGACGGTATAACCGTTGCCTAGGTTGGCCGCACCCAAAACCGTATCGCCCTCATCGGGCGTAAAGCTCTCGCCCTCGCGCACCGCGACGAGCGTCACGATCGGCGTATTGCTGTCGCCGGCAAGATAGATGCATAGCGTGCTGCCATTCTGCCAAGTCTCGACCTTGCCGTACCACTCGACGGGGATATCGAGCTGGTAAAGGTCGGTTGCCTTATGACGGGCGTCGGCATCACGGGCCGCCTGTGCCTTTTGCGCGCTCACGGCATTGACGGCGGCGTCGCGCCGCGCGGTTGCCGCCTGCTGGAGCACCTTGGCGGTGGCGGCGGAGCTCGCACCTCCCTCCTCGGCATATTTGGCGGCGGCATCGATCTGGTCGTCGGTTACCGTGTCGGCCGAAGGCACCTTGAGCTTGAAGGAGGCCTGGGCGCTCAGGTCCTGCCCGTCGCTCTTGACCGTGACCTGCGCCTTGGTGGTCGGGACGGTATAGATAGTGCCGTCGGCCGCGATGGGGGAGGCAGCGATGGAGAGCGTGTAATCGCCGGGCAGCAGTTTGATGCCGCGGCCGTGCTCGTCAACATAGAGCGTTTCGCTCACGGAGGAGCCGTCAGAATCCTGACCGCTCACCTGTACGGGAATCTTGGAGCCAGTGGAACAGTTGAGGCCCGCGGCATGCACGCCAATCTGCACTGACATCATCGTGTGGGCATTGGCGGCGACAGTGGCAGCCTGCTCTTGCTGATATCCGTTCCAGGCAGCATAGCCTGCACCGCCGGCGACGAGCGCGACGGCTACGACACCGGCGACCATCAGATTGCGGCGCTTGGGCGACATCTTACGATGACGAACCTCGGCTTCGCGTGCCGAAGGAACGGACGGTAGGGGAATATCTCCCATGGCGATGGTCTCGTCCACGGCTGGTGCGGAACCCAGGCCAGGAAGCTCGCGGGTCAGCGAATCCTCGGCAGGCAAGCTGTCGAGCAAGACGGTTTCCTCGCCCGTGTCGGATTCGGGCTGGTTGCCGGCCTCGCTTTCGGTGTCTTCGTGATCTGCCTCATCTTCGGCAGGCTCACCATCGTCTGCATCCTGATCATCGGACTGCGCCTCGGCTTCCGGCTCATCCTGCACATCAACGCTCGAATCGTCAAACGCAATCTCGGCCAGCGTGATCTGGTCTAGGCTTTCCAGGGCCTCGGCACACGCCTCTGCATCTTGGGCCGCGTCCTCTTGGCCCCTCGTCTCATCTTTCATATATCCCCCAAGCTCAATATCGGGACAACACTGTACCCAAAAACGGGACCCCATAGAGCCGCCGTATGATTTGAAATCCGATTTTATATATGCGCATGTTTTTGAATAGATGAATAAGACGCAACGACAAAAGCCCCCGGAAAGCGAGTGAAACGCTTTCCGGGGGCTCTGCGAGACATTGGATTGAAAATACTGGCGGGCGGGCCTATGCCCAAGCGCCAACAGCGACCAACATGTTACTCGGCGTGTGCGTAATCCACCTTGGCGCGGCGAGCGGTAGCCTTCTCCCAATCGCTGGTGCCCTCAAAGACATCCTGCTTGTAGGGATTGCGGCCGAGCTTCTTGGCGCGGTAGGCGATGTAGATGATCGCGGCGATGTTGGCGACCAGTGCGGCGATCGAGACCGCAGTAGCGGCGCTGGGGTCGAGCGTGGAGTGGGTCACAAAGATGGACTCCTCCTGGAAGTACGGGAACACCTGGGCAAACATGCACCAAATAGCCAGCGTAAAGGCGCGGTTCTGGATCCAGCCGCCCTTGTTCCAGATAAAGGCGGCGACGGTGGGCGCCAGCAGCAGTGCAAAGCCGCAGAACCAGGAGTGGGTGGGCAGGCAGTTGTAGGTGTAGCAGAAGTTCCAGATGTCGTAGGCGATGATGTAGACCCAGGTCATGTCGGGCCACAGCATGTCGGTCTTGTCCTCAGAGGCGTAGACACTCCACCAACCGGTCATGCAGAAGATGTTGATGATACCGGCGATGCCGTTGAACACGTTGTTCCAGCCGGCGAGCTGCGTGGCGCCCTCGGAGGTGACCCAGGTGGACTCGCCCAGGACAAAGAAGTGATAGGCGCTCTCGAAGTCGGACACGACGGCGATCATGATGTTGATGGCGACAATCACAAACGGCCACGCGCGGAACCAATGCGCCTTGCCGATCTTGCCCCACTGGTACTTAATGGCAATGAAGCCCCAGCAACCGGCCAGCGCCGCGTATACCTTGGCGTAGTGGAACCAGCTGTTCTGGTACACATGGGTGGGGTTGGTGAGCGCCCACTCGGCACCCTGCGAAACGTCGACGGCGATGGCGATGCAATAGATGGTCATGGCCGTCGGAGCCACGCCAAAGATGATTGCCGCGCCGAGCTTGGTGCGGCGGCCGACCTCGTTGAGCACGATCAGGCCGATAAAGACCATGGCCCAGCCGACCCAGTGGATAAGGGTATCGCTACCCCAAACATCGAACAGCATGCTGCTCTCCTTTCACACGCCCGCGGCCCCTCTTCCGATCGCGGGCAGTTTGGCCAAATGTCGTTAGTTCTGGGGCTTGCGCTCCGGATACTTGGCGGTATAGCCCTCGATGTGGAGTGTCGAGGCGATGATTTCCTTGACCGTCTCGTCGGGCACATCGGGGTGCGTGCGGATATACATCAACAACCCCATGATGAGGGTGTAGAACGTCTCGTAGACATGGTCGATGCGTAGCTCATGATGGGCGACAAAATCCACCACGGTGGTGTCGCAGATGTACTGAGCCACGCGCTGAACCACGTTGTGCAAAAAGCCGCCGTAGAGCGCGCCGCTGCTTGAGGTGAGCGTACTCGGCAGTTCGTGGCCGCTGGCGACCAGACGCTTAAAGAGCGGGGCGACGGTGTCGAGCGCGCCCTCGATATCGCCGACGGTGCGGCCGGCGTTCCACTGCTCGAGCTCGGAGATAAAACCGTCGATTGCCTCGTCCATGACGGCGGTGACGGCGGCGTCCATATCGGCAAAGTAGTGGTAGAACAATGAACGCGTGCAGCCGGCTCGCTTGGTCACGGCCGATACCGATAAGTGGGACACGCCAAGCTCGGAGCTTACGGTGCGCACGGCATCGAGGATCTCGCGACGGCGTTCGTCGCCCGTCAAGCGCTTTGCCGCGCTGTCGGGCGCGGGGACGGCGTCGGCCACAGAGGTATCTGCTGTGTTGTTGCCCATGTTTTGCCGCCTTTCGTCCGTTTGAGCCCGACCGTTCACCTAACAGTCTTGAATATTGTTGACGGTTCGTCAATACTGTTTTTGACACAATGTCAACAATGGCGGGTGAACGGCATGGGGGCATGCCCGGCCTGCAAAAAAAGAGGGGCGCTGCGGCCTCGTCGGGCTGCGGCAAGAGAAGGGACAACCATGATTCTCAACGGACCGGGGATTAGCTACACCGAGCCCGATATCGGCGCGGAGTTCGTGCCGCCGCTGCCGGAGCATCCGCGCGAGGCCATTGTCAAGCTGTGTGAGCACTGCACCAACCGCCTGCTGCATCGCGACGAGCTGCTGGGCTACGAGTACTGGTCGTTTGCCGAGGCCGCAACCGACGAGCAGGCCGAAGTGCTCTGCAAGATGAAGATGCGCCGTCCCTACACGCTGCCCGAGATGGTCAAGCTCACCGGCATGCCCGAGGCCGATATCGAGAAGATGCTCGACGACATGAGCTACACGGGTCTGCTCGAGTACAACTGGGAAAATCCCGAGCGCGCCAAGCACTGGGTGCTGCCCATGCTGGTGCCGGGTTCCGCCGAGTTCCTCAACATGCGCGTGAGTCAGCTCGAGGAGCATCCGGTCTATGCCAAGTTTTTTGAGCAGGCATCCAAGGGCCCGCTGTCCAAGGCCACGCCGATGGTGCCGCCCGGTGGTGCCGGCATCGGCATGCATGTCATTCCGGTCGAGAAGGCCATCGATGCCGCGAGCACGTCGGTGCCGATCGAGCATATCGAGCATTGGCTCGACAAATACGAGGGTAAGTATGCCGCCAGCACCTGCAGCTGCCGCGCGAGCCGTCGTGTGATGGGCGAGGGCTGCGCCGACGACCCCGCCGACTGGTGCATTGCCGTGGGCGATATGGCCGACTACGTGGTCGAGACCGACCGCGGTCATTACGTGACCCGCGAGGAGGTCTACGACATCCTGCGCCAGGCCGAGGACAACGGCTTTGTGCACCAGATCACCAACATCGACGGCGAGAACAAGATCTTCGCCATCTGCAACTGCAACGTCAACGTGTGCTACGCCCTGCGCACCTCGCAGCTGTTCAACACACCCAACCTGTCGCGCTCGGCCTATGTCGCCAAGGTCGAGAAGGACAAGTGCGTGGCCTGCGGTCGCTGCGTTGAGGTGTGCCCGGCTGGTGCAGCCAAGCTCGGCCAGAAGCTCTGCAGCAAAAAGGCCGGCGGACAGGTGCCCGAGTATCCGCGCCAGGAGCTGCCCGATGCCACCAAGTGGGACCACACCAAGTGGTCGCCCAACTACCGCAACGACAACCGCATCGAGACGCATGAGTCCGGCACCGCTCCCTGCAAGACGGCCTGCCCCGCGCACGTTGCCGTTCAGGGCTATTTGAAGCTCGCGGCGCAGGGTCGCTATGACGAGGCGCTCGCGCTCATCAAGCGCGAGAACCCGCTGCCCGCTATCTGCGGCCGTGTGTGCAACCGCCGCTGTGAGGATGCCTGCACCCGCGGTCGTGTGGACGCCGCCGTGGCTATCGACGAGGTCAAGAAGTTCATCGCCCAGCGCGATCTGGATGCCGCGACCCGCTATGTCCCACCTGTGGTGACCCCGACGCGTGCCGGCGGCTTCGACCAGAAGATCGCTATCATCGGTGCCGGTCCGGCCGGCCTGTCCTGCGCTTTCTACCTGGCCGAGAAGGGCTACAAGCCCGTCGTGTTCGAGAAAAACGAGCGCCCGGGCGGCATGCTCACCTATGGCATTCCTAGCTTTAAGCTGCAGAAGGACGTTATCGAGGCCGAGGTCGAGGTCATTCGCCTGATGGGTGCCGAGTTCCGCTATGGCGTGGAGGTCGGTCGCGACGTGACGCTCGACGAGTTGCGCGCGCAGGGCTTTAAGGCCTTCTACGTGGCTATAGGCTGCCAGGGCGGCCGCCTTGCCGGTATTCCGGGCGAGGACGCCGAGGACGTGACCGTGGCCGTCGACTTTTTGCGCGAGGTCAACAGCGGCAAGATCGATGCGCTGCCCGGCCGCACCATCGTGGTGGGCGGCGGCAACGTGGCCATCGACGTTGCCCGCAACGCCTGCCGTCTGGGTTCCGAGCACGTTGAGATGTTCTGCCTGGAGAGCGAGGCGCAGATGCCCGCCAGCGAGGAAGAGCGTCGCGAGGCCATCGAGGACGGCGCACACATCAGTTGCGGTTGGGGCCCCAAGGAGGTCCATCTGGACGAGGCCGGCCGTGTGTGCGGCATCACCTTTAAGCGCTGCACGCGCGTCTACGATGACGAGGGCCGTTTTGCGCCCGAGTACGACGAGAACGACCTGCGCCGCGTCGATGCCGACCGCGTGGTCATGTCCATCGGCCAGTCCATCGTGTGGGGCGACCTGCTGGCTGGCTCCAAGGTGGAGCTTGGCCGTGGTCAGGGCGCCCTTGCCGATCCCCAGACCTACCAGACCGCCGAACCCGACATCTTTGTGGGCGGCGACGTCTATACCGGTCCGAGCTTTGCCATCGATGCCATCGCCGCCGGTCACGAGGCCGCCGTGTCCATCCATCGCTTTGTGCAGCCGGGCTCCACGCTCACCATCGGCCGCAACCAGCGCCGCTACGCCGCGCTCGACCGCGACGATGTCGTGATCGAGAGCTATGACAACGCGAGCCGTGAGGTTGCCCACGTGGACCACGAGCGCGAGAAGGCCGCGCCCTTCAGCGAGTACGTCGAGACCTTTACCGAAGAGCAGGTGCGCGCCGAGACCGCCCGTTGCCTTGGCTGCGGTGCCTCAATCGTCGACCCCAACAAGTGCATCGGCTGCGGCCTGTGCACCACCAAGTGCGCGTTCGATGCCATCCATCTGGATCGCGATCGCCCCGAGTGCTCCACGATGGTCAAATACGAGCAAAAGCTCCCGAGCCTTGGCAAGTATGCTTTAAAGCGTGCAATCAAAATCAAGTTCGGTCGTAAATAGGTAACCATGGCGGGTAAGGGGACGGCGCAGACTAGATTTCGCTGTCCCCTTGCTTTGAGTTTGCATCGCATCAACCGTTGTTGAAAGGTTTCTACCTTGCATGAATTGGGAATCGTTTATCACATTATTCGCGATGTTGAGAACGTGGCGCGCGCCAATGGCGTGCGTCGCGTTTCGAGCGTCACGCTGCTGCTGGGCGAGGTCTCGGGCGTCGTTCCCGACTTGCTGCTCGACGCTTGGCGCTGGGCGGCAGATAAAAAGTCCATCACGCAGGGCGCGGAGCTTATCGTGGAGCCCGTCGAGGCCGTGACGCATTGCGAGGCGTGCGGCCGCGACTATGCGACAGTCGAGCACGGCAAGACCTGCCCCCATTGCGGCAGTGGCGATACCTATTTGCTCCAGGGCCAAGAGGTCATGATCAAGCAGATCGAGACCCCCGACGAGGATCCGGCAGACGCTGCCCCCGGCGGCCCTTCTGACGCCCCCGACGCCGTCGACGCCGCTAACCCTCTCCACATCGTCTAGCCCCTAGTCGTTGGGTGTTCCTATAGTTTTGTCAACCGTCGGGGCTACTCCCGGTAGGGCACCCG
>CAJMMF010000032.1:0-25926 GCA_905214385.1 uncultured bacterium
TTTCAAGGCACCTTGCTCGCTCTGGCGGGTTTTCGCTGTCGTTGCCAAAACATCGGCGTTGCCTTGGTAGTCATTGGGGACAGACATAAATGAGTAGTCATTGGGGCGTTCTTAAATGACTACTCAGGATGAGCGTCCAAAAATCCGCGCTCGTTCGATTGGCGCATGTCTACGCAGCGTAGGTTGTCGAGCCTGGCCTTCAAATGGATACTGACTGTCGAACCGGTTCACTCCATTTCTTCAATTTGATTGGACAGCCCATGAACCAGACACGGCAAACCAATGCCTCCCATACTTTTTTGGCAGCGCATGCCATCAAGCAGCTGCGCGAAGAGCGCGGCCTCACCCAGCGCGCCCTGGCGGAAAGCCTTGGCGTGACCGATAAAGCCGTCAGCAAGTGGGAATCCGGCCGCGGCCTTCCCGACATTTCCCTCGTTGAGCCTTTGGCCCAGAGACTCGGCATAAGCGTGGCCGAGCTTTTGGCTGGTGACATTCGGGCCAACGCCAACCGTGCAGGCAATATGCTCAAAGGCGTCTTTTACGTTTGCCCTATCTGCGGAAACGTTGTGCACGCGCTCGGAGAAGGCAGCTTTAGCTGCTGTGGCTCCACGATGTTTCCCCAGGAGGCCGAAGAGCCGGACGCGGACCACGCCTTTTCCATCGAGCGCATCGAGGACGATTGGTACGTCACGCTCGATCATCCCATGACCAAGGATCACTACATTAGCTTTGTGGCATATGCGACTATGGACGGCATCTGCTTTAAGAAGCTCTATCCAGAGCAATCGGTGCAGCCGCGCTTCCATATTACCGGGCGCGGCAGGATATATCTTTACTGCAACCAACACGGACTCTTTACGTCGCTGACGCCTCGCAAATAACGGCTGTCTTCCGCCCTCCTCATGCGTTCCCAGGGGACCCAAAATGAGCGTGGATAATCTCCCGGTTTTGGCCTGTGTGCGGGCTCAAAGTGGGAGATTATCCACGCTCGTTATCTGAGTGTCCAAAAATCCACGCTCGTCGCTACTTGAGTCCGGGCAGGCGGGTGTAGGGGAACGAGCGCTCTAGGAACTCGGAGCAGCGGGCGTAATCTTTGGCAAAGTAGCTGCTATAGAGCGAATCGAGTACGTATTGCACGGCGATATGGCTGGCGAACTGCGTGATGCGGTGCGTCATGCTCTCGTGGTCGCTTACCGTGAGATAGGCGGCAAAGCCGGGGTGAATGCGGGCACAGTACGGCGTGCCGATGACGATGACCGGGACATGTCGACTGCTGAGGATTGGCAAGATCTCCCTGAGGTTGGGGGCAAGGCCGCTGTAGGAGATAACGATTGCCACATGGTCGGGGCCCGAGGCGAGCGCCGTACGCACCTGCGCCTCGACACTGTCGTGGCACGTCGCGCTTTTGCCGGACGAGAGCAGGCGATCGCGGAACATTCCCGCTGGATACAGGTTATGCGAGCCCGTGTAGATGTCCACGGTGCCGGCGCGCATGATGAGCTTGGCGGCGTGGTCGAGCTGTGCAGAGTCGAGCAGCTCCTGCGTTTCGGCCAGCGTGGTCTGGTAGAGCCCCTCCATGCGCTCCATCACCTGCGCAGGGGTGGAGGTTGCATCGAAGGGAAAGTTGATATCCACCTCGGCGGCGGAGTCTGCGCGCAAGGCTGCGCGTACCAGCTCGACCTTGAGCTCCTTAAAGCCCTCAAGGCCGAGCTTTTTGCAAAAGCGGTGGATGCTCGCGACGGAGACATTGGTCTGGTGCGCAAATTCCTTGATGGAGAGCCCGCGAACGTTCTCACCCATGGCGAGAACCGTCTGCCCGAGCTGCTGCTCGGTGGGGGTGAGCCCCTTGCCCTGGGTGATTTTGCGCTTGATATCCATATGGCTCCCATGCATTCGTATCGCGATGTATCAATCATAACGGTAAATAAAACGCCCGGCTAAGCCGGGCGTCTCGTAAGGGGCTGTTGCGCGGGGTCGCTACCCGAGCACGCGGACGGGACCGAGTAGGCCGCTGGGATCGGAGGGTTCTGTCATGCCGAACATGTCGGGGACGGCGTGGTCGAGGGTGTTGATGATATCGATCGTAAGCGCGTGCTCGCCGGCCAAAAGCGCGCCGGCCTCAAAGCGGTAAGGCGGACAGATGCGTGTGCCGAGGGATTTGCCGTCGAGGGTGACGGTTGCGGTCTCAAAGACCTCGCCAAGGTCGATGACGGTGCGGGTGGCCGCTTCGCCCAGGACAAAGGAGGCCCGGTAGCGGAATGTGCCGGCCTTGCCGGGGAACTCGGCCGAGGAAAGGTCGCGCAGGTCTGCAAGCTCAACAGACTCGCCAAAGGCATCGGTGCCAGGGGCAGAGAAGGCAACCGCCCAGGGCCCGTCGACGCATGTGGCTTCGTCTTCGGCGGTTGCCACAGCAACGGAACCTGTAGCCCCAAGGACCACGATGCAGCTCTCGTAGGGAGCCAGCTCGAGCGTGCCGTCAAAGGCGGCGGGCTCGGTGCCGTTGAGCAGGTCGAGGCGCGCGCCTGCAACGGGTGTGCCGTCGGCAAGCGCAATCTGAGTGGAGATACCCTGCTTGGGATGCTCGTTGACGAGCATCAGATAGCTCTCGCCCGCCCGCTCGTAGCGCAGTGCGCGCAGCCAGGACTGGGGCTCGGCGCAAACCACGGTCTGCATGCCGGTATTGGCAAGTGTGTCTGCGAGCTCGGTGGTCGCCAGGAGCTTGATGTCGGCGACCGCGGCTGCATCCAGGGAGGCAAAGCCCTCGCGGCCTGCAGTGTCACCGTCGTAGCGCTTGTTCGGCAACTCATCCAGCGCGTACACGGCAACACCTGCGGCTGCGGCGCGCGCGGCAAAGTCGAGCACGGCTCCGCCGACAAACTCGGCTCCGGGCATCACCAGGCAGCGGTATGCCTGGCCGTTCACGCTAAAGCCGCTACCGTCTGCGGCAATTTCAACGGCATAGCGCCCTGCGTCCTCAAATGCCTCTGCCGGCACGATGTCAAAGTCGACCTGCGCGCGCAAAAGCTCGGAGGCGGCATGCTGCATAAAGTTCGCCTCGCCTGCCCACTCGGCGTCCGCATGGTAGAGAAGCGCCACCGGGGTCGTTGCGCGCCCGCCGCTCAGCAGGCTCGCCGTACGGTTCATGTAGCTCATGAGCTGCCCAAAGTGTGCAAACTGGGGGTTTTGGCCATGCGCATAGAAATGCGGCGGGCAGTCCCAGTCGGGGAAGGCGGCCATGCTAAAGGCATGCGGCACAAACCAATTGACGCCGCGCACCAAAAAATGATCGGCGATCCACTTCATCTCGCGTAGGCCTTCGTGCCATCCAAATGCGCCAAAGACCTCGGCCATGCAGCGCCCCTGCTTTTTGGGATCGAGGTGTGCTGCCGAGGAGCCCAGCTTGGGCAGCACGTAGTTATAGAACTCGAGGTCCCACACGCCGCGTCCGTAGCTGTGAAGGCCGCGGTCCATGCCGGGTACCAGCTGGTTGATCACGATGTCGACGCCCGCCATGTCCTGACCGCCCACGGCGCGGAAGTAGTGCCCGGCGCCCACGCCCAGGCGCGCGTGGCAGTCCTTGTCCTCGATAACGTGGCCGATGTACTGCACGCCGCGCGCGCGGCACCAGTCTCCGAGCTGGTCGCAGAAGCACTCCTTATAGAGGGTGCTCGCGATGTCCATATAGACGTGGCGTACGTGCGCGCCGGCCGGCTCGCGGTCCCACAGGTGCGGGAGCTCGGCCAGGTAGCGCTCGCCCAGTGCCGCGCGTAGGCGACGCTCAAGCTCGGCCGACCAGGGTAGGGGCGCGGTGGCCTTGCCGATGAGCGTGTCCGAGATGCCATCGGGGCCCGTGGTGCCCTTCTCGTTGGCAAATCCGGGCTCATCGGAGAAAAAGCCCAGGATCGTCTTGCCAAACTCATCGCCCAGATGCTCAAAATGCGGCTCGTAGACAGCATCGATGAGCTGCGCCACCGAGGCGCGGTCGACCATATTGATGTAGTCCTCGTTGTAGGAGGTCTTGCCGCTCGTGAACATCACGCATGCCTGCGTGAGGCCCGCAGGTGCATCGAAGACCAGGCGGCTGGGGTTGCCGTCTGCATCGTCGATTACTCGGTAAGCGACGTCGACGGGGCTGCCGTCCTGCATAAATGTCACGCCGTGGAAGCGCTCCGTTTTGTCGAGCATGTTGGCGAGCGCGATGCTCGCGGCGGACGTGGAGCCCACGATGTCGAACGTGCGGTGCGTGAGCACGATCTTGCGGAGCTCGGGCACGGCCTCCTTGACGGCGCCGTTGGCAAAGCCCGTGGGGAAGTGCGCGTCGTCCAAGATCCAGAGCTTAAGGCCCAGCTGCTTGCACTCGTCAATGACAAAGCGCAAGTCGCGCCACCAGCCCTCGCCGCAAAAATCGGGGTGTGGGCGGCTTTCGAGACAGACCTCGTGGATGTCGGCGCCGGCGATCTTTTCCAGATACTCGGCAATGGTCTTATGGCTCTCGCCCTTCATCCACAAAAACGGAAGCACGTGGTTGTCGTATGTGCCCTCGAGCACCTGCTGATAGTACGCGGTCATGGATCCTCCTTGGCTCGATCGATCTGCTGCATAGCACAGATTATGGACGCGTCGGCGCGTTCTGCTAATATCTGAATCACGACGAACTATGACCAAATCAACGATTGGCAAGCCATGGAGATCGACGAGCTCGAGCGTAGGCTCAGCGAACTGAGCACCAGTGAGATCGCTTATAAAGACGGCATGGCATTTGATTGGTCGATTATGACCGAGCATGTCGAAATCGACGGATGCCCAGTGCGCAAGATTGGGCAGCCAGGGTTTGCCTATGCCCAGCCCGGCATGCCGCGTGGCCTGACGATAAGGAAAAACTCGCGCTTTAATGCAGTTCCCGAGCACGTGCATGATTACGTGGAGCTGAGCTATGTGTATCGCGGACGCTGCCCGCAAACGGTGGCGGGGGAGAGGCTCGAGCTGGGCCGCAACGAGGTGCTTTTGCTCGACGCCCTCTGCCCGCATGCCGTGGCGGCGCTTGGTGAGGACGACATCATGCTAAGCATGACCGTTTCACGCTCTTTTTTGCGCCGGAGTCTCGAGTCGAGCCTCTCGCGCGAGAGCGCGGTCTCGCGGTTTTTGTTCAACGCGCTCAACAGCGAGACGGACCATCGGGGCCATGTCCGTTTTCATTGCGGCGAGAGCCGTCGGATTCGGCGCTACATGCAGGAGATGCTCTGCGAGCTGTACGACCCGAGCCCCAACGGTCCCGAGATCGTCTTGCGTCTGTTTCAGCTGTTTTTGGCCGAGCTCATGGATTGCTACGAGCGCGAGCTGGTGCGCGGCGCGGCGGACGGCGCGGCGGGGCCCACTGCCCTGGTGACGGGAATGCTCGGCTATATCGATCGCGAATTCGCCGCGTGCTCCCTCGAGGGGATGGCGGCGGAGTTTGGCTTGAGCCCTAATTATGCGACGGCGCTCCTCAAGCGGCATGTGGGCAAGACCTTTAGGCAGCTTGTGCAGGAGCGACGCCTGGTACGTGCGGCCGAGCTTCTGTGCGGCGGCGCCACGGCCGGGGCGGCTGCGCATGCGGTGGGCTATGAAAACATGAGCTTCTTCTACCGTAAGTTTCACGACAAGTATGGCTGCACCCCCGCGGCATACCGCCGGTAAGCGCGGAGCGGATCGTCTTCGCTCCTTCGGTGTCAAAAAGTTTCAGCTGCAGCGCTGTTGCAGCGCGCGTCTGCGAAAAGAAGTGTCGGGTTTGGCACCCCTGCCCCTGTCTGTCGCGTGCGTGGGCGATACTCGGCCTATCGACCCGCAATGCAAAGGAGATGCTCATGGCAAACATCAAGTTCCCCGAGGGTTTCTATTGGGGTGGCGCCACGGCCGCCAATCAGTTTGAGGGCGCTTGGAACGTGGACGGCCGCGGTCCTTCGGTCGACGACCATTTCTTGGGCGGCAGCTACAAGGAGCCGCGTCAGATCACGATCGACATCGACCCCGACCGCTTCTACCCCAATCATGACGGCATCGATTTCTACCACCACTACGAGGAGGACATCGCGCTGTTCGCCGAGATGGGCTTCAACATGTTCCGCATGTCCATCTCTTGGAGCCGCATCTTCCCCAACGGCGACGACGCCGAGCCCAACGAGGCCGGCCTCGCCTTTTACGACCGCGTCTTCGACTGCCTGCGCGCTCACAATATCGAGCCGCTCGTGACCCTGTCGCACTACGAGATGCCCTATCACCTGGTCGAGAAATACAACGGCTGGGCGAGCCGCGAGCTCATCGGCTTCTTTGAGAAGTACTGCCAGACCGTCTTCGACCGCTATCAGGACAAGGTCAAGTTCTGGCTCACCTTCAACGAGATCAACTGCGGCACCCAGGACATGGGCAACCTCTTTGGGACCAGCATGATCCAGGGCTTTGAGGGCCCGGCTTCGGCGGTCCACACCACGCCGCAGGCCCGTATGCAGGCCCTGCATCACCAGTTTGTCGCCAGCGGCCGCGTCGTGCGCTATGCCCACGAGCACTATCCGCAGTTTAAGATGGGCAACATGGACTGCTTCATCCTCTCCTATGCCGCCACGTGCGATCCGGCCGACGTGTTCGCCACGCAGCAGGAGATGAATACCATGAACTGGTACTGCTCCGACGTGCAGGTGCGCGGCAAGTATCCGTTCTATGCCAAGCGCTTCTGGGCCGAGAACGATGTCGAGCTTGTGATGGAGGACGGTGACCTGCAGGATATCGCCGACGGCAAGGTCGATTTCTACACCTTTAGCTACTACATGTCCGGCACCGTGGGCACCCACAGGGATCACGAGATGACCGAGGGCAACATGACCTTTGGCGGCAAGAACCCCTATCTGGAGTCCACCGATTGGGGCTGGCAGATCGATCCGCTGGGCCTGCGCATCGCCCTCAACGAGATTTACGCCCGCTACGAGATTCCGCTGATGGTGGTCGAGAACGGCATGGGCGCCTACGATGAGGTCGAGGAGGACGGTTCCATCCACGATCCGTACCGCATCGCCTACTTGCAGAGCCACATCAAGGCCATGGGCGAGGCCATTGCCGACGGCGTCGACCTGATCGCCTACACCTGGTGGGGTCCCATCGACCTGGTGTCCGCCGGCACCGGCGAGATGCGCAAGCGCTATGGCTTCATCCACGTCGATAAGTACGACGACGGCACCGGTACCTACGAGCGCCGCCGCAAGGACAGCTTCTACGCCTACCAGAAGATCATCAAGTCCAACGGTGCCGAGGGCCTGGATTAATCGACAATATGAGTGCCACCGGGGAAAAGCGTTGGGATGGGCTCGCGATTCGAGTCCCCACCTTAGCATTTGAACCATTTGGCACTATAATCACCATAGGCATGCGCACAACGTTGCGCTTAATCAAGAGGAGAAAACGTATGGGTCTGTTTGACATGTTCAAGAAGAAGGCTGAGCCCGCGACTGCCGCTGCTCCGTCCTCCATCTCTGCTTCTGCCGGCGCCGACGTGCTGTGCTCGCCCGTCAAGGGCAAGGTCATCAAGATGGCCGATGTGCCCGATCCCGTCTTTGGCGGCGAGGTCCTGGGCAAGGGCTGCGCCGTGTGGCCCGAGGACGATCTGGTCTACGCTCCCTGCGACGGCAAGGTGACCGTCACCATGGGTCACGCCGTGGGCCTGCAGTCCGATAGCGGCATCGAGGTTCTGGTGCACGTTGGCGTCGATACCGTCAACATGAACGGCGACGGCTTCGAGGGCTTCGTCAAGGCCGACGATGTCGTTAAGGCTGGCCAGCCCATGCTCAAGATCGACCGCGCCAAGATCGCCGCTGCCGGCTACAAGGACTGCGTCGTCGTGGCTGTGTCCAACACCGCCGAGTTCGCCGACGTCGAGCTCGCCGTCGAGGCTGACTCCGCTGTCTCCGCTGGCGATGCCATCGTCAAGGTCGTCCGCAAGTAGTCTGCGGCAACATAAGGGTGTTTTGGGGTGGTCGGGTTATCCGGCCGCCCTTTTTTATTGCAATGCGGCGGAACGTTTTATTGCGCGTTGGGCGGACCGGTAAACCGTTCGGACGTTAAATCGAGCCGACTGCGCCTTTGCTTTGCCGGGGGTGTTCGTTATCGGCTAGTATGGCCTTATTGTTACGACGCGCACCGCGTCGGGAAGCGCGGTGCCGCTTGTTGGGAGGAATGTCATGAAGAAGAAGCTGCTGCTTGCGCCCCTGATGGCTGTTCTGGTCGCGTGCGTGGTTGTGCTTTCCGGCTGCGGAGGTCCTTCGGTTGAGGAGCTCATCACCGAGGATCTTACGACGCAGTTTGACGAGGTCAAGAACGGCGGCGACGACTTCCTCGCCGGCCTGGAAGAGGCCTCGGGCGACGAGTTCGAGCAGCTGGGCATCGATCCCAAGGAGTACGCCAAGAGCTATCTCGAGGGTTTTGACTACAAGATCGGCGATGTGACGGTCGACGAGGACAAGGGCACCGCGACTGCCGATGTCACCATTACCTGCAAGTCCATGAACAAGATCGTTGAAGATTTCGCCACCCAGTATCAGGAGAAGATCGCGGCGCTCGATACGATGCCTTCCGAGGACGACCTGTACAAGATGGCCGGCCAGGTCATGGTCGACGTGACCAAGGCCGCTAAGACCAAGGACACCAAGGTTACCTTCAAGTACACCGCCAATGACGATGGCGAGTGGTCTGCTGACGATTCCGCAACCACCGAGATGATGAATGCGATGATGAGCTAGGGGAGTTACGCGGTAGTTCGTTACGGCGTTTTACCAAACGCCGTAACTGCCCGACGCTGCGCGGGCACCAGAGCGACAACTTGTCATTCAAAGAGGACGGCATGACCAGAAGGTCTATACCGTCCTCTTTTCATGCCAATTTGTTCGCACTGGTGCCCGCTCGCTCATATGACCCAATCCACTGTCAAGGGCCACAATGGCCCCGCCGACCGCTTGCAATCGGTCGGCGGGGCCTGCCGTTAAACCCGTCCCGGTCCGCCCCCGGCATGTCATCGACGCCTTCGGCTCAGTCTCATATCCGCGGATACCGCTCCGGCGGCCCGCAATCCTCTCCTTCGGCGGGGTTCCCCTAGTCTGTCTTCGCGCATGCGGCGGCCGCCGCGCGCATAGCGAGAACGGGGGTGTCCCCGAAGGCTGCCCGGCTCGCCGGGACGGGGGCTTATGTCTATTCCGCGCCCTCCCGGCACATCGTGCCGAGGGCCCACAGCCACCTCACGAGCTCGGCCGCGGTGGCCGCGTTCGCCTTCGCCTGCGGCATCCCGCGGGCGATCATCTCCTCGCGGCGGCGCAGGAGCCTCTCGGACCCCTTCCTCCCGTGCATCCTTATCTCGAGGGGCACGCCGGAGCCCTTGGGCATCAGCTTCGGCTGGTGGCCGGCCTGGGCATAGCACCAGGACCCCTCGACAGCCAGCTTCCTGACGAGCGCGTTGCCGGCCCCGCTGATCCCGCCGAGGCGCACGGAGTCCGCGCTCGACCTCTGCTTCGGGGCGAGGCCGAAGTAGGCCGTCACCTGCCTGCCGGAGCGGAACCTCGAGAAGTCGCCGACACCTCGGACGCGAAGGCGGCGGCGAGCGCGAACCCGCACCCCTTGATCGACTGGAGCGCCTCGACCTCGGCCGAGAGGGGGCCCGCCGCGACGGCGGCCCTGTACTCGGCGAGGAGGGCCCCCCTCGTCTCGTCGGCCGCCTCGACCTCGTTCCTCAGCGCCGCAAGCGCCCGGATGCCTCCGTCGTCGGCGGGGTGTATGCCGTCGAGCCACCTGAGGAAGCCGTACGTCCAGTACTTCCGGGGGTTGCCGGCCGGCGTCGTGCCGCCGTAGACATAGCCGCGGCGGGCTAGGAACGCCAGGAGCCGCTGCTTCGCCGCCGCGAGCCTCGCGGTCGCGGCGTCGTGGGCGGCGGCGAGGTCCCTGAGCCCCTCGATCTCGGGGGACGGCACCCATACCGGGGTGACGTCGTGCGACAGTATCGCCTTGGCCATCCTGGCCGCGTCGTTGCGGTCGTTCTTGGACGAGAGGTCGGCAGCCGACCTCGGGACCTTGGAGACGGCCGCGACGACGCAGTCGACGCCGAGCCCGGAGAGCTCCCTTTGCGGGGCGAAGCCGAGGTAGCCGCTCTCGTAGGCGGCGAGCGACGGGCCGGGGAAGCCCGACATCCACTCCGCGACCTCGCCCCAGGGGTTGCCGCGGAACCTCCTCGTCACGGCCTCGCCCGTCTCCGCGTCGAGCGCGCAGACGGTGGTGGACCTGAGGTGTACGTCCATTCCGAAGGCGGTAGAATATCTAGGCACGGGAGCCTCCCAACCTCGTTGCGGCGCGGCTGCGCCTCTGGCACTTCAACAACATTGTCGCAGCCCCGACCCGCGGTCACGAGCGGGGGCTCCTGTCGTTTCCGTGCCCCTGGATTGGGTCATAGTGTCTGTCCGCCCTCTACCTGCGGCGTTGCCATGGTAGTCATTGGGGCGGCACTTGGGGACGTTCCTTTTCTGCCGGCAGTTGGGGACGCTCCTTGCGCCAGCGTTGCATCGAATGCTCGGGAAAATACGAGCCGGTATTTGGCCGAATAGCGGGTCGCGGTTTCCGGATGGGGTGGGTTGCGGAAAGTGCGACCCGGAATATTGCTCTGAAACGGGATGCCGTTTCCCCGACAAGGCTCAACCGGAAAGCGCATCCTATTCTGAGGCGGCAAAACGGGATGCGCTTTCCGCGCGACAGAATCTATGCAGCCGTGTTGAGCGACAGCCCCGCTACTCGCCCAGAATCAGCGCCGTGAGCTCGTCCTGGGTGTCCACCACGTAGTCGGCGCCGGCGGCCTCCAGCTCTGCGCGGCCGCGGAAGCCCCAGGTGACACCGGCGCTCTTGAGGCCGGCATTGTGACCGGTCAGGATGTCGACATTGGAATCGCCTACATAGAGTGTGGTTGCCGGATCGGCGCCTAGCTCTTCCATCACATGCAGCGTAACAGGCGCCTCGGGCTTGGGAGGAAACGCATCGACACGGCCCTGTACCAGCGCAAAGCGCTCGGAACCAAAATACTTCTCAATAAGCGGAGCCGCCGAGACGTGGTCCTTGTTGGTGAGCACGGCAAGCTGAACGCCCGCGGCGCGTAGGCGGTCGAGCATCTCGATCGTGCCGGCATAGGGGGCGGTGTGGTCCTCCTTGTGCTCGCCGTAGTAAGCCCTAAACTCGGCAAGCGTCTGCTCAAACATGCGACCGTCGCCCGCATATTCGGCAGGCATAAAACGCTCAACCAGCTTGAGCATGCCGTTTCCCACCTTGTAGCGGTACTCGTCTACGGCAAACGTGGGCCAGCCGTGCATCTCGCAGGTATGGTTGCCGGCGGCCGCCAGGTCCTCGAGCGTGTTGAGAATGGTGCCGTCCAGGTCAAAGATCACGGTGGAAAAAGCTGCTGCCATGAAAGCTCCCGTCATTGGGTTTAAAACGCACCTCATAATACTGGGCTTACGCGTCTGGCGTGGCTGGAATCTGAACATCTCCAGGGATATCAAGCCACATCGCGCCAGCCGTGCAATTCCGCCCTAGTAAATTCTCGGCAGCTGCTCTCCCACGAGCATGTCGAGGATGCGGGTCGAGCCTTTATCCGATATCGTGCGTAAACGCAGCCAGAAACTCTTCGAAGGTGTCGGTCTGCATGAGCCTCATCGTGGTCTCTACCGAGGAGAACACTTCGATAATCAGGTCGAGCACATCTCTAAAGAGCCCCATGTCTTCCTGCGCGGTACCTATAAGCAGCACAAATCGCACGTCGTGGCGTCCCCAAGGAATCGGGGCGTCATTGTGGACCACGGCAATAAACGAGCGCTTGGGATACACCGAGATCGCATGGGGTATGGCAAGGCAGTCAGTAAACGCTGTCGATGAGACGTTCTCGCGCAGATGCACGTTGGCGATAAATTCGGGCGTTACGAGCTCCTGAGCAGCCAAAAGCTCTCCCATTCGGTCGATGCAGCTTGTGGCGTCAACCGCGTCTATGTTGCGTATAAATAGCTCCGGCCGCAGCAGGTGCCCCAAAAGGCCCTGAGCGTAGAGGCGCCGTCGCCGCTCTTGGATGGCACAAAGCCGGTCGCGGATCTTTCGCACGTTCTGTTTAGTGAGGATGGGCCCGATCAAGATCTTGGTGCTACCGCCACAAACCGGCACGTCGACCGTAGTGACCACCACATCGCTCTCGGGAGGATCGGCCAGGTAGCTATCACAGCTTCTCACGGCAACAACGCTGATGTCGTCTCCAAACTCGGCCTTAAGGTCGTCGACAAGCCTGCGCGCAAAGTCGTGATACTCCTCGATGATGACCGTGCAGGTGATGGCGCCGTCGGGTGCGGAGAACTTCTCAAAATAGGCGCCGATGTGAAAGGCGATAAACGCGATTTCGTTCTCGCCTACCTCGATATCCATGGCCGTCGAGAAGCGATGGGCGATATAGACCGCCATATCGTAGACCGGTGCGTACTCGCTTTTGATCTGCGCAGCGAGCGGGTTGGGGTAGCTTACGTGGTAGACGGCTCGTTGGTAGGCGTTAAACATATGCAGGACGAGCTGCAGGCGCATGGGCTCGTCGATAAAGCGCGGTAGGTTGTAGCGCTTGCCGCACTCGTCGAGAATCCCCAGAACCATGTCTACAAAATCGCGGTCAATGATGCTTGAGAGCTTCTCGCGGTTGAGCTCGTCAAAATCGCAACGTTCGACGGAAAGCGCCAAAAGCAGCAGGATTTGCTGAAAATCGGCGCGTGGGATGGCGCAACCAAACTCCTTCTCAAAGTAGGCGGCGATGCGCTGGGCGCAGCGTACGATCTGCTCGCGCTGCCCGAGTTGTGCCACTAGGCCGTCTGCATCGATGGGGCCGTCCACCTCGCTGAGCTCGTTGTTCGAGGTGAGCCTGATGATGATCACTAACAGGTGCACGAGCAGGTTGGAGAGCGCGTAGTCGTTGATAAATAAATCCGAGCGCTGGCAGATCGCGACCAAGCTCGAGAGGGTTGCCTGCACGTCAAAGTCGGGAAACATGTTTTCGAGCGTTTTGGTTGAGGTGAAATAGCCATAGGAGTTGTGGGTTGCTATGTGGCCGAGAAGCTTGCGCTTGTCGGCCTCTCGCCCCGTGAGTGTCATGCGGTAGTCGTGTGTCTCGACATTGAGGCCGAACTGCCGCACGAGTGCGCGCACCTGCGGCATCACGGAGCTCTGAAACGTGCTCTCGCTGATAAAGAGCTCATCGGCGATATCAAAGACGGAGAGTCCATCGCATGCGTTGACAAGGCGGGAGATAGTAAAGTCGCGCCTGGAGTCCGCGTTCGCGGGGAGGGTATTGACACCTTCGCAAGGACTAGCGGAAGCGCTGGCGGCAGCCGGCGCCGCCGTGGCAAGGCGATAGCCCTCTTTAGACGATTCGATATGTCGCGTACCGGTCTCGTTGACCTCTGCAACATAGTTGCGGATGCTTCGCTCACTCGCGCCCAAAAGGCCGGCAAGCATCGAGGAAGACACCCATGAGCTGCTGTTTTCGAGCACGTCGATCATGCGGTTGATGCGGTTCTGCTTGGCGCTCGCCATGGCTTTCCTCCAAGAGATGAACGGCAGACAGGGTGTACCGCCCCATGGTATCTCAGGTTAAGAAAGGGTGTCTTTTCCAATTTGCCGCCCAAGCGGAAAATCGCCCGGCTTGCCGCGCGGGCGGAAAATCTGCCGCCTTGCCGCCATGCGGCAAAAAGACGGTTGGTTTTTGGGGAGATGTATCCGTATGGTTAGGTTCATCGAGGCGACCGGAGTCGACACGGCGTCTTAAGGCTCGAATGCAAGACGTTCAATTATAGAAAGGAGCAATATCATGGTTGATGAAAATGAAACCATTAGGCTATTGCTCGCATGCGGTATTGGCGCATCGACTGGGTTTATGGCCGCAAATATGCGCAAAATCGCGAAGCAACGTGGTCTTGACGTGACCGTGAGCGCGGTCAGCAAGTCGGAGATTATGGACTATGCCGACAAGATTGATGCTCTGCTATTGGGGCCTCACTTTGCGGCTGAGGTTCCAGCAACGCAGAAACAACTTGAGCCATATGGCGTAAAGGTTATGTCAATCGATCCTGATTATTATGCCGCCCTCGATGGTGAGGGGATTCTCGAGGACGCATACGATCTTCTTGATATTGAGTTTGATGGCGAGTAGGGGGCGAGCCGATGTCGAATGTTATGACTAGGGTGCAAGGCGGAATTGAAAAGCATGTTGTGCCCGTGATTAACAAACTCACAGCAAACTACTGGTTTGGAATAGTCGCAAATGCGGTGCTGTACATCGTTCCCTTTACAATGGTCTCTGCGATTCCAAGCCTCTTCAATGTCGTGCGTAATTTCATTCCTGTACTTCCCGATCTGACTGCGCTTAATACGTATTCCTTCGGTTTGGTTGGAATGTTCATCGCATTTATTATTCCTCATAGCGTTTGCATCAAGGAGGACGATAAGGGCAGGGCTTTGATTGCCGGATTTACCGGAGTCGGTACCTTTATGCTGTGCATGAACCCTCAAGCCGTTGATGAGGGCGTGGCGTTTGAGATGTGGAAGTTCGGCTCGAGCGGAATGTTTGCCGCCATGGTCGTGGGTATCTTTGTTGGAGCAATCTATAAATTCGCAGCCCATCACAGCTTCTTTGGAGAAGATTCGGTTATTCCGGATTTTGTTAAGAATTGGTTTGACAGCATTATTCCGATCTTGCTGAGCCTCGCCATTGCTTATTTGCTTACGTTCCTTGCAAAAATCGATGTATTTACCGTAATCGCGCTTCTTCTTTCACCGGTTACTAACTTTGGGCAATCGCTTCCGGGCGTTGTGTTCATTGCACTTGTGATGGACGTGTTTTATTTCTTCGGCGTGTCTGGTTGGGCCTTTATTTCGGTCACTTTGCCTATCACGCAGGGCGGAATGGCTGAAAACATGGCGGCCGTGGCGGCGGGTGCAACGCCTACCAACATCAATGCCTATGGCCTTTCTCGTTATTACATGATTGGCGGAGAGCTTAATACGTTGCCGCTGGCATTCATGATGCTGTTCTCAAAGTCAAAGAAGAACCGTACGCTTGGCAAAGCGACATTTGTGCCATCGCTTTTCAACATTAATGAGCCTCTAGTATTCTCCACGATCGTAAATAATCCCTATCTGTTTATTCCTGTTATTCTCCAGGCAATCATTCTCCCCGCGAATGCGTATCTTTGGCTCCAGTTCGATTGGGCCAGCCTTCACACTCAGATGTTTGCCATGAACTTCTTGCCTAATGCTGTTTCGGCATATTTCCTTTCAAATGGCGATATTCGAAATGTTGTGCTTGTCGCTGTCAACCTTATTCTCGCTGCAATTATTTGGTATCCCTTCTTTAAGGTCTTTGATAAGCACGCTGCTGAGGAAGAGGAAAAGAGCGAGGCTGAGCTCAAGGCAAAAAGGGAAGCAAAGCGTGCCGCACGTGAAGCCAAGAAGGCTGCAAAACTTGAGGCGAGCGGCAACGTTGGTGGCGATACCGAGAACGCTATGACATCCGAGGGATTCTCGGTAAAGACGGGAGAATGATATGGGCAAGCCAATTGATGTCAATGCGGTGGCCATGGAAGTCATTATAAATGCCGGTGATGGGCGGGTTTGCATCGATCAGGCCATGGATTGTTTGGCGTCCTTGGATTTTGATGGGGCAGAAGAGCGACTTGCCGAGGCAGACGCAAAGGTCTTGGCCGCCCACAAGGCGCAAACGGCCACCATTCAAGCGCAGGCTGCTGGTGAGGAAGTTGAATACTCACTTTTGTTTACGCATGCGCAGGACACTCTGATGACAATCAGCGCCGAGCTGCATATGGCGAAAAAGATGATGCCGGTCGTTCGTGCTCTTGCGGCTCGTGTAGGCGAGTAGGTTGAATCTTCCAATTAGGCGCCATGCGGTGGGAGGTTCGCAAATTCGGGCCTCCCTTTTCTTTAGGAGTAGACAATGAACAATAGCTTTACCAACAGCGCGTTTCCTGATGGCTTTCTTTGGGGCGGTGCGACTGCTGCAAATCAGATTGAGGGTGCGTTTAATGAGGGCGGACGAGGCCTTGCGACATCTGATTTTGCGCCGTTTATTTCACGTGAGGCCAATCGCGGCTACGAGGGTCAGCCTCTTCCGCATAATGCTGTTACGTCCGAGATACTTGAACAAATGAAGGAGCATCCGGAGGATTACAATCTCCCCAAGCGTCGCGGCATTGATTTCTATCATCGATACAAGGAGCAGCTTGCCGAGATAGCGGAAATGGGCTTCAAAGTTTTCCGTATGTCCATTAGCTGGAGCCGCATTTTCCCGAACGGTGATGATGAGAATCCGAACGAGGAAGGCCTTGCATTTTACGATCGCGTCTTTGACGAGTGCCATAAATATGGCATGGAGCCAATGGTGACGCTTTGCCATTTTGATACGCCCCTGCATCTCGCGAAAGCATACGGTGGTTTTAAAAGCCGTCACACGGTTGACGCTTTCGAACGTTATGCGGCAACTTGCTTTGAGCGTTATAAGGGGAAAGTTAAGTATTGGCTGACGTTCAATGAGATTAACAACGTATTGACAAATCCATTTACATGCAGCGGCGTCATCTTGAACGAAAAGGATTCTGAAACGCCCGAAAATCCGTATCGAGGAAATTGGGAGATGAAATATCAGGTCTCCCACAATCAATTCGTGGCGAGCGCTAAGGCAGTCATTAAGTGCCACGAAATCGATCCGGATGCAAAGATCGGAAACATGCTTTGCCGTCTTGAAAACTACGCAGAGACGCCAAAGCCCGAAGACCAGCTTCAAGTTCTCTTTGAGGACCATTTCAACTGGTTCTACAGTGATGTTCAGGCTAAGGGCGAGTATCCGTATTATATGGATCGATTCTTTAAAGAAAACAATATCCATATTGAGATGGAGCCCGGTGACAAAGAGGTACTTAAGTCAGGAGTTGTTGATTTCGTAACAATTAGCTACTACATGACTTATATCATGCGATACAAGGGCGAACCGGTGCCTAAGCCTTCCGGCTCTCTGGTTACAGCGATTAGGAATCCATATCTAAAGGCCTCGGAATGGGGTTGGCCGATCGATCCTATTGGATTCCGAATTACGCTTAATCATATTTATGATCGCTACCATCTTCCGATTTTTATTTCCGAAAACGGTCTCGGCGCGGTCGACAAGTTGGATGAAAACGGATATGTCGAGGACGACTACCGTATTGATTACTTGAAGCGTCATGTTGAGCAACTTGCCGAAGCGCTAAAGGATGGCGTGGACGTTTTTGGCTATGCATGGTGGGGCCCCATCGATTTGGTCAGCTCCGGAACTTCCGAAGTGAGTAAGCGATATGGATTTGTTTCTGTCGACATTGATGACTTTGGAAATGGAAGTCTGAAGCTTGGCCGAAAGAAATCGTTCTTCTATTACAAGAAGCTCATCGCCAGTAACGGCGCCGACACCGCAACCGATAACATTGTGGTGGAGTAAGGAGCAGAGATGGTTTCCAAGACGACGGTCGTCAAGAACCCGAGCGGTATCCACGCGCGCCCTGCATCGCTGTTTGTGCAGGAGGCGAGCAAGTATGAGAGCTCTATCACCGTTGCCAAGATGGGCGGAGACGCCAAGGATGCTAAGTCCATCCTGATGGTCATGAGCATGGGGATGACCTGCGGTTGTGAGATCGAGATCGTGGCCGACGGCACTGACGAGGTGGCTGCTGTCGATGCTCTCGTAGCGCTTATCGAGAGCGGCTGCGGGGAGTAGACGGGTAAGAACCGCCTCGCGGCCTTCGGAGGCGCCGGGGACGGAGCGAAGCCGGGCCGGCCGGCGCTCGCCCGCTAGCAAATCCTCGGTAGCTGCTCTCCTACGAGCATGTCGAGGATACGGGTCGAGCCCCAGCCGGTGCGTACGCGCACGGCGGGACGGGCGCCCTCGGCAAGCGGCAGCACGCGGCCGATAATGGCAGCGTTCTCTCCGTAGCGGGCGGCGCGCATGGCCGCCAGTGCGGCATCGGCCTGCTCGGCCGGCACCACGGCGACCATCTTGCCCTCGTTTGCCACCTGCAGCACATCGTAGCCGAGCATCTCGCAGGCTGCCTGCACGTCGGGGCGCACGGGTACATCGTCCTCGTCGATTTCCATGGTAACGCCGCTGGCCTGAGCAAACTCGTTGAGTGTGGACGCCAGGCCACCGCGCGTGGGGTCGCGGAGGCAGCGCGTGTCGGGCGCTGCGGCCAGTACGTCGGCGATCAGGTGGTTGAGCGGCGCGGCATCGCTTTCGATGGTGCTCGAAAACGCCAGACCCTCGCGTTGGCTCATGATGGCGATGCCGTGGTCGCCGAGTGTACCCGACACCAGGATGACATCGCCAGGCTGGCAGTTGGCGCCGCTGAGCGCCACGCCCTCGGGCACCTCGCCCACGCCGGCGGTATTGATGTGGATGCCGTCGGCCCCGCCGCGCTCGACCACCTTGGTGTCGCCCGTGATGATCGCCACGTCCGCCTCGCGTGCCGTTTCGGCCATCGTCTGCACAATCTGGTGGAGCTTGTCCATGGGGTAGCCCTCTTCGAGGATAAAACCGCACGATAGGTAGCGCACGTTGGCGCCCGAGGTCGCGACGTCGTTGACGGTTCCGCACACGGCGAGGCGGCCGATGTTGCCACCGGGGAAGAACTGCGGCGAGACCACAAAGCTGTCGGTCGACATGGCGATACGCCCGCTCGTGGGCAGCGCGGCGACGCCGGCATCGTTGCCCGCGAGCAGCTCGGGCGACCCAAAGGCATCCAAAAAGACCTCATCGATGATGCGTTTCATCATCTGACCGCCAGAGCCGTGGCCCAACAGGACAGTGCTATCGGTGATGCTATGGGACATATCCAAAACTCCAATCGTGGGTGGTGCCAGTATGTGGGTGTGTCCGGGCTAGTCGCGGTAGCGGTAGTACGCCGCGCAGCTGCCCTCGGAGCTCACCATGCACGGGCCGACGGGGTGCTCGGGCGTGCAGGTGCGGCCAAAGAGCGGGCAGCTGCTCGGCGTAATGGCCCCGCGCAGCACGTCGCCGCAGCGGCATCCGCGCGGCTCGACCGTCGCCTCAACGGGCACGTCAAAGCGGGCGCCGGCATCAAAGCGCGCGAATTCGGGTCGGATGGAAAGACCCGAAGCCGCAATCGGCCCCAGCCCGCGCCACGTGGTGTCGCATGGCTCAAACACCTGCTCGACCAGCTGGCGCGCTACGGGATTGCCGTCTGCATTGACGCCACGGCGGTAGGCGTTGTCGATTGCGGGCCTGTGCTCGACAATCATCTGGACCAGCATGCAGATGCCCTGCAAGATATCGACCGGCTCAAACCCGGTGACTACGCCGGGGGTCTCGAACTCATCGACCAAAAACCCAAAGGGTGCCAGGCCTGTGATGGTAGCGACGTGACCAGGCAGGATAAAGCCGTCGATGGCGGTCTCGGGGTCGTTGGAGATCGCACGCAGAGCCGGCGGCGTGGTCTTGTGAGCACAGTAGACCGAGAAGTTCTGGAGCCCGCGCGCGTCGGCCTCCAGGATAGCGGCGGCAATGGTGGGCGTTGTGGTCTCAAAGCCGACGCCCATAAAGATGACCGGGCGTTCGGGATTTTGCTCGGCAATGTCGAGTGCGTCGAGCGGAGAGTAGACGATGCGGATGTCGCGCCCCGCCGCCTTTTGCGCGGCAAGCGAGGTGGACGATCCGGGCACGCGCATCATGTCGCCAAAGGTGGTGATGATGGCGCCGTCCATGTTGGAAAGCGCGATTGCGTGATCGATGTCGCGGTTGGCGGTGACGCAAACGGGGCACCCCGGGCCGCTTAGCAGTTTGAGCCCCGTCGGCATAATGGAGCGAAAGCCATAGCGGCCAATGCTCACGGTATGCGTACCGCAGACTTCCATAAGGTTGATGCTGCGGTTGCCGACAAGCTCATGAATACGATCGATGAGCTCGCGGGCCAGCTTGGGGTCGCGAAATGCCGAAAAGTCGATACCGGAGCGAACCGGCTGCGCCGCCGCCACTAGTATGCCTCGGCTGGGTTGGTGGCGAGTTGGTCCTCTTTGGCCAGCTCGGTCATGGTATTGACGAGCTCGAGTGTCTCTTGGGCTTCCTGCTCGTCGACAATCTGAATGCCAAAGCCGGCGTGCACGAGAATATAGTCGCCTACCTGTGCCGTCGGCACGAGGCGCAGCGAAACGGGGCGCTCGATGCCCATCATGTCGACGGTCGCCTTAAGGTCGTCGTCGCGTTTGACCACTTTACCGGGAACGGCAAGGCACATAATGTTCCCCTTTTATACGTTTTGCGCTGGATAGGCGCCTAATTACCCATCAGTTGATGGTAGCGCTCGCGGGAGTCACGAGCAAACGCGTTACACCTGTGAGACGGCGGCGCGCAGGCTGGCAAAACAGCCTATCGCAACGCCGTCTGCGCGAGGCGAGCGCGAGCGATGGCGGCCTGACCGTAGGCGATGCAGCCGTCGTTGGCGGGTACAGCGTGGGGGACCAAGACGGCAAGACCGGCGTCTTTGAGTTCGTGGGTAAGGAGCTGAAGTAAAAGCCGGTTCATGAACACACCGCCCGAGAGCGCGACGGTATCGAGGCCTTCGCGCGCGCAGATTTCGCGTGCGATTCGTGCCGAAGAGCGCACGATGGCGATATGGAAGTCGAGCGCGAGCCTGTCGGCCGGCGCGCCTGCCTCGATTCCATTCAGAAGAGCTTCGATGAGCGGTTGGGGGTCCAAGATGGGGGAGTCGTCGGCAGACGTGAATACGCCCGTATGATTGCCGTCGAGACGAACGGTCTTACCGTCGAGCGCGCGCCAGGCGGCGGCTTCGAGTTCTATGGCGGGTTCGCCTTCGTAGGTTGCCTTGTCGCAGATGCCCAGAATCGCTGCCGCGGCATCAAAGAGACGCCCCATGCTGCTGGTACGCGGGCTGTTGATGCCGCGCTCGATCATGGTGGCTGTCACGCTGCGTGTTTGCTCGTCGAGGGTGCCCAATAGCCCCGCGGCACCCGGATGCTCGAGCAGGCCGAGCTCGCTCAGCAGGGCAAAGGCATTGCGCCGGGCATCGCGCACGGATGTGGCTCCGCCTGGCAGCGCCCAGGTGCGCAGGTGCGCGGCGCGTTCAAAATCGGCAAGGCCGGCGATAAGAAACTCACCGCCCCATATGGTGCCGTCGGTGCCGGCACCCGTACCATCGAAGGCAATACCGAGGACGCGTGCATCAGGCGCAATCCGGCCAGCGACAATCGCCTCTGCCATTACGCTCGCGATGTGCGCATGATGATGCTGGATTTCGATTAGCGGCAGACTGTGCTCCCGTGCCCGCTCACGCGCCCACTGGCTCGATAGATAGTTGGGATGCATGTCGCATGCCAGGGCGGCAGGCGTCAGGTCAAAGAGGTTTTCTAGACGTGCGCGGGCGGCGCTCCAGGCATCGAAGGTCGCGCCGTTTTCGACATCGCCGATATGCTGCGACACAAAACAGGCCACATGGCCGTCGGCGTCCTCGCGCGTGAGCGCGATCGTGGCTTTTTGCTGCGGCCCGCAGGCGAGCACGCAGGGTGCAGTGCCGTCGAGCGCCGGCAGCGACAACGGTTGCGGCGCATATCCGCGTGCGCGACGCACAGGCATGACGGTGCCGTCGACCACACGTACCACGGAGTCGTCGTAGCGTGAGAGAATCGCACGGTCGTTGCCAAGTAGCGCGTCGGCGATGCCGGCGGCAACAAGATGTTCCCATGCAAGGGCATCGTCGGTCTCGATAGGTTCCTCGCTCAGGTTTCCGCTGGTCATGACCAGCGCGTGCATGCCATGCGACGAGGCAGCTGCAAGCAGCAGATGCTGAAGCGGTGTATAGGGGAGCATGACGCCGAGATCGGGTAGATCGTGCGCGACGGATGGCGCGAGTGTAAGGCCGTCGGGGGAATCTCCCTCGCCAACAACACGGCGGCGCAGCAGCACAATGGGGCGGATGCTGCCGGCCAGCAAGTCGCGCTCGGCATCATCGACATGGCACAGGCGTTCAGTATCGGCAAGGCTGCGCACCATAACGGCAAGCGGCTTGTTGCTGCGGCGCTTGCGACGGCGCAGCTCGACCACCGCCTGCTCATTGGCGGCGTTGCAGGCCAGATGGAATCCGCCCAGCCCCTTGATGGCGACAATACCGCCGCTGGCCAGCAGCTCGACACAGCGGTCAATAATGGCATCGCTGGTTTCGCGCGTGCTGCCGACGGCCGGCATCGCCCCCGAGCCCTCGAGCTCCATGTCGCCCGCCGCCTCGCGCCAGGTAATATGTGGCCCGCAGTCAAAGCAGGCATCGGGCTGCGCATGAAAGCGCCGGTCAAGCGGGTCGCCATACTCTGCAGCGCACTCGGGGCACATAGGAAAGCAATCCATCGACGTGGCCGCTCGGTCATAAGGCAGCGACCGGATGATGGTAAAGCGCGGCCCGCAGTTGGTGCAGTTGATAAAGGGGTAGTGATAGCGACGGTCGGCGGGGTCGAACAGTTCGCGCAGGCAGTCGTCACAGGTGGCGATATCGGGGGAGATGAGCGTCGTGTGCACGGTCTGATCCTGTGACGCTACAATACGAAAGACCTGCTCATCGTCGGCATCCCAAGCGTCGGGCTCCAGGTCTGCAACAGCGACATGCTCAACGCGGGCTGCGGCCGGCGCGTGCTCCGACAGCGCGGTGACAAATTCGTCGAGCGCCTCGCTCAAAGCATGCGCCTCGATGTGTACGCCATCGCCCGCGTTGAGCACCCAGCCACAGATGCCATGCGCCATAGCCTCGCGATACACAAATGGCCGCATGCCAACGCCCTGCACAATGCCCGTCACATGAATATGCACATGCCGCATGTGGCTTCCCCTCGTCAAAACCGACCAAAAAGGGACAGGTTTATTTTGGTCGGTAAAACTTCTAAACCTGCCAAAACAAACCTGTCCCTTTTTGGCAGGTGCGCTGCGGGAAATCCCGCTACAGCCCCAGGCTCTGCTTGGTGGCGGCGCAGGTGAGCTCGCCGTGCTTAACGCCGCGCAGTCCCAGCAACCGGTCCGCTAGCTCATAGACGCGTTTGCCGCGACCCTTGAGCGCCAGAATCTCCAGGCAGTTGTGGTGGTCCAGATGCACGTGCATGGTCGAGACAATCTCGTCGGTGTAGTCGTGCTGCACCTCGTCCAGACGGCGCGTCAGATCGCCGGTATGGTGGTCATAGATCATGGTGAGCGAACCGATGACCTGCTCGTCGGGCGTGCGCATCTGCTCCTTGGCGATCGAGGCGCGAATCAGATCGCGTACGGCCTCGGATCGGTTAGCCACGTCACCGCGGCGCGCGATCTGCTCGTCAAAGCGGCGCAGCAGGTCGTCGGGCGCGGTGACCGAAAAGCGGACCAGCTCGGAGCTGGAGCCGCTGTAGCGGCAGCTTGCATCGTCGTCCGCACCGTGATTGTGCGCGTGCTCGTGCTCGGCCACGTTACACCAGTTTCACAGAGCCGACGGAGTTGTGGTCGGCCTCGATGGCCTCCTCGTAGCCCTCGAGCGCATCGTGCGCCTCGTGGAGTGCCGCCATGGCGGCCTCGAGCTTGGCGCCAATGCGCTCCATGTCAAAGTTCTCGGTCGCATGCAGCAGCTGATGGCTCCACTCGTGAGCGAGCTCAATGGTGTCGTCGACCTGCTTGACGCTCATGGCAAGCTGGCTCATGTTCATTCCGACGTCATGCATGGGGAGTCTCCTTTTGTACGGGGCGATATGGTGGTTCAGATTCTACTACGCCCGCCTTGAGCGCCGCCGCATAAGAAAACGGGTGCGAGTCCGTCTGACCCGCACCCGTTCACTGGGGGCTGTTTGTATCTACCATACTATCCGTGGTCGCATACCTTGCGTTTGGCACTCCGGCGAGCGGTGCGAAACCGCTCATGGACGGCAGATGGGTAACAAGCGTATTACAGATGTTTCTCCAGCAGTGCCTGAAGTCTTGCCTTGGGCAAGGCGCCGACCGAGCGGTCGACCTCCTCGCCGTTCTTAAAGACGATCAGCGTGGGGATGCTCATGACGCCAAACTTCATGGCCAGGTCCTGGTTGTCGTCGACGTTGCACTTGGCCACAGCCAACTTGCCGGCCAGCTCGTCGGCAACCTCGTCTACGATGGGCGAGAGCGAGCGGCAGGGGCCGCACCACGGGGCCCAAAAATCAACCAGTACGGGCAGGCTGTCGTTAACGATGGAATCGAAGTTCTCGGGGGTAATCTGCTTAATGTCAGCCATGGTGACCTCCATAATACGACGCGGCTCGGCCGCGTAAAACTCAGTACGACCGTGCTTATACCCAGCGGCCCGCAAAGCAACCACTCGCGGGCGGCTCTTTTATATAATGGTGGGCACGCAAACGATTGGAGAGCGCATGCCCACGTCACAAAGCCAGAAAAAAGAAGCCATCGCTCAGGCGACCGAGCAGGAGCTCGCGTCGCTTGCAGGTCGCGGTGTGCGTATCGCGGGCAACGCGTGCTCGCCGATTGTGCTGGTCAAAGGCGATTTGGATGAAGCCGAGTGCTCGGGCGGCGAGCTGGCTGCCGGCGCGGATGGCGCCGCGTTGCGCAAGGCGCTCGGCGCCATCGGATATGCCCCCGAGGACTTTTGCGTGCTGGCAAGCGTCGCCGGCGCGGGTGACGGAGCGGTCGCGGTGGGCGAGACTCTGCCGTGCGACCTGTTCCGCGAGGCGCTGGAGACCTTGGACCCCGAGGCGGTGCTGCTGCTCGACAACAGTGCGGCCGATGTCATGCGCGAGACCTATGCCGATATGCTTGTGGCAATTGATGACTTTGACACCGCCATGCTCAAGCCCGGCCTGGTCGCCCATGTGCAGGGGCGCCGCGTGCTGGCGCTCGACGGTTTTGAGGCGGCGCTCACCGACAAGGCCGCCAAGCAGCGCATGTGGGCCTACATTAAGCAGCTGACCCCGGCGGCTGCACCGCTGTAGCGAGGTTGGCGGCAGCCCCTACATCACGGCGCGCAGCTCAAACCGGTCGCCGTTAATGCGGAGCTGGCAGTTGCCGTTCATGCGCTCGACGGCAAGCATAATGCTCTTGGTGCCAAAGCCGTGCCCAGTGTGCTGAGCCACGGGCATGCCGTCGACCATGTGCGGCGCACGGCCAAACGTGTTGGAAACCAGCAATAGAAGCTGACCGTCTTCGTAGCGAAGGTCCAGGTCGACAAACCGCTTGCCTTCGGGGGCGGCGCTCGCCGCGGCGATGGCATTGTCCAGGGCGTTCGATACCACACTGAATAGATCGACATCGCCCACGTGGACGGTTTCGGGCACGGCGGCGCGCAGATCGGCGGTGATGCCGCGCGCGTTGATGTCCGCGGAAAGCGACGAGAGCGCAATGTTGACCGTTTCGTTGGCGCAGTAGCGGCGCACGGCGGTGCGGTCGTTGGTCTCGCAGAGCGCGTCGATGCGCCCGAGTGCCTCATCGGTGTGACCCTCTTCGATCAGGGCCGCAAGACCGCGCAGGTAGTGGCGCATGTCGTATCACATTGAGACCAAGTCAAGAAGAATCGCTTCGGTCGAATCGCGTCTTTTGGGTGAGTTCTCAACGTCCGCTGCCGCTGGTTTCCACCGTATGCCGAAAACACCCGGACGATGCCGTGCAGATCGCTTCGCTCTGCTATAGTCTCCCAAATTCACGTTTTCTATTGGGATGGTGGTTAATATGGGCGACATACTCGAATCGTTCCTGCGCGTGGCGATGGTGGTGTTCATCGTCGGTCCGCTCACTGCATGGGTCGCCCGTCGCGGCGCGCGCGAGCGCAGTGAGGCGACGGACAGCCTCGATCGCTT
>CAJMMF010000033.1:0-22446 GCA_905214385.1 uncultured bacterium
GGCATGACCAGAAGGTCTATGCCGTCCTCTTTTCATGCCAATTTGTTCGCTCTGGTGACCGCTCGCTGGCATTACCAAAACATCGACGGTCCAATAATGATCCCTTGGGGACGGAGAAAAAGTGGTCGTTGGGGGACGTTCTTGTTTGACTGGTAGTTTAAGAACGCCCCCGATGACTATTCGGATTGCTAATTTGTGCGGGTTGTGGTTTTGTGACCTGCTGAAATTTGAGATACTGTACAACTGTACGTTAACTAATCTTCGTAGTATATTGCTACCCGCAAAACTCAATACCATTGTGCTTCGAGACGCTAAAGCGCCTACGTACAATGGTTTTTGATAGTACGATTTGATTCAACGACAGGATGGATGGTCCAAGCGTGAGTCTCGGCAGCAAACTATCCAACGCAAAGGTCTCCTTTGCGATATTTAAGCGCGACATTAAGCGACTGCTTATGAACCCCGTCGCCCTGGTGGTTACCTTGGGCGTGTGCGTCATTCCCTCGCTGTATGCCTGGTACAACATCGTTGCCAACTGGGATCCGTACGGAAATACCCAGGGCATTAAAATCGCCATCGCCAACAACGATCAGGGCACCCAGAATGACTTGGTGGGCGAGCTCAATGCAGGCGATAAGGTGGTCGACCAGCTCAAGGAAAACGATCAGCTGGGCTGGACCTTCGTCGACTCGGCTGCCGATGCCAAAGAGGGCGTCGAGAGCGGGGAATACTACGCGGCGATCGTAATCCCCAAGAACTTCTCCGACAATCTTGTCTCGATGCTCGATGGCAATTACCATCAGCCGAAGCTCACCTATTACGTCAATGAGAAGAAGAGCGCCATTGCGCCCAAGGTCACCGATACCGGTGCCAACACCATCGAGGAGCAGATCAACTCGGAGTTTGTCTCCACGGTGGGCGAGACTGTTGCCAGTATCGCCAAGGATGCCGGTGTCGATTTAAAGGACAAGGCAACCCAGACTCAGGACTCGCTGACAAGTTCGGTGTCCGAGGCATCCGACACCTTGGGTGAGGTGCGCGATTCGATTGGCGATATGAATGCCGCCATCGATAAGACGAGTGGCGCTATCGCCTCGGCTGATGCGGCGCTTGCCGGCTTGCAAGGTCAGGCACCGTCGCTGACGCAGGCAATCTCCCAGGGCAACGACCTGCTGGGCGAGGCTCGCGCCACGGCGGGCAACTCTATCACCTCGCTCTCCAAGGCACTCTCGGAAGGTAGCCTTGCACTCACCAAGACGTCAGCCTCCGCGAACGCTGCGATTGGCAAGCTAACGGGTACGGTCACATCTACGACCACCCGCATCGACAACTCGCTCGAGTCTCTCCAGGCGACGATCGATCACAATAAGGCCGTTATCGGGCACTTGGAGATTCTCGTTAATGACACGTCGACAGGTTCCGAGGAAATTGACGCGCGCATTGTATCGACCATCGATTCGCTTCGCGAGCAAAACCAGAAGCTGCAGAGCATCAAGGATGGCCTTTCTGCACAATCGAGCGCCATGGCAAACGACGCTACGGCAATCTCGAACGCGAGCAACGCACTCAACGCGGCAATTCAGACCGGTACGGCTAACCTCGGTCAGGCTCAGACCGATCTGGGTCAGAACGCACTTCCGAAGGCTTCGAGCGCGCTTGATTCCTTTGCCGCCGTTTCGGGCGATTTGACCGGCATTGTGTCGGGTATGACCCCCACGATAGCGAGCGCGCGCGGCACGCTGGCGCAGCTCGACGCCACGCTCAAGCAGGCAAAGACCACGCTATCCCAAACCGACGCCTCCCTTGCCAAGGTTCAGGACAAGCTCGCGACCGCCGCCAATGACATTGCGGCGCTGCAGACCTCTGAGTCTATGGGCGAGTTAGCCGACCTCATGGACGTCGACGTCAATGACGTGGCAGATTTCATGGCATCTCCGGTTGAGCTGACGTCCAAGTCAATCTATCCGGTCAAGAGCTTTGGCTCGGGCATCGCGCCCTTCTACACCAATCTGGCGCTGTGGGTAGGCGGCTATGTGCTCATCGCTATCTATAAACTCGAGGTCGACCGCGAGGGCATCGGTAGCTTTACGGCGCGTCAGGGCTACTTTGGCCGCTGGCTGCTGCTGGTGATCCTGGGCGCGTTCCAGGCCATTATCGTTACGGTGGGCGACCTGGTCATTGGCGTTCAGTGCGTCAATCCGCTGCTCTTTGTACTGTTCGGCATCGCTATTTCGTTCACCTACGTCAACATCATCTATGCGCTGTCCACCACGTTTAAGCATATCGGTAAAGCCATTGGCGTCATCCTCGTCATTGTGCAGATCCCCGGCTCGTCGGGCATGTATCCCATCGAGATGATGCCCGGCTTCTTCCAATGGCTGCATCCGCTGCTGCCCTTCACTTATGGCATCAACCTGCTGCGCGAGACCGTCGGTGGCATGTATTCGTTCAACTACCTGTTCAACCTGTGCATCCTGGGCGTGTTCCTTGCCATCGCGCTCTTTATCGGTCTGCAGCTGCGCCCGTTGCTGCTCAACCTCAATCTGCTCTTTGATAAGCAGCTTTCCACGACGGGCCTAATGATCTGCGAGTCCAACGACCTACCGCGCCAGCGCTATTCGCTGCGCACGGCCATGCGCGTCATGCTCGATTCGGATTCGTACCGTCGCGAGCTGCTCGATCATGCCGTGGCGTTTGAGCATCGCTACCCGTACTACATCAAGGGCGGTTTTGCCGCCGTGGTAGGCGTGCAGGTTCTGCTCTTTGTGCTTTCGACGGTGCTCGATATCGACAATAACGGCAAGATCATCCTGCTCGTTATCTGGATCATTTCGGTTATCGCCATCTGCGGCTGGCTCATCAACATCGAATACATCCGTGCGAGCCTCAATACCCAGATGCGTATCTCGGCGCTTTCGGACGAGGACCTTCGCCGCGAGATGCGCGAGCACACGGCTGCCATCCCTGCCGCCCGTCGCATGTTTGGTCTCAACGCCAGCGAGCGTGGCGCCAAGGGAGGCGAACAGCCTACGAGCCGTCTGTCGCATATCGGTGCGCATCGTAAGGCTCAAGATGCCGACGGCGCTGACAACGTAAACGGAAACGACGGGGACACCACCTCGCTTGGCAAGCACTCTAAAGGAGGTGAGGCATAAATGAAAAACATCCTGCACCTGTTTAAGCGCGATGTCCAAAACGTGTCTCGCTCCGTGATCGGCATGGTCGTCGTGATGGGCCTGATCATCGTGCCATGTCTCTATGCATGGTTTAACATCGCCGGAAGCTGGGATCCGTACGGCAACACCGGCAACCTTAAGATCGCCGTGGTCAACACTGATGAGGGTTACGAGAGCGATCTGATTCCCGTCGAGGTCAACGTGGGCGAAAACGTAACCGTCACCCTGCGCGGCAACGAGAACTTCGACTGGGTTGTGCTCAACGATCGCGATAAGGCCATCGATGGCGTCAAGTCGGGCGCGTACTACGCTGCCGTCGTTATCCCTAAAACGTTTAGCGCCGACATGATGACGCTTTTCTCGACCGAGGTGAAGCACGCCGATATCGAGTTCTACGAGAACCAGAAGGCTAACGCCATCGCACAGATCGTGACTGAAAAGGGCTCGAGCGCCGTCCAGAGTCAGGTCAACGAGACCTTTACCAAGACCATCACGACCATCGGCCTTAAGACCGTGTCCAGCCTGCTCGACTATATGAGTACCGACCAGGTGAGCAACTTTATCGCCAATCTGTCCTCGACGCTGGGCGATTCGGTCGAGGACCTGCAGGACGTTCAGGCGAGTGCGACGTCGCTCGCGGGCATTTTGAGCTCCACGTCCGATTCACTGACATCGGCGGGCGGCATGCTCAAGCAGACGGGCACCGTTGATGAGTCGACGAAGCAGCTGATGGAGCACGCCAAGAGCGGCATCAATGATTCCAAGGAAGCGCTCAAGGCCGCCAACGATGCCGTTGACGCGGCGATTGACGGAAGCGCGGGCTCGTTCGACAACGTGTCCGCCGAGCTTGCGAAGGCATTCGATGCCGCGAATCAGCATGTTGACCTTACGGTGTCTCAGCTCAACGAAGCCGCAGCGGCGCTCAATACGCGTGCTGACGATATCGATGCGATGGCCGATCAGCTCCGCAACCTTGCCGACCAGGTGAGTGATGACAAGCTCAAAGACGGTCTCGAGTCCGCTGCGACGTCGCTGGGCAGAATTGCCGTGGAGTACCGCAACAATGCGAAGGACCTGACGGCGACCGCAAAGTCCCTTTCGGACGGCATGGCGGAGGTCAACAACTCGCGTGCCGAGGTCGACCAGGCCATCGCCGATGCCAAGGCGGGTATCTCGGGAGCCAAGTCCGACTACGATTCCACGTTCTCGGTTAAGGCCAAGGAGCTCAAGAAGACCATTTCGGGCGTTCTGGATTCCCTGAACGGTATTTCGGGTGACTTGGATAGCGCTGTGAGCGGTCTGACCGACGCCTCTGGCTCGCTCGCAAAGGGCCTCTCCAAGGCTGCGACGCTGGTCAACAAGGCTTCTGATCAGTTGGGCGAGGCGTCGGACAAGATCAGCGCTTTTAAGGACGAGCTTGATAGCGCTCTGATGTCGGGTGACCTGGCCATGATTAAGACAATGATTGGCAACGACCCCGAGGGCCTCGCCGTGTCGCTTTCCGGCCCCGTCGCGCTCGACCGCAAACCGGTCTATCCGATCCGCAACTACGGTTCGGCCATGGCGCCGTTCTACACGATTCTGTCGCTGTGGGTGGGCTCGATTGTACTGGCGGCCATGATGAAGGTCTCGGTTGACGATGAGCTCATCAACGAGCTGATCCCCGTGCGCCTGCACGAGATCTACCTGGGCCGCTACCTGTTCTTTGGAGGTCTGGCCCTGCTGCAGGCGACACTCGTGTGCGCGGGCGACATCCTGTTCTTTGGCATTCAGTGCGACAACCCGCTGCAATTTGTGCTGGCGGGTTGGGTCGCGAGTCTCGTGTTCTCCAATATCGTCTACACGCTTACGGTTTCGTTTGGCGATATCGGCAAGGCGCTCGCCGTCGTGCTGTTGGTTATGCAGGTCGGCGGTTCGGGCGGTACGTTCCCCATCGAGATGACCGGCCCTGTGTTCCAGGCGATCTATCCGTTCCTGCCGTTCACCCACGGCATCAACGCCATGCATGCCGCCATGGCTGGCGCCTACCATATGGAGTACTGGATTGAGCTAGGCATTCTGGCGAGCTATCTGATTCCGTCGCTGGCACTGGGCGTCGTCTTCCGCCGCCCGGTCATCAAAGCCAACGACTGGATTATCGAAAAGCTGGAGTCGACCAAATTGATTTAATACAGCAACGTAAACGCCGTCGGAACATCGAGGTTTTCTGTTCCGACGCTTTAGTTGAGTGAATTGCATGGGCTGCTTGGTTGTTGCTACAGTAGCGGGGCGTGCCGGGGGTCCGGTGCGCCCTGTTTTTATTTGACCATGAGGCGGCATGCGGTCACGCGCGTGCGGACACCACGCCCAGATTGAGCGCGAGGATGCCCTATGCCCCAGCATGTCACTGACAATATCGAAATGATGCCCGATGGCCCTGTGGCTCGCGAGGACCTGGGTGCGGGCGGCACCTCCCGTGGTGCCGGCGCTCGTTCGCCGTTGTTCTGGAAAGTTCTACTGCTTTCGGTGGCGATTATCTGGGGTTACTCCTTTACCACTATGAAGGACGCGCTCGACACCATTCCGGTGTTTGAACTGCTCTGCGTGCGCTTTCTGCCTGCGGCGTTGGTCATGTTTGTCATCTTCCACAAGCGCATCATCGCGCACCTCAACGCCCGCAATCTTATCGTCGGACTTGGAATGGGCACACTTATGTGGGCCGCCTACGTCCTGCAGACGGTCGGCCTGGCGCACACCACGGCGGGCAAGAACGCGTTTTTGACGGGTACGTACTGCATCCTCGTGCCCTTTGCGAGCTATTTTCTGAGCGGCGAAAAACTCACCCGCTATAATCTGGGCGCGGCACTGCTGTGCTTGGCGGGCATTGGCCTGGTGGCGCTCGATAGCGTCGAGTTCAACATCGGCGATGCCATTACGCTGGGCGGCGCGGTCTTCTTCGCCATCCAGATGGCGGTGACCGCCAAGTATGGCCGCAAGATGGACATCAACGTCATCACGTTTTGGATGTTTGTGGGCAATGGCGTTTTGAGCTTAATCACGTCGCTGCTATTCGAGACTCAGGCGCCTCTGTCCGTGTGGACGCCGAGCTTTGTCGGCGTGGCGGCCTTTCTCTCGGTGGGCTGTACGTGCGTGGCACTGCTCGTCCAAAACGTTGGATTGGCGCACGTCCCGGCCTCGACGGGCTCGCTGCTCCTTTCGATGGAGTCCCCCTCGGGCGTGCTGTTCTCGGTGCTGCTGATGGGGGAGGCGCTCACCTCGCGCCTGCTTGCCGGCTTTGCGCTCATCTTTTTGTCGATTATCTTGAGCGAGACGCATTTCGATTTCTTGCGCCGAAAATCTCGCCCGCAATTGTAAACAACTTGTTGCGCCGCCCTCCTGGGGCGGCGTTTTTTATGCCTCGCCTTTAAAGTTGTACCTTGCACTTTACGCTATCAAAGTGCTTACTGCAAAAACGCTACTGGAGGGCATTTATGGCACCAGCTCAGTCCGATCTTCAACCGCAATCAGCGCCCAAGGCCACCGCAGCGGCGCAGGCCGCTATCGGTGACGGTCTCGTTGCAGAAGCTCAGGCTTTTGCAGACGAGCTCGCTGCGTGGCGACACGATTTACACCAGGTGCCCGAGCTGGGTAATAGCCTCCCACAGACCTCTGCGTATATTCAAGCGCGCCTGACCGAGATGGAAATCCCATTTGCCACGCTCGTCGATGGTTCCTGTGTCGTGGGCCTTGTCGGCGCCGGTGCCGCCGCGGCCCAGGGCAATGGCGTCTGCACGGACGAACAGGCCGGTACGGTCATCATGCTCCGTGGCGACATGGACGCCCTGCCCGTTGCCGAAGAGTCAGGCGAGCCTTTCGCCTCTACGAACGGCTGCATGCACGCATGTGGACACGATATGCACGCGACGGCGTTGCTTGGAGCGGCGCGCCTGCTCAAGGCCCGCGAGTCTGCGCTTGTCGACGCCAACGCCACGGTTAAGTTGCTGTTCCAGCCGGGCGAGGAAACCTTTGAGGGTGCCCGCGCCGCCATCGCCGACGGTCTGCTGCAGAACCCGCGTCCCCAGGCCGCCTTTGCCATGCATGTCAATAGCCAGTCGCCGCTTGGCCTGGTGCTCTACGGCAGCCCGGCGCTCTCGGGCGTGTACGGTTTTCGCATCACGCTTCAGGGCAAGGGCGGCCATGGCTCGAGCCCCGAGATCTGCATCGACCCCATCACGGCCGGCGTCCATGTGCATCTGGCGCTTCAGGAGCTCATCTCCCGCGAGGTGCCGGCGGCCAAGGAGGTCGCGCTTACCGTTGGCAAGTTCGCCGGCGGTCAGGCCGCAAATGTCATCCCCGACACTTGTGTGCTCGAGGGAACGCTGCGTGGCTTCGACGTCGAGCTCATGGAGCACCTCAAGACCCGCATCGCGGAGGTCGTCAAAGGCGTTGCCACGACCTATCGTACGCCGGCGACTATCGAGACACTCTCGGATGTTCCCCCGCTCGTACTCGACGACGGCATGACGCAGGCGTCGCTTGGCTACGTGGGCGCGGTGCTGCCCAAGTCCGCCTTCCTGCCGCTGTTCCACGCCATGGCGAGCGAGGACTTCGCGTTGATCTCGAGCGAGATCCCGAGCGCGTACTTTACCGTGGGCGCTGCTGTGACTGATACGGACGAGCATTTTGCTCAGCATCATCCCAAGGCACGTTTTAGCGATGCCGAGCTTCCCCTTGGCGCCGCGGCTTATGCCGCCGTCGCTTTGGGCTATATCGCCGACCACCGGTAGCACCCAACCTTGCCTTTCAAGCCTGCGGGTATGGCCGTAAGGCCTATGCCCTTGTCTTTCAAGGCAATCTTGGGCACTACCGGCGCCCGGCGCCGGCTATTCGTTTGTTAAATAAGGAGCAGTATGTCCCAGCAGCGTAAGTTCTTCCCCGGCTGGCTCGTGGTGGCCTCTGGCTTCGTGATCATGGCCACGTGCTACACGATTTTCGTCAACTGCATGAGCCTGTTCCAGCCGCTGATCGTCAACGACCTGGGCATTTCCCTTGCGCAGTACAACATCTCCAATGCCCACGATCGCTGCGTCTAAGCAGTTTGGCATGGCCGACCTGGGCAAGGTCACGGGCACCATTGCCTCGCTCGAGATGGTCGGTGGCACCGTGGGCGCCATCGTCTCGGGTGTGCTGTTCGACGCTACGGGCTCCTTTGCGAGCACCTGAATCGTGTGCCTGGTGTGCTCCGCGATTATGCTCGTGTTCCTGTTGGCGTCCGAACCCATCGCTGCCAAGCTGCGCGCGAGCATGGCGGGGGAGTAGATAAGCCAAAGCGCATTGCCGCTTGTCCGCTTCGTCCGTGGCTACCGCGGCGGCGTGTCTGGCCGAACGAGTCCCCATACCCTCGTTCGGTCAGACGCGCCGCCGCGTTGCTGCTTTGTGCCGTATAATGTCTACTACCTATGACGCGATACAAAAGAAAGGTGTTTGCCCATGCAGGCACAGAAGGCGGAGGGAACCCGCGACCTTATCGGCGCCGAGATGCGCGCTTGGCAAAAGATGCAGCAGATTGCGGCCGGCGTATTCGAGCCGTTTGGCTTTAAGCCCATCGAGACGCCCGCGATCGAGCAGGTGGACGTCTTTGTCCACGGCATCGGCCAGTCGACCGACGTCGTGCGCAAGGAGATGTTCCGCGTCTTTAGCGGCGCCAACCTGGAGCGCGTCTTTGCTGAGGGCACCGATAGCAAGCTCAAGCCCAAGCAGCGCCTGGCGCTTCGTCCCGAGGGCACGGCCGGTGTGGTGCGCGCCGTCGTGGAGAACAACCTGGTGCCCCAGGGCTCCACGCCGTTTAAGGCTTATTATGCCGAGGCCATGTTCCGTGGCGAGCGTCCCCAGAAGGGTCGCCTGCGCCAGTTCCACCAGGTGGGCATCGAGTGGCTCGGCGCTCCCGATCCGGCAGCAGACGCCGAGTGCATCATCATGCTTATGGAGTTCTACAAGCGCCTTGGTTTCGATCTTTCCAAGCTCCGTCTGCTCATTAACTCGATGGGCGATGCCCAATGCCGTCCGGCCTATCGCGAGCAGGTCAAGCAGTTTATCCTCGATCACGCCGACGAGATGTGCGACGAGTGCCGCGAGCGCGCCGAGCTCAATCCGCTGCGTGCCTTCGACTGCAAGAACGACCACTGCCGCGAGATCATGGCCGACGCACCGCTGATGGGCGACAACTTGTGCGATGAGTGCCGCGAGCACTACGAGCAGGTCAAGCGCTATTTGGATGCGGCGGGTATCGAGTATGTCGAGGATCCCACCTTGGTGCGTGGCTTGGACTACTACACCCGTACCGTCTTTGAGGTCGAGGCTCCCGGCGCCGGCGTCGGTTCCATCGGTGGCGGCGGTCGCTATGACGGCTTGGTCGAGCTCGAGGGTGGCAAGCCCACGGCAGGCGTCGGCTTTGCCGTCGGTTTTGAGCGTGCGCTGCTGGCCCTGCAGGCCTTTGGCAGCGACCTGGGTGCCGAGGAGGCCCCGTGCGTCTACGTCGCCAATGCCGGCAAGGAGCTGCGCCAGAACGTCTTTGCCATCACGCAGGAGCTTCGTGCCGCTGGCATCGTGACCGAGGCCGACTACCAGGGTCGTTCGCTCAAAGCTCAGTTTAAGCAGGCCGACAAGGTTGGCGCCAAGCTCATTTTGGTCCTGGGTGGCGACGAGCTTGCCGCCGGCAAGGTCAAGGTGCGCGACATGGAGAGCCATGACGAGGCCCTCGTCGATCTGGCCAACGTGGTCGAGGCGGTTCGCGAGCGCCTGTAGCGCATGATTTTTGAGCTGTAGTGCCGCTGAGGTGCCCAGCTCATTGCGAGCGATTGTTACGGGGGTGTTTCGCTTTTATGCGGAATGCCCCCATTTACGTATGCCGCCCACCGAGAAATACGACCATTTAGGGCAAAAACCCTTGCAATGCAGAAAATACTTTTGTGTGGTAAAGCGCAATCAGTGTCGAAAGTATTTCGCAAGCGCCTATAATGAATACCGCATGTTACGTGCATAGAAGGAGGAATGGGAGGAAACGTGGCTGAGAACCTAAGCAACCAGTCTGTACCCGAAGCCGCGGCGCGCGTCGCTGCCGTGGTCAACCGCCTCGTTAACCGAATCGGCTCGAATGCCGAGTCCAGGGAGCGTCTCGCCGAGATCGAGATCCCCGAGGAGCTGCGCGACAACTTGGCGCTGTTCCTGCGCCTGGAGCGTCGTGTGCTTAGCGAGTATGATCCTGAGATCGCGGACCTGTTCGACAAGATCCTGTCGGCCGAGATTGTGGCCAATGCCGGCAACCCCGGTACCCGCGCTGCCGACGAGGCCGTCGACGAGCAGGGCGTGCCCACCGCCGACGAGCCCACCGCCGTGGCATTCCGTGAGGTCGTCGATCTGATCGACAGTCTGCCGCTCGATAAGCAGCAGGTCATCGTTCGCGCCTTTACGAGCTTCTTCCACCTGGCAAACCTGTCGGAGGAGAACTACCGTGTGGCGCAGCTGCGCGAGCGCGAGGCCGGCGCATCGACCGATACCGAGGTCGATCCCGCCAACGAGCTCACCGTCGCCTATCACCGGTTGGTAAACGAGATGGGTGTCGAGGGCGCCAACGAGCTGCTCGGCAAGCTCGAGTTCCACCCTGTCTTTACCGCACATCCCACCGAGGCCCGTCGCAAGGCCGTCGAGGGCAAGATTCGCCGTATCTCCAATCTGCTGGAGGAGCGTCCGCGTCTGGGCGGCTCCGACCTGGTGGAGAACGAGCGCCATATGCTGCAGGAGATCGACGCCCTGGTGCGTACGAGCCCCATCGCGCTCAAGAAGCCCACGCCGGTCGAGGAAGCCGATACCATCATCGACATCTTCGATAACACGCTGTTCGACGTCATCCCCGTCATCTATCGTCGCTTTGACGACTGGGTGCTGGGCGACAAGGCCGGTACCGTGCCGCCGCTGTGCCCGGCGTTCTTCCATCCCGGCAGCTGGATCGGTTCCGACCGCGACGGTAACCCCAACGTCACCGCCAAGGTGAGCCGTGAGGTCGCCGCCAAGTACTTCACTCACATGGTGCTCAAGCTCGAGGACAAGTGCCGCCGCATCGGCCGCAACCTCACGCTCGAGGCCACCTACAGCAAGCCTTCTGCTGAACTCATCAACCTGTGGAACCATCAGGTCGAGATGAGCCCTCGGTACACGGCCCGCGCCGAGCTGATCTCCGAGCACGAGCCGCATCGCGCCGTCATGCTCGTCATGGCAGACCGACTCAACGCCACCGTGCGCCGTATCACCGATACCATGTATCACAGCGCCGATGAGTTCCTGGATGACCTGCGTGTCGTTCAGCGCTCCCTGGCCGCCTGCGGTGCCGTCCGTGCTGCCTACGGCCCGGTCCAGACCATCATCTGGCAGGTCGAGTCCTTCGGCTTCCATATGGTCGAGATGGAGTTCCGTCAGCACTCCGTGGTGCATGCCCGCGCCCTCAAGGATATCCACGAGAACGGTATCCATGGCGACCTGCAGCCCATGACGCGCGAGGTCATCGATACCTTCCGTGCCATCGGTTCCATCCAAAAGCGCTACGGCAAGAAGATGGCGCACCGCTACATCATCTCGTTTACCAAGAGCGCCCAGCATGTGGCCGACGTCTTTGAGCTTGCCCACCTGTCCTTTGCACACGAGGAGGATGTCCCCGAGCTCGACGTGATCCCGCTGTTTGAGCAGCTCGAGGACCTCGAGGGCTGCGTCGACGTGCTCGACCAGATGCTTACGCTGCCCGTGGTGCAAAAGCGCCTTGCCCAGACCAACCGCCGCATGGAGGTCATGCTGGGCTACTCCGACTCCTCCAAGGATGCCGGTCCTACCACGGCCATGCTCGCGCTGCACTCCGCGCAGGAGCGCATTGCCAAGTGGGCCGAGAAAAACGATATCGATCTGGTGCTCATGCACGGTCGCGGCGGTGCCGTGGGCCGTGGCGGCGGTCCGGCCAACAAGGCCGTGCTGGCGCAGCCCAAGGGTTCGGTCAACTGCTTCTTTAAGCTCACCGAGCAGGGCGAGGTCATCTTTGCCCGTTACGGCAACCGCACGCTGGCTCAGCGCCATGTTGAGTCCGTTGCCGCCGCAACGCTTTTGCAGTCGGCTCCGAGCGTCGAGAAGACCAACACCGAGACCACGCAGAAGTTCTGGGATATGGCCGAGAAGCTCAACGCAGTAAGCCATGAGCGCTATCTGGACCTGCTGAACACTGAGGACTTTACACCGTGGTTCTCGACCGTGACGCCGCTGACCGAGGTCGGTCTGCTGCCGATTGGCTCGCGCCCGGCCAAGCGCGGTCTGGGTGCCAAGTCGCTCGACGACCTGCGTACCATTCCGTGGATCTTCAGCTGGAGCCAGGCGCGCATTAACCTGGCCGCTTGGTACGGCCTGGGCACCGCCTGCGAGCAGTTTGGCGACCTTGACCAGCTCAAGGCTGCCTACCAGGAGTGGCCGTTCTTCCGCACCTTTATCGACAACATCGAGATGTCGATCGCCAAGACCGACCAGCGCATCGCCAAGATGTACCTGCACCTGGGCGATCGCCAGGATTTGTCCGAGAAGGTCTTCACCGAGATGCAGCTCACGCGTAAGTGGGTTCTTGCCATCGTCGGTGACGAATGGCCGCTGCAGCGCCGCCGTGTGCTCGGCTGCGCCGTCCGTGTGCGTAATCCCTACGTCGACGCCCTGTCCATCGCTCAGGTCCGCGCCCTTCGCGAGGTGCGTATGAACCAGGACGAGATGGCAGAGGAGAAGAAGGCCGAGTACATGAGCCTGATTCTTTCGACTGTGACCGGCGTCTCGGCAGGATTGCAGAACACGGGGTAATCGATAGCCCTGTAGTCGTCCGGGCCCGCCATCAGCTTACTTTTAGGCACGTCCTCGGACATGCAAGAAGCCCTCGCTGCGCACTTCGTGCGGCGAGGGCTTCTTGCGTCCTGCGGAGTGTGCCTAAAAGTAAACTAATGGCGGGCCCTACGATGTCCGGTCTTCGGCGGATTACTGCTGGGGAAAGATAGCGCGCTTCGCGCACTTTGATGGGGCTTCGTGCTGTGGAATGCATTCAGAGGGAAACCCATCGGGTCCCTTCGTCCTCGGTCTTCAGGGATTAAAGTTGAGGAGAAGAATGGCGCGCTTCGCGCGTTTTGGAGGGGGTCTATCCTGGTGGCGCATTTGGCGCTTCTCGCCTTACGACTGTTCCGGCCGTAGTCCCGTTTGGGGTCGCGGCCGTTTTGTTGTGGGTCAAATATGAACGTTGTGTTAATGAGTCGGTGGACGGTGGTGTTTTTCGGTGAGCGGCGTATCCTTCCAACGGTTTATCTAGTGTGTCAGTTGAAAGGAAGAGGGCGCTCATCATTGTTTGAATGTGAACTGCCGTTTGACCACAAAACGTTGCATCTGGAGCTCGAGGATAAGAACTTCGCGGGTGTGATGGAAGGTCATCAAAACGAGTTTAAGACCACGAAATCGCAGGAAGAGCTAGTAGAGGAGTCGCTTGCCAACCCTTATGGCTCGCCTTCGCTCGAGGAGCTTTGTGCTGGCAAGAAGGATATTGTCATCATTAGCTCCGATCATACGCGTCCCGTTCCCTCGCGTGTGACGATGCCTATTCTGCTGCATCACATCCACTCCGCTGCGCCTGAGGCGCGCGTTCGCATTCTGGTTGCTACGGGTATGCACCGTCCGTCGACGCACGAGGAGCTCGTCAACAAGTATGGCGAGGAGATCGTTGCCAACGAGGAAATCGTTATGCACGTCGCGACTGACGACAGCATGATGAAAAAGATCGGCACCCTGCCTTCTGGTGGCGAGTGCATCATCAACAAGATTGCTGCCGATTGCGATCTGCTGCTTGCCGAGGGCTTCATTGAGCCGCACTTCTTTGCCGGTTTCTCTGGCAGCCGCAAGTCCGTCCTGCCTGGCATCGCCAGCTACAAGACCATCATGTACAACCACAACGGCCAGTTTGTGAACGATTCCCATTCGCGCGCCGGCAACCTGTGCCACAACCACGTGAGCGAGGACATGTTTGCCGCCGCTGAGATGGCCCACCTTGCCTTTGTGCTCAACGTGGTGCTCAACGGCAAGCACGAGGTCATTGGCTCCTTTGCCGGCGACATCCACAAGGCGCACGAGGCTGGCTGCGAGTTCGTGAAGAGCCTTGCCGGCGTTGAGCCCGTCGAGTGCGAGATCGCCATCACCACCAACGGCGGCTACCCGCTCGACCAGAATATCTACCAGGCCGTGAAGGGCATGTGCGCTGCCGAGGCCACGCTTCCCGAGGGTGGCGTGATTATCGATGTCGCTGGTTGTGCCGACGGTCACGGCGGCGAGGGCTTCTATCACAACATCGCCGACAACGATCCGGCGGAGTTTGAGCGCGCCTGCATCGATCGTCCCAAGGACGAGACCCTGCCCGACCAGTGGACGAGCCAGATTTTCGCTCGCATCCTGGCACATCACCCCGTGATCATGGTTACCGACCTGTGCGATCACCAGATGCTCAAGGATATGCACATGACGCCGGTCAACACCCTCGAGGAGGCGCTCAAGCTCGCCTTTGAGATGAAGGGTGCCGACGCCAAGGTCGCCGTCATCCCCGATGGCCTGGGTGTTGTCGTCGCACAGCACTAGTGCGCGGCTTAAACGAATCGTTTGTAACCGATAAGAAAGATAAGGTTTTATGCTTACCAAACTCCTCTGCGAATTCGGCGCGACGGCCCTCATGATCGTCTTTGGCGTGGGCGTGCACTGCGATACCGTGCTCAAAGGCACCAAGTATCAGGGCTCCGGTCACATGTTTGCCATCACCACTTGGTCTTTTGGCATCTCGGTCTGCCTGTTTGTCTTTGGCGGCGCCGTGTGCATGAACCCGGCTATGGTGCTTGCCCAGTGCATCGTCGGCTTGGTGCCGTGGGGCAACTGCATCCCCTTTATGCTTGCCGATATGCTCGGCGGCTTTGTGGGTGCCGTAATCGCTTGGTTTATGTATGCCGATGAGTTCAAGGCTTCCGAGGGCGTCGTCGACCCCATTGCCCAGCGCAACATTTTCTCGACCAACCCCACCACCGAGGGTACCAACTATGCCCGTAACTTCTTCTGCGAGGCTATCTGCACCTTTGTGTTCATCAGCGCCATCCTTGCTGCCGCTAGCCGCGCCGGCGAGAACGTTCTGATGCTCGCCATCTGCGTCGGTCTGATTGTTTGGGCTGTTGGCATGGGCATGGGCGGCATCACCGGCTTCGCCATGAACCAGGCACGTGACCTTGGTCCTCGCATGGCCTATCAGGTGCTGCCGATTAAGAACAAGGCTGACAACAACTGGAAGTACGGCCTGCTTGTTCCTGGCATCGCTCCGTTTGTCGGTGCCGCTCTGGCCGCACTGTTTGTGCACGGTTTCTTGGGCATGTTCTAGTCCGAGGCTACATAGTTGTCCGCTGGCCGCATGGGGTAACTTCCCAGCGCGTCCTCGGACATGCAAGAAGCCCCCGCTGCGCACTTTGAACTGCGGCGGGGGCTTCTTGCGTCCTGCGGAATGCGCTGGGAAGTTACCCCATGCGGACAGCTGCGGGGTCTTTGTTGCGTTCGTACAAGCAACCCAACATATGTCTGAATTTGGATGGGAGGGGCTTGTTGCTGGTATGGATGTTGAAGCGCGAATGACACTTTGGGATGCGTGGCGGCTTGGGTTGGGGCGATGCTTTGGGATGAGCTTCTTACTTAGTTGAAGAGGGGTTTTATGGCTGATAGGTAGTCTTTGGCTACTTCGGTCTTATCTGCTTGGAAGTTGTGCCAGGCCCACCATTGGACCATTCCTACGAAGCTTGAGGCTATGTGGTGTAGTAGGAAGCTTCGGTCCATGGTGGCGGCGGGGCCGTTTGGGTCGGTAGGGACGGTTTCGGCTGCCCGTGACATGATGGTCTTGCGTAAGCAGTCGGCGAAGACGCGTGAGCCGGCGCCGGCTACGAGGGCTCGTACACCCTGGCGGCGCTCCCAGAGGTTGTTGAGGATATGCTCGGCCTGCACGAGTGGGTCGTCGAGCGGTGTGCCATCGTCGTCGAGGGCGTGGGTGCAGATGTCGCTCACGAGTTCGGACAGTAGGTCATCTTTGCTTTTGAAGAGGCCGTAGAACGTGGCCCGACCCACATGGGCGCGAGCGATAATGTCGCCGACGGTGATCTTGCCGTAGTCCTCTTCGCGCAGCAGCTCGGAGAACGCCGCAACGATGGCAGCGCGGCTTTTTGCCTTGCGGGCATCCATGGCTATGCGTCCGCGTGAACGAGCAGGCAGCGGAGCGTACCGGAGCAGCCCTCGTAGGGGCGCTTACCGGCGCCGTAGCCGACGGCCTCGATGCGGTAGCGGGCCGGCAGGTGCTCGGACGTGCGCAGCGCGGCGATGATGGCGGCACCCGTGGGCGTGACGAGCTCGCCGGCGACCGGTGCGGGCGTGAGGGCGATATTGCCCGCCTGGCACAGGTTGACGACAGCGGGGACGGGAATGGGCATGAGACCGTGGGCACAACGGATGGTACCGTGACCCTCGGAGAGCGACTCGACCACGATGTCCTCAATACCCAGGGCATCGAGGCAGATGGCGACAGAGCAGACGTCGACGATGGAATCGACGGCGCCCACCTCGTGGAACATGACGGTCTCGGGCGTTTTGCCGTGAGCCTTGGCCTCGGCAGCGGCGAGCGCGGTAAAGATGGCGAGGGCGCGACGCTTGGCGCCATCGCTTAACTGCGAGCCATCGATGATGGCGGTGACGTCAGCCAAAGAACGGTGGTGATGGTGGTGGGCGTGATGGTGGCCCTCGTGGTCGTGGTCATGCTCGTGGCAGTGCTCGTGTTCGTGCTCGCCATGATCATGATGGTGGTGCTCATGCTCGTGCGTGTGCTCGGCAGCTGCTTCGTTGCCGTAGAGCCAGGCCATATCGTGATCGTGGTTCTCGAGCTCCTCTGCAAGCTGGACGTCGAAATCGCAGGCGTTGATGCCATGCTTGCTTACGCGTGTGACGGCGATCGTAAAGCCGTCGACCGGCAGCGTGGCGAGCTGCTCGCGCAGGTGCTCCTCGCTGGCGCCTAGGTCGAGCAGGGCCGCGACGGTCATATCGCCGCTGATGCCCGAGGTGCCGTCGATGATAAGCGTGTGCTGATGATTGGACATGGAATGCTCCTTAACGGGCGCAGGGCGTGCCGGCGCTCAGGTGATTGATAAGACTTGCCTGGTAGGCGGCACCAAAGCCGTTGTCGATGTTGACGACCGAAACGCCGCTGGCGCAGGAGTTGAGCATGGCGAGCAGCGCGGCTACGCCACCAAAGCTCGCGCCGTAACCCACACTGGTGGGAACGGCTATGACCGGACAGCTTACCAGGCCGCCGACAACGCTCGCCAGTGCGCCCTCCATGCCGGCAATGGCGATGACCACCTGTGCCTGGGCGAGTTCCTCGGCATGCGCGAGCAGACGGTGCAGGCCGGCGACACCCACGTCGCAGAGGCGGTCGACCTCGTTGCCATAGAACTCGGCCGTCAACGCGGCTTCTTCGGCGACGGGCAGGTCGCTCGTGCCGGCGCAGGCGACGACGATGCGTCCGTTGCCGGTGGGGGAGGGCTTGCCGCCCACGAGGGCGAGCTGTGCGTCCGGAACATATCCCAAGTCGATGCCGTTGCCAAGAAGCTCAGCGGTGCGCGCGGCTTTTTCGGCATCCAGGCGCGTGACCAGGATGCGCTCCTGGCCGGCATCGCGCAGTGCTTCGATAATGGCGGCAATCTGATCGGCGGTTTTACCGGCCCCGTAGACAACCTCGCCGGCTCCCTGGCGCACCCCGCGCGAAAGATCAAGCTGCGCAAAGCCCAAATCGGCGGTCGGAGCCGTCTGGATGCGCGTGAGGGCGTCGGCAGGGGTGACTGCTCCGCCGGCAACATCGCTCAGCAATTGCTCAAGATCTCGCTTATCCATATATGTTCCCTTCGACGGCGCAAAGTCTAGCACTCAAAGGGTATGTTTCCGAACACTAAGACAAAATTGTTCGGAAACTATAGGACAGACTGATTCAATTGTTAGATGGATTGACTAGTCGCGCAGGATGATGTCCATGGCGAGCATCAGGTTGCGCTCGTCGATGGCAAACGGGGCCGCCTCGCGCGTCTTGGGCTTGGCGCAAAATGCGATGCCCGTGCCTGCGGCCTGGATCATGGGGATGTCATTTGCCCCGTCGCCAATAGCGACCGTATGGGCCATGTCGACGCCGCACTCAACTGCCCAGTCCAGCAGCTGGATGAGCTTGGACTCCTTGGTCACGATGTCTGCCGCCAGCTTACCCGTGAGCTTGCCGTCCACGACCTCCAGGCGGTTAGCCAGGCAAAAATCGATGCCCGCGGCGGTCACGATCTTATCGGCGACCTCGTGAAAGCCGCCGCTTACCACGCCGACCTTCCAGCCCTTGCTGTGCGCCGAGCGCACAAGCTCCAGCGCGCCGGGGGTAAACGTCACACGCTCAAAGGTGCGCTCGAACACGCTCTCGTCCAGGCCGGCGAGCAGCCCCACGCGCTCCTCGAGTGCCTGCTTAAAGTCAAGCTCGCCGCGCATGGCGCGCTCAGTGATCTGTGCCACCTGCTCGCCTACGCCGGCCTCCTCGCCCAACAGGTCGATGACCTCCTGGTTGATGAGCGTGGAGTCGATATCCATAACGATGAGGTGTGCGGTCATGACGGGCCTTTCCGAGTGCAGTTGTATTGGGGCACATTGTCGCACGTGACGAGCGCGGGCGGGTGCCGCGGCGCGTCAATTGTTTCGTCTCCGTCAAGTCTTTGGGCAGGAGCTACTTTTCCGCGGCACATCGACACAGGTGCGATAAGATAGAACGCCATGTCTGGCTGCGCGGTTTACGCAGGCCGGGCAAATCTGTACGACGCCGCCCGGAACGACACGGGGCGGCACAGATCCATAAAGGAGGATCACTGGTATGAGCCAGACCCGTCCCATCGACGAGCATTCCATGCACACCCGTACCTGCGGCGAGCTTCGCTTCGAGAACGTGGGCGAAGAGGTCACCCTCACCGGTTGGGTGAGCCGTCGCCGCGACCACGGCGGCCTTATCTTCTGCGACCTTCGCGACCGCGAGGGTATCACGCAGCTCACCTTCGACCCCGAGCACTCCGACGGCGACGCCTTTAAGATCGCCGAGACCATGCGTCCCGAGTGGCCCATCAAGATCCACGGCGTCGTGCGCGCCCGTGGCGAGGAGACCACCAACACCAAGCTCGCGACCGGCGAGATCGAGGTCCTGACCGACCACGCCGAGGTGCTCAACACGTCCGTCACCCCGCCGTTCCAGATCGAGGACGGCATCGAGACCAGCGAGGACACCCGCCTGCGTTATCGCTATCTGGACCTCCGTCGTCCCGAGATGATGGCCAACCTCAAGCTGCGCTCCGACTTTACCTTTGCCATTCGCGAGGCGCTGCACAACCGTGAGTTCATGGAGGTCGAGACGCCCTCCCTGTTCAAGTCCACGCCCGAGGGCGCCCGCGACTTCATCGTCCCCAGCCGCATCCAGCCGGGCAACTTCTACGCTCTGCCGCAGTCCCCGCAGCTCCTGAAGCAGCTGCTTATGGTCGGTGGCGTCGAGCGCTACTACCAGGTTGCCAAGTGCTTCCGCGACGAGGACTTGCGTGCCGACCGTCAGCCCGAGTTCACCCAGGTCGATATCGAGATGTCCTTCGTGGACCAGAACGACGTTATGAGCGCGCTCGAAGAGGTCCTGGCCGATGCCTTCGGCCGCATGGGTGTCGAGATGCCCACGCCGCTGCGTCGTATGGACTACTGGGAGGCCATGGACACCTATGGCTCCGACAAGCCCGATACCCGCTATGGCATGCATCTGGTCGACCTGACCGACATCTTTGCCAACTCCAAGTTCAAGGTCTTTGCGACTGCCGCAAACGAGGAGGGCTCTGTCGTCAAAGCTATCAACGCCAAGGGCGCCGGCGCCTGGGCGCGTGCCAAGATCGATAAGCTTGCCGGCGTGGCCTCCACGTTTGGCGCCAAGGGCCTGGCCTGGATCGCCTTCCGCGAGGACGGCTCCATCAACAGTCCCATCGTCAAGTTCTTCTCGGACGAGGAAATGGCGGCTCTGCGCGAGCGCATGGACGTCGAGCCCGGCGACCTTGTGATGTTCGCCGCCGGTCCGCGCCTGCTTTCCGACGAGATCCTGGGCGGCATGCGTTCCCACATGGCCAATGCGCTCGAGATCAAGCGCGAGGGCCACGACTTCCTGTGGGTCGTCAACTTCCCGCTGTTCCACTGGGACGAGGATCGCAAGGCCTATGCTGCCGAGCACCAGCCCTTTACCCTGCCGACCGAGACCGACATCGCTAAGATCGAGGCTGACCCGCTGGCAGCCGGCTCCTGCACCTACGACTTTGTCATGGACGGCTTTGAGGCCGGTGGCGGTGGTATGCGTATCCACAACGCCGAGATGCAGATGTCCATGCTTAAGCTCCTGGGCTTTACCGAAGAGCGCGCCGAGTCTCAGTTTGGCTTCCTCATGGAGGCGCTCAAGTTTGGTGCGCCCCCGATGGGCGGTTTCGCTCTGGGCCTGGACCGCGTGTGCATGCTGCTCACCGGTTCCGATTCTATCCGCGACGTCATGGCGTTCCCCAAGACGGCCAGTGGCTCCGACCTCATGTCGGGCGCCCCGAGTGCCGTTTCTGGCGCCCAGCTCAAGGACGTCAGCCTGCGCTTGATGTAGGCGAGCGGCTACCTATTGCCCGTAACGAGGGAAGGACGCGTGCCTTCCCTCGTTTTTTATACGCCGAGATTGTGGGGGCATGGGATGACCGGGCGTTGCGGAAAGTACGTCCCGGAATCTGCGTCCAGAACGGGTCGCGCTTTCCCAAAGGGGGTCCTCTGGGAAAGCGCGACCCAGAATTCGGCAAAATAATGGGGCACAGTTTCCGGTTGAGCGGTCTAACGGAAACTGTGCCCCAGAATGAGCACTCAAAACGGGGCAGGCTTTCCGCAACAACTGTCTGGCGGAAAGCCTGTCCTAGTTTCTTATAGCGAGTCTCTCTGGATTAGCTGCATGTGCATCACGGAGGTGGTGGGCTCGGCGCCCTTGATCATGTCGAGCGCAATGTTGGCGGCCATGTGGCCTTCTTCGCGCAGGGGCTGGCGGACGGTCGTGAGCGCGGGGACGCAGCGCGCCGCAATCTCGTGATCGTCGAAGCCGACGACGGAAACGTCCGCCGGAACAGATAGGCCTGCCTCGTTGAGTGCGGTGATGACGCCAGCCGCGATACGGTCCGATCCGCAGAGCACGCCATCGAAAGCAATCTCGCGCGCGAGGATCTGGTGCATGGCCTGATAGCCGTCTCCGCTGTTCCAGCCGGTATAGATAACGTTTGCGCCTGGGAGGTCTTCGCCCAGGACGGTGCGGTAGCCGCGCAGGCGGTCGACAACAGCGGGGTTGTCTTGCGGTCCCAACACGGCGACGATATCTTTGCGCCCGCGCTCTTTCATAGCGAGCGCTGCAAAGCGTCCGCCCTCTTCGTCGTCAGAGTAGACTGTCGAGAACACGTCGCGATAGGGGTGGCCCTCGAGCTGGCCGCACAACACGGTGGGTACGCCCAGCTCGCGCAGCACCTCGAGCAGCTCGCTGCCCTTGTAGGGGGAGACGTCGATCACGGCGTCGAACGAGCGGCGCTCAAAGTGCTCGCGTGCGCGGTTGCGCTCATGCGTAGAAGACGCCTGCAAGATAACGGGCAGATAGGATGACTCCGACAGTTCCTCGGTAATGCCGCTCAAAAACTCGCTATAGGTGGGGTCGCTGAAGAGTTCACTCAGGGGCTCGGTCACGAGCACGGCGATGATTTCCGTGCGCCCGACAGCGAGCGCTCGGCCACGAGCGTTGGGGACAAAATTGACTTTCTTGGCCGCCGCACGGACGCGCTTTTTGGTTTCCTCGCTAATGCGGGGCGAATCGTTGAGGGCGCGCGATGCCGTGGAGCGCGACACGCCGGCAGCTGCGGCAACCTCGGCAAGCGTAGGTGCGGTGCGAACTGGTTGGGTCATGGCGTCTCCTGGAAAATGCGGTCGATGTTGTCACTGATACGGGCTGGTGCGGATACAGCTTACTATAGTGCACCTGAACAGCGTTCATGATATCCGGTGACAGGTGTCGTTTTGCCCTTGATTGGCAACTTCATCCGAACACCTCCCATATTCATCCGTACATGTACGG
>CAJMMF010000034.1:0-18683 GCA_905214385.1 uncultured bacterium
GCTGGATCTCCACCGGTGGTGGCGCTTCCATGGAGCTCGTCGAGGGTAAGGCCCTGCCCGGAGTGGAGGCGCTTCTCGATGCCTAATCGCACCCTTCTTATTGCTGGTAACTGGAAGATGAACAACGACGTCGCCGAGGCCGCCAAGCTCGCCGACGAGCTGGCTCAGGCTCTGCCCGAGGTTCCGGCTGGCGTCGAGGTGCTCGTCTGCCCTCCGACCATTGACATCACCACGGTTCATGACCGCATTCAGGCTGCCCCCATCGCCCTCGGTGCACAGAACGTGTACTGGGAGGCCAAGGGTGCCTTCACCGGTGAGTCCTCTTGCGACATGCTCAAGTCCGCTGGCTGCACCTACTGCATCATCGGTCACTCCGAGCGTCGCGACTACTTCCACGAGACCGACGAGGACCAGAACAAGAAGGCCAAGGCTCTCGTTGCCGCCGGTCTTGTTCCCGTCTTCTGCTGCGGCGAGTCCCTCGAGGTCCGCGAGGCTGGCACCTATGTCGAGCATGTCGTGAACCAGGTCAAGGCTGGCCTTGCTGGTCTTGAGATCACCTGCCCCAAGCAGGTCGTCGTCGCCTACGAGCCCATCTGGGCCATCGGCACCGGTAAGACCGCTACCGCTGAGGACGCTCAGGAGGTCTGCGGCGCTATCCGTGAGACCCTCAAGGAGATGTTCGGCGAGGAGCTCGCTAACGGCATCCGCGTTCTCTATGGTGGCTCTGCCAAGCCCGGCAACATTGCCGAGCTCGTCGCCAAGCCCGACGTTGACGGCGCCCTCGTGGGCGGCGCTTCGCTCAAGGCTGCCGACTTCGCCTCTATGGTCGTCAAGGCAGGCGAGTAGGACATATGGCACAGCGTCATCTTCCTGCACTCCTGATTATCATGGACGGCTGCGGCCTTGCTCCGGCCGATGGCGAGAACGCCGTCGCCGCTGCCAAGACGCCCTTCCTTGATAGCCTGTACGAGAAGTATCCCCACACTACGCTCGGCGCTTCGGGCGAGGACGTGGGCCTTCCCGACGGTCAGATGGGCAACTCCGAGGTGGGTCACCTCAACATCGGTGCCGGCCGTATCGTGTTCCAGGAGCTTTCGCGCATCAACAACGCCATCAAGGATGGCTCCATCGCCAAGAACGAGGTCTTCGTCAAGGCTATGGACGACGTCAAGGCTGACGGCAAGACGCTCCACCTCATGGGCCTTATGAGCCCTGGCGGTGTTCATTCTCACATGAACCACGTCGAGGCTCTGGTCAAGATGGCTGCCGAGCATGGTGTCAAGACCGTTCGCGTCCACGCCTTCATGGATGGCCGCGACGTTGACCCGCAGTCCGGTGCCGGTTACATGAGTGAGTTCTGCGCCTTCCTGGCTAAGATCTCCGAGGAGACCGGTTGCGACGCTCGCGTTGCCACCGTCTCGGGCCGTTATTGGGCTATGGACCGCGATAATCGTTGGGAGCGCATCCAGCGCGCCTACGACGTCATGGTCAACGCGTCCGATGCTGATACCGACCCCGTTGCCGGTATCAAGGCGTACTACGAGAAGGATCCGCGCGGCGACGAGTTCGTCGAGCCCTTCGCTGCCCACAACGAGGGCATTCACGAGGGCGACGCGGCCATCTTCTTTAACTTCCGTCCCGACCGCGCTCGTCAGATGACTCGCGTGTTCACGGATAAGGAGTTCGACGGCTTTGAGCGCGAGCAGATCAAGCTTTCGCACTTTGTGACGATGACCGAGTACGACCCGACGTTTGACGTCGAGGTCGCCTTCCCCAAGACGTTCCCCGAGAACGTTCTGGCCGACGTTATCGCCGCCAATGGCCTGAAGCAGCTGCATACCGCCGAGACCGAGAAGTACGCCCACGTGACGTTCTTCCTCAACGGCGGCATCGAGGAGCCCAAGGAGGGCGAGGAGCGCGTGCTCGTCGCTTCCCCCAAGGTCGCTACCTACGATCTGCAGCCCGAGATGAGCGCTCCCGAGGTGACCGAGAAGCTCGTCGCCGCCATCAACGAGGATCGCGCTGATTTCTACATCGTGAACTTCGCGAACTGCGACATGGTTGGTCACACCGGTGTCTTCGACGCCGCCGTTAAGGCCGTCGAGGCTGTTGACGATGCCCTGTCCAAGGTTGTCCCGGCGATTCTCGCCAAGGGCGGCTTTGCGCTGATTACCGCCGACCACGGCAACGCCGATCACATGTTTGACGTTGCTTCCGACGGTTCCAAGCATCCGTTTACGGCTCACACCACCAACCGCGTGCCGTTTATCATCGTTGATGAGAAGGCCAAGCTCACCGGTATCGAGGACGGCCGTCTCTCCGATATCGCTCCGACCATGCTCACCATGGCTGGTATTGAGCCTTCCGCCGAGATGACGGGCCGCGTGCTCGCCACCGAGGCCTAAGTGAAAACTCCAAGCGTTTTCATGCGAGGGGGTTGCCCAAATTCGGGCAACCCCCTTTTTGGTATTTCTGCCATTTCTACCCCGTCCCTAAATGGCAGGTGGGGGAGTGTTGGAGGTTGTGGTACAGTACTGGAGTTTGAATTGTTCTATTAAGGAGCTTATCTATGGGTCCGTTCCAGATTCTTCTGTTTGTCGTTTGGGCTGTTTCTGCCGTGGCGCTGACGATTCTCGTTCTGATGCATTCCGGTAAGGGCACCGGCGTTTCGGATATGATCGCTAGCTCGCTGTATAACTCCAGCTCTGCCACGGGCGTCATGGAGCAGAACCTCGATCGCCTGACGGTAATTATGGCCGTCGTTTTTGCCGTGTGTGTCGTTCTGTGCATGTTCTTCTTCCCGCAGGGCATCGTCGGCTACTAAGCATCGGCGTATATACGTTTGCAAAGGGTCCCGCATGTGTGGGGCCCTTTTTGTTTACAGACTTGTAACAGAGTCAAAATATCCCCACATACTTCGCCTAACTAAAGAAATTCTCGACCGTTAACCGGAATTAGCGCCATATTGTGCATAAAATGCGCTACTGTATTGCGAAACGTTGGTCCGCACTGCATAACCAGCCATAACGGCGGACCGCGTTTGAATGGTTCGATCGGGCTGTCTCGACGTTGCCCGGCCGAATTCACTTTGTCCTATCTCATAAGGAGGATGGCATGGCTGATTCTATGTTCCACCAGCCCGTTATGGGTCGTCGCGCCTTTGTTGGCGGCACCCTCGCTGCGAGCTCCATGGCTTTTCTTGCCGCATGCGGCAAGAAGGGCGGCGACGCTTCCGGTTCTGAGTCCGGTTCGACGCTGAACTTCTACATCAACAACCCGGTCTGCATCGACCCCTACAACGTCCAGGAGGATCAGGGCACTCAGGTCGAGTACCAGCTCTTCGACGCTCTGACGGAGTACGACCCCGAGAAGGGCGAGATCGTTCCGCTGGCTTGCGAGTCCTTTAAGGCTAACGACGACGCCACCGAGTTCACCTTCAAGATCAAGAAGGCTAAGTTCCACAACGGTGACGACGTTACCTCCAAGTCCTTCAAGCTCGGTTGGGAGCGTCTAGTCAACACCAAGTCGGCCATCGCCACCGAGTATGGTCCTTCCGAGGTCTCCTATCACCTTTCCATGGTTGAGGGCTATGACGATCTGCTTGCCGGCAACGCTACCGAGCTCAGCGGTGTTACTTGCCCCGACGATGAGACCCTCGTCGTCAAGCTGTCTTCCGCTTACGCCGACTTCCCCTTCGTCGCCTCTCACCCGGCTCTGTCCCCGGTTCCCGAGTGCGCCGAGTCCGATGTCAAGAGCTTCTACCTTGCCCCGGTCGGTAACGGCCCGTTCATGATGGACGGTAAGTGGGAGGATGGTCAGGAGATCAACCTCAAGAAGTTCGATGATTACTATGGCGACAAGGCCAAGATCGACGCGATCCACTTCCAGGTCATCAAGGACATGGAGACCGCTTACAAGGAGTTCCAGGCCGGCAACCTCGATGTCTGCGACGTTCCCGTTGCTCAGATCGACGCCGCCAAGAAGGACCGTGGCGAGTCCAAGGACGGCTACACCATGGGTGACGGCGAGCATATGCTGCTCGGTGCCGAGCCTTCCACGTACTATCTGACCTGCAACAACACGGCCGAGCCGTTCAATAACGCCGACCTGCGCAGGGGCATTTCCCTGGCCATCAACCGTGAGGCCATCTGCAAGACCATCTTCAAGGGTACCCGTACCCCCGCCGACGGTATTGTTCCTCCGGGAATCGCCGGCTACAAGGAGGGCGCATGGGAGTTCTGCGCCTATGACGTCGACAAGGCTAATGAGTACCTCGACAAGGTCGCTCCCGCTGGCGCTAACGGCGATCGTGGCATCAATGTGACCCTGTCCTACAACCAGGACGGTGGCCACAAGGAGATCATGGAGTCCATCATCGGCGACCTCGCCAAGGTGGGCGTCACCGCCGTCTCCGATACTCCCGAGTGGTCTGCCCTGCTCGAGCAGTATCAGAACTTCAACTATCAGTTCGGCCGTCTGGGTTGGATCGCCGATTACCCGATCATGGACAACTTCCTGTACCCGCTGTTCCACTCCGACTCCCTCGGTGGCGATAACCGCTCCGGTTACAACAACCCCGAGTTCGATGCCAAGGTCGACGAGGCCCGCACCACGGTTGATGACGAGGATCGCATCGCCAAGATGCGGGAGGCCGACGCCATGGTCGCTGCTGACTGCCCGGTTATCCCGGTGATGTTCTACACGCACACCATCGCTGGCTCTGACCGCGTCAAGCATCTCTATGTTGATCCGCAGAAGCACGCCGATCTGGGTACCGCCGAGCTCGCCTAAGGGTTTTGCAGCTTCCGTGAGGGTCAAGTATTTACGTAGACCTCATGGGAAACATACAGTTCTCCCTAACCTGGGGTAAACTGGCTGATGGTAATTTTGGGATGCCGGTCTGGCGATCGGCATCCCATTTAGGTTAATCCCTAGATAGGGGAGTGGTATGGGTAAGTACATCGTTAAACGTGTGCTTCAGTTCATCCCGGTATTTTTGGGCGTTACGCTGATTCTGTTCGCCCTCCAGAATATCGTGCCGGGAGACCCGATCAAGCTGATCGGTGGAGACAAGGCTCTGTCCCCCGAGGTGGAGCTTCAGCTTCGCGTGCGCTATCACCTGGTCCAGTCGGACGAGGACGGCAACGCGATCCTTGACGAGAACGGCGATCCCGTTCAAACGTCGCTCGTGGACCGTTATTTGTATTACATGAACGGTCTGCTTCATGGCGATTTGGGCAATTCGTACCAGCGCAAGCTGCCGGTTACGGAAATCTTTGCCCAGAAGTATCCGTATACGGTCAAACTTGCCGCGTGCGCTATCGTGCTCGAGGCAATCATGGGTATCGGTGCGGGTATTATTTCGGCGGTCAAGCGTTATTCCTTCTGGGATATTTTGGTAACGCTGACCACGTCGATCCTCGTTGCCGTCCCTGCTTTCTGGCTCGGTATGCTGCTGCAGCTGTTCTTCGGCGTCATCCTTAAGGATCTCACCGGCGGCGCATTCTCCATGCCGATCTCGGGTGCCGGCGGTGCCAGCTCCCAGTATCAGGATTGGATGCACTACGTGCTTCCGACCATCACGCTGGCTTCGGTTTCGACCGCCTATGCTGCCCGCATCATGCGTTCGCAGCTGCTCGACGTCATGAACCAGGATTACATCCGCACGGCAAAGGCCAAGGGTCTCTCCAATCGCGCGATCATCATCAAGCATGCGCTTAAGAATGCACTCATCCCCGTCGTTACCTATATTGGTGTCGACTTCGGCGGCATGCTTTCGGGCGCCATCCTGACCGAGACGGTCTTTAACTGGCCCGGCATCGGCTTCGAGGTCTACCGCGCTATTAGCATGCGTGACTGGCCCATCGTTATGGGCGGCGTTACGCTCATCGTTGTCGTCGTTATGGTGATCAACTTGCTCGTCGACATTAGCTATGCATTCCTCGACCCGCGCATCCGCCTTGGCGGTCCGTCGGATAAGGCCTAAGGGAGGTACGTCTCATGCAGGAAACTGATTCTCAGTCTCAGGAGCAGGCTACCGCCTCCAAGGCCGCATCTGCTCCCGCCAAGTCCCGCACGCTGTGGGGCGACGCTTTTAAGCGTCTTCGAAAGAACAAGCTCGCCGTTATCGGTGTCTGCTGGATCATCATCGTTGTTGTGGTTGCCCTGACCGCAGACCTGTGGGCTAAGCCCTGGCTCGGGTCGCCGACGGCTTCTGACTCGACCACCATGGCCCAGACGTCGCTGCTGGCTCCGTGTGCCGAGCACCCGTTTGGCACCGACTCTCTTGGTCGTGACATTCTCGTCCGTGTTATCTACGGTGCACGCGTTTCGCTTTCCGTCGGTATTATGGCCACCGCCATCTCCACGGTGATCGGTCTGGTCATGGGCGCCCTCGCCGGTTTCTATGGCGGCATCTGGGATACGATCATCATGCGCTGTGCGGACATCTTCCTGGCGTTCCCGTACGTGCTGTTCGTTGTTGCCATGATTGCCGTTATCGGCCGTGGTCTTCAGAATGTTTTCATCGCCATCGGTATTCTCGGCTGGCCCTCGATTGCCCGTGTCTTCCGATCTGCGATCCTAACGGTCAAAGAGAACGATTATGTTGACGCCGCTCGCGCGATGGGTGCATCCGATGCGCGTATCGTTATGCGCCATATCTTCCCGAACTCCGTTGCTTCTATCGTGGTCTACGCGACCATGAACATTGGTGGCGCTATTCTGACCGAGTCCGCTCTGTCCTTCCTCGGCATGGGCGTTATCCCGCCCACGCCTTCGTGGGGCTCCATGATTCAGGACGGTCAGCAGTATCTTCTGACCGCTCCCTGGATGATGATCATGCCCGGTTTGGCAATTCTCTCGACGGTGCTCGCCTTCACCCTGCTTGGTGACGGTCTGCGCGACGCCCTCGACGTCAAGATGAAGGACGCATAAGGATGAAGAAGAACAAGAACTATGTGGACCTGAAGGACCAGCCGGTTCCCGAGGGCCAGCATCTGCTCGAGGTCGATGACCTTAAGATGTATTTCCACACCGAAGATGGCGTTGTTCGCGCTGTCGACGGTGTCTCCTACACGCTCGATCGTGGCGAGACCCTCGGTGTCGTCGGTGAGTCCGGCTCCGGTAAGTCCGTGACCGCCATGACCATCATGGGTCTTATCTCGATGCCTCCGGGAAAGATTGAGGGCGGCGACGTTCGCTATCGCGGTCGTTCTATCCTCGAGATGACCGAGGAAGAGATGCAGCACATTCGCGGTAACGATATCGCGATGATCTTCCAGGATCCTATGACCTCCTTGAACCCGGTCTATAAGATCGGCAAGCAGGTGGGCGAGGGCCTTCGTCTGCACCGTGGCTACTCCAAGCAGGAGGCGCTCAAGCGCGCCACCGAGCTTTTGGACCTCGTGGGTATCCCCGAGCCCGAGAAGCGCGTCAATGAGTATCCGCACCAGTTCTCCGGCGGTATGCGTCAGCGCGTCATGATCGCTATGGCTCTTGCCTGCGATCCCGATATCCTGATTGCCGACGAGCCCACGACGGCTCTGGATGTTACCATTCAGGCTCAGATTATCGAGCTCATGCAGGAGATGCAGGAGAAGAACGGCAACGCCATTATTATGATTACCCATGACCTGGGCGTCGTCGCCGATATGGCCGATAAGATTATGGTTATGTACGCCGGCCGTCCCGTCGAGTTCGGTACTGCTGAGGAAATCTTCTACGAGAGCCGCCATCCCTACACCTGGGGTCTTATTCGCTCCATCCCGGAGCAGGCCATCGATGAGAAGAAGCCGCTGACGCCGATTCACGGCAACCCGCCTTCGCTCATGAACCTGCCCGAGGGCTGCGTCTTCTCTCCTCGCTGCCCCTATGCGACGGACAAGTGCCGCAAGCAGCGCCCCGAGCGCGTTGTCACCGAGTCCGGCCACTATTCTGCGTGCCATTATTCCGGTGACCCCGAGTTCCTCAAGAACGCCCCTGATACGTCCCGCACGCGCAAGGATTCCAAGAAGGGAGGCGAGGCGTAAATGACAGACAATAACGAGCGCACTCCGCTGCTGAAGGTCGAGCATCTTTTTAAGGAGTTCCCCGCAGAGTCCGGCATGTTCGCCAAGCGTTTTTCCAAGCGCGTCGTCTCTGCTGTGAATGACATTTCGTTCGAGATTTATCCGGGCGAGACCTTTGGCCTGGTCGGCGAGTCTGGTTGCGGTAAGTCCACCACGGGCCGCACCATCATGCGCCTGACCAAGCCGACGGCAGGTAAGGTGTTCTTCCAGGGCAAAGACGTTGCCGAGATGAGCAAGCATGAGATCAAGGACATGCGTCGTGAGATGCAGTTCATCTTCCAGGACCCCTATGCTTCGCTCAATCCTCGTATGACCATCGGCGAGATCGTCTCCGAGCCCATGACTATTCATGGCGTGGGCACCAAGGAGGAGCGCATTGAGCGTGTCCGTGAGCTGCTGGACGTCGTCGGCCTCAACCCCGAGCACATCAACCGCTATCCGCACGAGTTCTCGGGCGGTCAGCGTCAGCGTGTCGGCATCGCCCGTGCGTTCGCTCTGAAGCCCAAGCTGATCATCTGCGACGAGCCCGTTTCCGCTCTGGATGTTTCCATTCAGGCCCAGGTTCTGAACCTGCTCAAGGAACTTCAGGACAAGTTCGGTACGGCCTATCTCTTCATTGCCCACGACCTGTCCGTCGTGCAGCACATCTCCGATCGCGTTGCCGTTATGTATCTGGGTAAGATGGTCGAGGTTTCGGACTGGAAGACGCTCTATAGCGAGCCTCACCATCCGTACACGCAGTCGCTGCTATCTGCCGTGCCGGTTCCCGATCCGGATATTCAGAAGACCCGCAAGCGCATCATCCTCGCCGGCGATCCGCCGTCGCCGCTGGATCCGCCGACCGGCTGCCGTTTCCACACGCGCTGCCCGATCGCGCAGGGCATCTGCTCCGAGAAGCTTCCTGAGTTTAAGGAAGTTGCCCCGGGCCACTGCTGCGCGTGCCACTTCGCCGAGCCGTTCCCGATCAAGGAATCGCACATCGACCTGTAGTCGGTTGTTTTCGTCCGGGCCCGCTCTGGAGTTGCCTTTCAGAACGTCCTCGACCATGGAAACCCCCTTATCCTGCTCCTTCGGAGCTGCGGATAAGGGGGTTTCCTGGTCTGCGGAATGTTCTGAAAGGCAACTCCAGAGCGGGCCCTACGTTAACGCGGCAGAGGGGGAGTGCGATTCCTCGATCGCTCACTTAATCTAATAGGAAATTGAGCGAGGCCGGAGCTTTAGCTCCGGCCTCCCCATATAAGGGCTCGGCAAAGCCGAGCCACTAAATTTTTATCAGCCCCCAGAACATGTTTGAGAACTGTGCATGAAGCATGTGCCCCTAGGGCAGGAATGAGGTTGCTTTCCAACGCATTCCGCAGGGGGCGGCATTATTTTGTAGCGCGAAGCGCGGATCAAAATAATGCCGCATGCCCGAGGACGCGTTGGAAAGCAACCTCATTCCTGCCCGAACAGGTCAGTCTACCTGCGCATTTACAAATTCGTAAACTTTTTTGAAAAAAGTGCTTGCACAGTTCTCGAATCATAGGTTATTATCTTCCTCGTTGAACGCGCGGGTCCAACAAAACGAACCGCGAATCAACAACATAGCATGTCGGAGTGGCGGAATTGGCAGACGCGCTAGCTTGAGGTGCTAGTGACCGCTTTTTGGTCATGCGGGTTCAAGTCCCGCCTCCGACACCATCGCATTTGAGAAGCCTCTTCGGAGGCTTTTTTGTTACCGATAGACGGTGAGGTCCACGATGGAAACGCTTGAACGCAACGAGTGGGCAGACGTTGCCCAACTAGTCGAGATCACGAGCGATGCTGTCATCATCTGCGAGCTCGACGGAACCATTCTGCATGTGAATAATCGCTTACTTGGTTTGATGTGCGAGGAACGCGCCGACGTCATCGGCGGAGATGTTAAAGACGTCCTGTACTCGTCCGCTTTTGAACGTGCGACGGAACATCGTCTGCCATTTGAAACTGATGGCTCCGAGAACGAACTGATGCTCAAGCTGAGTGACGGCTCTTTTATTCCCGTCTTGGTTCGTGCGGGCTCCGTAACGCCTCCACACATCTTTGGGCGCCGCGCACCACGTGTCCTGGTGGCGCTTCACAGTATCGAGGAACAGTATTCTCACGACCGGCAACTCAAGCGTGCGCTTTCGGAGCTTAGAGTGGCGAACAAGCGCCTCTCTGGCACGCTCTCGGTCATTATGAGTACCGTGGGCTCCGATGAGCTGCCCAGCCTACTTGATACCGTTTTGAACCAGCTTGTAGGAACGCTCGATGCTTCGGGTGCCGCTATCTATTTTTCTGAGAGCGGTGGTTTTAAACTTCGCGGTGTTTCCAAGGAGCTGTACGACAGCTACCTTCCTGAGTTTTTGCCGTATGGCGCTGGCATTCCGACGTATGTTCTTCGTGAGTCGCGTGCCTGTCGCTTGTCGATTCAACAGGACCTTGAGGGTGATAAGGTCGCCTCCGGTATGTTCATGGATCTGGACAATCGTTCTAAGCACCTGTTGCGCATGCAGGATATGCCTCCGTACCGCAGCGAGATCTGTCTTCCCGTTTTTTACGGTACGCAGATCCTTGGCGTGCTGGAAGTTGGTTGGAAACGCCCTCAGGCACCGCTCGCCTATGACGTTAATGTGCTCGAGGTCATTTGCGATTACCTGTCTATCCAGCTGGTCGGCATGGCATCGAGCCTTCGCTCCCGTCGCACGGCCGAGCTTGGCCGCTCGCTCAATGTCTTGCGTGACGAGTTGTTTACCTTTCTAGACGATTCCGCCGCGGCTACCCAGGCGGTATCGTCCGAGATCTGCAATATGCTCAACTGCCATTTTTGCCCTATTGAGTATGACGCCAGTCTGGATTCCTACGTCATAGATTTTGAAGGCGGCAGTCGCGTTGCTTTGCCGGACGATCCCGAGAAGCTTTTCTTTTCCACGACGGCGCCAGCGGCACGTCTGGGGGCTGGCCCTGATGGCTTTGAGGCATCTGTTTTGGGCGGCACGAGCGCCGAGGACCTTAAACACGTCCGTATAACTCGCGTTGACGAATCGATGCCTATGGGAGGCTGGCTTAGGGCGCATGGCCTGCCTTGCCAGGGTCTCTACGTCGACGCCGGCATCGAGGCGGGGCGCCCGCGCTCTGAGGGCGATGGCAAGCACAGTAACGACGCGATCGTTCCTGCTTCTGTTGCGAAGGGCCCGACGACGCGCGCGCTGCTGCTTCGTGATGGTAGCCAAGAGCCGATTGATGACCTTGAATATGACTACTTGGTGCACTTGGCTCATGACTTTGAACTGATCTATGAAGGCGAATCTCAAAAGCGTGAGGAGCGCCATATCGCTCAGACCCTTCAGATTGGCATGAGAAATTCACTGGGGGATGTTCCGGGAATCGCCGCCGATTCGGTGTACCTGTCGGCCACGAACTCGGCGTTGGTCGGCGGCGATTTCTATACGCTCATCCGTCTTCCCGACGATTGCGCCGTCATGATTCTGGGCGATGTGTCTGGCAAAGGCATTGAGGCTGCATCGATGTCCGCGCTCGTCAAGACGGCCCTGACGGCATATGCCTGGGAGGGCGCTGGGCCGGCCCGCATGGCACGCTCCCTTAACAGCATGCTCATGGGCTTTTCAAGGGTCGAGACGTTCGTGACGGCCTTTATCGCCAAGATTGACCTTAAAGCCGGACGTGCAACGTATTGTTCGGCGGGCCATCCTCCGACCATGGTCATCAGGCCAGAGTCGATGCCGCTGGGTGGCGGCGAGGCCCGTGGGGGGGAGGTCGAGCTGCTTGGATGCCAATCGGGGGTAATCGGTGCCTTTGAGAGCATGGTGTACGAGACGGGCGTCTTTACGTTCGCTCCTGGTGACATGCTCTTTATGTATACCGACGGAACGATCGAAGCGCGCGATCGCTCTGGTGCTTTCTTTGGCGAGCAACGCCTTCGCGATCTTTTGCTCTCTGTTTCGGGTGAGGGCGTATCGGGAATCTGCGGTAAGGTCTTGAGCGAGCTTGACCGCTTTACCGAGTCGGCGCTGGACGATGATATCGCGTTGGTGTCCCTTGAGTTTTTACGGGGCCGATCGTAGGCTGCGACGCTTGAGGGGCGAAACCTACGCGGTTGTAGATATGTGTGCATCGAGCGAGCTCTTTTGGGGAACCATGGTCGTATGAATGAGTGGAATGACATAGCGGTTTTGACGCCACCGGGTGATGTCGACATCGCCTCGGTGCCCGCGCTGCGCCGACGGTTGGATAATTTGATCGACCGCGGCGTGCGTCGTGTCGTCATCAACTGCCAGGCTGTTAGCTTTATCGATTCGACGGGCTTGGCATTCCTGCTTACGCGCGCTCGTGAGCTCATGAGGCGAGAAGGCCTGCTTTCGCTCGTCAATGCATCAGGTGAAGTTGTTCGCTTTTTGGAGATTGCCCGTCTTGTCGATATTCTTCATGTCGCGGGGCCGGCACGGGAGTCTATTCCCGCCATTCCGGTGGGGGAGCTGCCTCGCTGGAGTAAGAGCGTCGAGGTCCGTCAGGGTATCGAGAATCTTCCATACTACCGACATCGCATCGCCGAACTCCTTGAATCGCTTCCGTTGCGCCGTGACGAGCGCTACGATGTCGCGTTGGCGTCGGGGGAGGCGCTGGGTAATGCCTATGACCATGCGGGCGGTATCGGGTGCGTCCTGACGGTTCAGGCCTATGGCGATCGCGTTGTGGTTGAGGTGCTTGATCGAGGTGCCGGCTATTCTATCGATGAAACGAGCGAACCGGTCGCATCAGAGGAGCGCGGCCGTGGTATCAAGCTTATGCGTATGCTCGTCGATAACGTGGAGGTTGCTCGTCGTACGGACGGCGCCGGCACGCGCGTGCAGATGGTGAAGCTGTTTAGCGGAGCGCTGGAGTCGTGTGCCTAGCCAATCGCTTTAGCGCGTTTAGCTACTAAGAACATGCGGCAGACAAGTTTTTTGAAAAAAGTACTTGCGTCTTTTGGACAACTCGCGTAAATTAATAACCCGCAAGCGGACATGGCTCAGTTGGTAGAGCACAACCTTGCCAAGGTTGGGGTCGCGGGTTCGAGCCCCGTTGTCCGCTCCAAACGCAGCAGCCCGACTACTACGGTAGCCGGGCTTTTTCGTACCCATCGCTTGGGCTCGAACCCGAGAGGGAGCGAGCGTTAAGCAAACGCGGAGCGTTTGTAGCGAGCTGGCGAGGACGCCGGCAGGCGGCCGAAGCCGGTGCGGATCCGCGAAGCGAATACGCAGACGCCCCGTTGTCCGCTCCAACTATCTTACGCGGTTCTAACGAACCGCGTTTTTTGTTGACGCTGCGCGAGCCCCGGGCACCCCATCTTGCCCCTCAATCGTCGGTCGCGTACATAAAGTACGCTTCCCTCCTCTTTCGCGGCAACTTGGGGCACCCGGAGCCCGCTCGCTGTCGTGGCCGGAGGAGTGGGCCTTCCGTTCTTTTCACTGATCGATCGATTCGTCCCAGGAGACTCGAACCCGAGAGGGAGCGAGCGTTTTGGGGCGTGGCTGTGGCGTTGTTTGCCGCGAATGTCCGCTTTGGGCGTATCATCGTGGGCATCTCGCAAAACCTCGTTGCAAGGGAGACTCATCCCATGGCTACAGAAAAGTCCTCGTCGCGCCCATGGATGTCCGATGCCGCGATCTATCAGATCTATCCGCGCTCGTTTAAGGATTCGACTGGTTCGGGTCTGGGCGATATCGCGGGCATTACCCAGCAGATGGACTATCTTGAGCGGCTGGGTATCGAGGCCATCTGGCTGAGCCCGTTTTACCCATCGCCTCTCGTCGATGGCGGCTATGATGTGGCGGACTACTGCGATGTCGACCCACGTCTCGGCTCGCTTGACGACTTCGATGACATGATCGCCGCGGCTCATGCGCACGGCATCAAGGTCATCGTCGACATCGTGCCCAACCATTCGTCCAACCAGCACCCCTGGTTCAAAGCCGCTCTTGCCGCCGGCCCCGGATCGCCCGAGCGCGCCCGTTATATCTTCCGCGATGGTCGCGGCGAGCACGGCGAGCTGCCTCCCACCAATTGGAATGCCAACTTTGGTGGCCCCGCCTGGACGCGCGTCGCGGACGGTCAGTGGTATCTGCACATGTTTACGCCCGAGCAGCCGGACTTTGACTGGTCGTGCCCCGAGGTTCATGCGTTCTTTTGCGACGTCCTGGCGTTTTGGAGCGATCGAGGCGTCGATGGCTTTCGCATTGATGTGGCGCACGGTCTCGCCAAGGATCTCGACCGCGATGACCTCGACCGGTGGCATCTCGCCGAGGGCGATGACATGGTTGAGGACGGCACCCATCCGCTGTGGGACCGCAACGAGGTCCACGAGATCTATCGCGAGTGGCGCCGCGTGTTCGACCGCTATGATCCGCCACGCAGCGCCGTTGCCGAGGCGTGGGTGCTGCCCGAGCGCCAGTATCTCTACGCGCGTCCCAGCGAGCTTGGCCAGACATTCAACTTTGAGTTTGCCAAGGCCACTTGGACCTATGATGACATGCATGCTGCAATCGAGGAGGGCTTGAAGGCAGCTATAGAATCCGATTCCGCCTCGACCTGGGTGCTCTCCAACCACGACGTGCCGCGCGTGGCGACGCGCTATGCCCTGCCGCAGATCAAGGCGACGCGCTACCACCAGATTGCGCTCGACTGGCTCTTACGCGACGGGTCGTCTTATGACGAGGACCGTGAACTCGGCGAGCGCCGCGCGCGGGCGGCCCTTTTGCTCGAGCTGGCGCTTCCGGGCTCGACATACGTGTATCAGGGTGAGGAGCTCGGCCTTTTTGAGGTGGCCGATATCCCGTGGGCCGCACTCGAAGATCCTACTGCGACCAATACGCACGGACCGAAGCGCGAGAAGGGGCGCGACGGCTGCCGTGTGCCCCTGCCGTGGGTGGCAGCGGACGATCCCGTGCAGGGCGGATCGTTTGGGTTTTCACCGGCGGACGCCGATGCGGCGCCCCATCTGCCGCAGCCTGCATGGTTTTCCGATTACGCTGCCGATAGGGAAGAAGCGGACCCGACATCGATGCTTGCGCTCTATCGTGACGCCCTCTGGCTGCGGCGCAAGCTGCGCGGGTGCGCCAACGATCTCGCGTGGCTCGATCTTGACGGGCGCACCGGCCTTGCGGATGGTGCCGAGGGCGCTGAGGGCGGCGTCATCGCCTATCGCCGCGACAACGGCTGGGCGTGTGTGACGAACTTCGGTGCAGCACCCGTGGAGCTGCCGGCGGGCAGGGTCCTGCTCACCTCATCACCGCTTGCAGACGGCAGGCTCGCGCAGGACAGTTCTGCCTGGATTATGCTTGCTGAGTTGTAGGGGCCTCTTGCGGCGAGTTTGCGTTTGCCTGCGCTTTCCGTGGTGGCTGATGTCTTCGCGAGGTTCGCGAGGGTGTCGCAAAACTTTTCAAAAAAAGTTCTTGCATTTGGGTGGATCATCCCGTATATTAAATCCTCGCAGGCGGACATGGCTCAGTTGGTAGAGCACAACCTTGCCAAGGTTGGGGTCGCGGGTTCGAGCCCCGTTGTCCGCTCCATTGCATTTCCGGACCGTTTAGGCGGTCCTTTTTCGGCGAAGTGGCCAAGTGGTAAGGCAGAGGCCTGCAAAGCCTTTACCCCCGGTTCGAATCCGGGCTTCGCCTCCATAGCATTGTAAACGGGCGTCCTTCGGGGCGTCCGTTTTCTTTTGGCGAGTCCATGCGACCTCTTCGCGACCGGACCTCTGGCTCCGTTATTCGTGGGGGAGCTTGGTTGCGCGCTGCGCACAACATGTAGGCCGATCATGATTCGCCCAGCATGCCTCGAGGCGATCGTCCCGTGTCAAGCGGAGAAGTTATGGACACCCCGCCGGCCTTTTGCGTCGCTGTTTTTGCATCCGCGCAGGTTGGGCGCCTACGTCTTGTTTTCGGCGTCCCGCAGGTTCGCAGATTTGAATGCGGGAAGAAGTCAGCACATTATCTCTGACCTGCTGAAACACAATATATAGTGTTGGTCTAAAAAAGTGATACCAGATATTGATGCAAAAATGGCCTATCATACTGTCCCAGGCAACTATGGCCTCGGTTTGTCCGCGCGCTGTCATATCGTGTGGAACCGAGGTTTTCCCATCATTGTGGCATGTACGGGTTAGTAGAGCGATTCGCGGAGGAACGCCATGAAGATCATCAAGCGCAGCGGTTCTGAGGTCACCTTCGACATCCAGAAGATCATCGACGCCATCAAGGGCGCCAACAGCGAGGTCAAGGAGGCCGAGCGCCTCACCGATCGCCAGGTGGTCTACGCCGCGCAGAACGTCGCCGATCGCTGTGAGTCCGCCGGTCACACTGTCTCCGTCGAGGAGATCCAAGACATGGTCGAGGATGAGATCATGGCCCTCGACCGCTTCGAGGTCGCCCGCCGCTACATCATCTATCGCTACGTCCAGGGCCTCAAGCGCCAGAAGAACACCACGGACGATAAGATCTTGTCCCTCATCGAGTGCAACAACGAAGAGGTCAAGCAGGAGAACTCCAATAAGAACCCCACGGTCAACTCCGTGCAGCGCGACTATATGGCCGGCGAGGTCTCCAAGGACCTCACGCAGCGCGTGCTCCTGCCCGCCGAGATCGTCGAGGCCCACAACGAGGGCATCATTCATTTCCATGATTCCGACTATTTCGCCCAGCACATGCACAATTGCGACCTCGTGAATCTCGAGGACATGCTGCAGAACGGCACGGTCATTTCCGGCACGCTCATCGAGCGTCCGCACAGCTTCTCCACCGCCTGCAACATTGCCACGCAGATCATCGCCCAGGTCGCTTCGTGCCAGTACGGCGGCCAGTCCATCTCGCTCACGCACCTCGCCCCGTTCGTCGAGGTGAGCCGTCAGAAGATCCGCCGCCAGGTCGATGCCGAGCTCAAGGAGCTCGGGGTTGAGGCGCCCGAGGAGAAGGTCTCCGAGGTCGTGGAGACCCGCCTGCGCGACGAGATTCGCCGTGGCGTTCAGACCATCCAGTATCAGGTCGTCACCCTCATGACCACCAACGGCCAGGCGCCCTTCGTGACGGTGTTCATGTACCTCAATGAGGCCCGCAGCGAGGCCGAGAAGCGCGATCTTGCCATGATCATCGAGGAGACCCTGCGTCAGCGCTACGAGGGCGTGAAGAACGAGGCGGGCGTGTGGATCACCCCCGCGTTCCCCAAGCTCATCTACGTCCTCGAGGAGGACAACGTCTACGAGGGGTCCGAGTACTTCTACCTGACCCAGCTCGCGGCCAAGTGCACCGCCAAGCGCATGGTGCCCGATTACATCTCCGAGAAGAAGATGCGCGAGTTCAAGCTCTCCAAGGGCGAGACCGAGGGCAACGGCGATTGCTACACCTGCATGGGCTGCCGCAGCTTCCTCACGCCCGATCGCACGGGTAACGGCTATGACAATGTCGCCCGCGCCAAGAATTACGAGCCCGGCAAGCCCAAGTACTATGGTCGTTTCAACCAGGGCGTTGTGACCATCAACCTGCCTGACGTGGCCCTCTCCTCCCAGCGCGACATGGACAAGTTCTGGGAGATCTTCGATGAGCGCCTGGAGCTGTGCCATCGCGCCCTGCGCTGCCGCCACGAGCGCCTGCTGGGCACCCTGTCCGACGCCGCGCCGATCCTGTGGCAGTATGGCGCCCTTGCGCGCCTGGATAAGGGCGAGAAGATTGACAAGCTGCTCTTTGGCGGGTATTCCACCATCAGCCTGGGCTATGCCGGCCTGTATGAGTGCGTGAAGTACATGACGGGCGCGAGCCACACCGATGAGCACGGCACGCCGTTCGCCATGGCGGTCATGCAGCGCATGAACGACAAGTGCAACGAGTGGAAGGCCGCCGAGGATATCGACTACTCCATCTACGGCACCCCGCTCGAGTCCACCACCTACAAGTTCTCCAAGTGCCTGCAGCGCCGCTTCGGCATCATCCCCGGCGTGACGGACAAGGGCTACATCACCAACAGCTACCACGTCCATGTGTCCGAGGAGATCGACGCGTTCGACAAGCTCAAGTTCGAGAGCCAGTTCCAGCGCCTGTCCCCGGGCGGCGCCATCTCCTACGTCGAGGTGCCCAACATGCAGGACAACCTCAAGGCCGTCATCCGCGTCATGCAGTACATCTACGACAACATCATGTACGCGGAGCTGAACACCAAGAGCGATTACTGCCAGGAGTGCGGCTTCGACGGTGAGATTAAGATCGTGGAGGACGACGGCAAGTTGGTGTGGGAGTGCCCGCATTGCGGCAACCGCAACCAGGAGACGCTGAACGTCGCCCGCCGTACGTGCGGCTATATCGGTACGCAGTTCTGGAATCAGGGCCGTACCGAGGAGATTCGCGATCGCGTGCTGCATCTGAAGGGGGCGATCCTGGCGGGCTGTCCGGGCGCATACCATCCGCTGCTCGGGCAGCCCTGCTCACGACGAAGGCCCCACCGGGCCTTCTGTTCGTGCGGAACTCGCGACGGATGGTATGCGCCCGGACAGCCCCTGCTCTTGCCCTGCAGTTGCTATGGTTATGTGGGGCTGTGCTGCTAGGGCCTCGGGCTGACGCATGAGGGCTCTTG
>CAJMMF010000035.1:0-16630 GCA_905214385.1 uncultured bacterium
TGCTCGCCGTCGCCGGGCGCCTGCCGCTCGGGCCCGCTCCGCTTGCGGCCGCCTGGGCGGGCATCGTGCTGGGCAGCCTGCCCCTCTACGCGCTGGGGCTCGGCGTGGCCCTGCGCCTCGGCCGCAACGCCGCCATCGGCGCCGGCGCGGCGGGGATGCTCCTCGCGTTCTTCTCAGTGGGCGGACTTGCGCACGGCCTCATGACCGGCGAGCTCACCGGTGCCCTGGCGACGCCCCTGGGCTGGGTGCCGCTCGCCTGGCCCGCGCGCCTGGGGTCGCTCGGGGTGGAGGCCTTCATCGACGCCGCACGCGCGGCGGGCCCTCTCCTCACGGCTGCGCTCGCTGGCCTCGCGCTCACCCTGGCTGCCGCCGCCGTCCTTATCGCCTGGTTCTGCCGCTTCGAGGACGGGAGGGCAGATGAGTAGGAAGCCGCTCGCCGCCGTGCTCGCCCTCCTCTCCGCAGCGCTCGTCCTGGGCGGGAATGCCCTGCTCGACGCCGGCTGGGGGTCGGCGCTGCGCTCGATCGCCGACCGCGTGCTGCCCAACCCCGAGATCGCCATGTGGGCGCCCGCGCCCGAGCCCGGCAGCCACGCGAGCTCTTATGCCCACGCCACCGGGGCGGGGGCGAACTACGTCTACCTGGTGGACGCTGCGGACGACAGGGGCAATGTCCGAGAGCTCCAGCTCATCTTCTTCGGACGGGAGTCGGACGGCGAGGGCTGGCTCGGGATCGAGGCGCGCGGCGGCTCGGGCGTGCGCTACCGCGCGTGCGACGCGGCCCAGGCGCCCGCGGCTGCGCGCGGGGCTCTGGACCGCTGAGCGCGGCGCAAGTACAATGCCGACGGGAGTTTCAGGAGGTCGAACATGGCGAGGATACTGGCAGTGGATGATGAGCGGGCGATCCTCGACGCGCTCGCGCGCGTCCTCGGCCGCGACGGCCATGAGGTCGTCAGGGCGGCGGACCCGACGGCGGTCCCGGGGACGGACCTCTCGCGCTTCGACCTCGTGCTCTGCGACGTCATGATGCCGGGGCTCGACGGCTTCGAGCTCGTGCGGCAGATCCGCCCGGACTTCGACGGGCCCATCGTCTTCCTGACCGCTCGCGTGGCCGAGGAGGACGCCGTGGCCGGCTACGGCCTGGGCGCCGACGACTACGTCCGCAAGCCCTTCGGGGCCGCGGAGCTGCGCGCCAAGGTCGCGGCCCATCTACGCCGTGAGCGCCGGCCGCGCTCGCACGCCCTCTCCTTCGGGGAGGTGCGGATCGACCTCGGGGCGCGCGGCCTCGCCGTGGGCGGCGAGACCGTGCCGCTCACGCCCACCGAGTACGCCATCTGCGAGTACCTCGCGCGCCACCCCGGGCAGGTCATGAGCCGCGCGCAGATACGCGAGGCGGTGCTCGGCTGGGAGAGCGACGCCGACGATGCGGCCATATCCATGCAGGTCAGCCGCGCCCGGAGGAAACTCTCCGAGGCCGGCGCCGATCCGATCGCGACCGTCTGGGGGATGGGGTACAAGTGGCAGCTCTGAGGATCGGGGCGCGAGGTCGCGGGGGCATGCCGCTCTCCTTCGTCATCGCGCGCTACTTCGCCTACGCGTTCGCGGCGGTCGCTACGGCGTGGCTCGCCTCGTTCATGGCGCTCTCCGCAGCGATCAGCGCGGGCTTCGTCTACGAGGCAAGCTGGGGGCCGGCCAATGCGCGCGAGGTCGCGGAGGGCCTGGCACGCGACGGCGTCTGTGGACAGCAGGACGTGCCGACGGCGTACCGCTACCTCATCCTGAACAAGGACGGATACGTGCTGATGACAGACCTCGAGGGCACGCGGCTCGAGGACGCGACGGAAATGGCCCGTACGGCACTCGCCGCTGATCCGGGCACAGTGGAGATCGAGGGCGGGGGCTCGGGCCTCACCTACGCCGCGTTCCCGCTCAAGGACGGCGGGGCATGCGCGCTCGTCAGCGAGTACCTGCCGCAGTGGGTCTCGCGCGATCTCGCCGGCCTGCTTCCCAACCCGCAGAACCTCATGCTCGTCGGCGCCGCGGCGGGAAGCGCGCTCGCGCTCGCGCTCGTGGCGCGCCGCGCGAGCCGCGTGATCTCGCGCAAGATGGCGCCGCTCGCGGAGGCGGCGGGGCGCGTCGGCGCGGGGGAGCTCGACTTCGCGGTCGGCAGCACCAACGTGCGCGAGGTGAACGACGTCCTCGCCGCGATGGACGCCATGCGGGCCTCCCTCGCCGAGTCGCTCGAGGCCCGCTGGGCCGCGGAGCGGGGGCAGCGCGAGCAGATGGCGTCGCTCGCCCACGACCTCAAGACGCCGCTCACCGTGCTGCGCGCCAACGCCGACTTCGTGGCGGAGGAGCTGGAAGACGAGAAAGACGCCGACCTCGCGGCCGCCGCGCGCGACATAGCCGGCAGTGTCGAAAGGCTTGACGGCTACGTGCGCCTGCTCATCGAGGCGTCGCGCGGGTCCGGCGGGGCGGAGAGGGCCCCCATGCGGCCGGCCGAGCTCTGCGAACAGGTCCTCGCCGAGGCCGCCCAGATCGCCCGGGCGCGAGGCGTGACGCTCGACGCAGCCACGGGCCCCGCTGTCGCGGGCGCGCCCGAGGCCCCACTCGACCGAACCACCCTGGCGCGAGCCGCCGCGAACCTCGTGGCCAACGCCGCCGAGCACGCGCGCTCGCGCGTGGTGGTCTCCTGCGACGTCGCTGGTGGATACCTCGTCATCGAGGTCGCCGATGACGGACCGGGCTTTTCTCCCGCCGCCCTCGAACGCGGCTGCGAGCGCCTCTTCACAGACGACTCCTCCCGCTCCTCGCGCGACGGAGGCCGCCATTACGGGCTCGGCCTCCACGTCGCCTCCGAGGCCGCGAGCGCCCACGGGGGCTCCGTCTCGCTCGCCAACAGCCCCTCGGGCGGCGCGGTGGCCACCATCGCGGTCCCCCTGTGCGGGGCCTGACGAATCAGGCCCTCACACCGGCGTGGCTCGCAACCAAACGCTTCCCGGATAATAATGCCCTTTGCGGGGATCGCCCTGGCTAGTCGCCGCCCATGTGCATGAGCATGTCGGCGATGCGAGTCGCCATCTCGTCCGCCGCTGCACGGATGTTTGTTGATGTTCACTAAAAAGTGGTCCGAGTGATCACTGGGAAATAAGCACCGTGAGCACGAAAAATTGAGCAGTTTAAGCAAGTGGGCCGTGCCCCGGGGACTTGCCGAATCTGCCCACGGCGTCAAACTCGTTCATCTCCATGGAGCTACCTCCCCCTGACGGCGCTAAGCGGCTTCGGCTCGAAGTGCTCGTCGCGCTCGACGGCGGCGAACCCCATTTGGCGGTTCAGCTCCTCCATCTCCTTGATGCTGAATTAGCCGAGCTCGTCGTCATAGCCTTCGACGAGGCTGAACGCCTCGTCCGTCCCATCGAACTTGAGCAGCCACCAGTCCCATCCGTTCACGCACGAGAAGTAGTGGACGTATACCGTGAGGTCTTCCGCGCAGTCTTGCTCATAGAGCCTCGGCAGCTCCTCTGCAATCTCCCTCGTCATCAGCTCCTGCATGTCTTCCTCCGTTTCCGGGCACGCTGCCCTGAACATCTCGCCCTTGCGGGCAAAGCCGAATGGCGACGCCGCGCCGGAGCGACGACGGGTCAAGGGAGTCCATGACGACCTCCACCAACCGGAGCGAAGCGGAGGTTTGTGCGGGGTCTCATGGGCCCCTTGACGCGGCGTAGCGAAGGTGCCACCCACGCAACGGATACGAGTTCATGACCGGCGAATGCCACCGAAACACTGGAAATCATGGGTCAAGACTGAAGAGGGGCGGCCGCCCCTAACGGACGGCCGCCTTAACGAGCCTTACTAATTCGGTTCTGGCATATGATCCGAGACGCCCGCCGGGCAAATCCCGACAATCCTAGTGATAGTCGTTTGCGAAGGAGCCGTAGAAGAGCGCCTTACAGTCGACATCGCTGTAGCCCATCACGGCATCCTGCACATCGGATCGCAAGAGGTTGAGCACCTTGTACACGCCCTCGCCCATATCCCCGACGAAGAGTACCTGCTTGAACACATCGGGATAATCGCGCAGATAGGTCACATAGCCCCTAAGCTTTGCTAGCGTGTCGCCGAGGAACTCGCCATGAGGGTCAACGATGGACGGCCTGATGACGCCCGCTGCATCCTTCACGAAGAAGAGGAAGTCTGGATGCAGGGCCTTGCGTCCCACCGAAGACATGTACGGAATCGAAAACGCCTTAGCAGACATGCTGCCCGACGGATTGCGATAGAAGGCAACCGTACGATTCTTTGCCAATTCGTTCCTAACGATATAGTCTTCCGCCGGGTTCAGGTCGAGCGGGCAGAGGCCGTCCTCTTTCTGCACAATATGGCACGGATACTTAGCGAAGTCGTCCGACGTGCTAGCAGACGTGGGCCACTCTATCTTTGTGAGGCGCTTGCCCTCGGTTTCACGGGCCAGCTCGTCGTAGCGCTGCTTTGCCGCGTCGTTAAGGTAGTCATAATCGCCAGATCCATCGACCTTATCGAAGTATTCCTTTCGGCATTGAGCCGCCCAGCCCTCGAGCGCATCGACGATGGCCTGCGTGCGCACCGCTGCGGCAAGGCGCAGGTCGCACTCGGGCCGCCCAAGCTCCTTGAAGTTGGCGCGACGATACTCATTCGCAAACTCCTTAGTGAAATGCATGTCGGCGTCGCGGGCGGCCTTTCTGAGGCCTTCGGCGTCCGTGCGGGCCTCCTCCTGCTCCTGGTCCTCGGTCTCGTTGAGCTTGTCGAGCGTGATCTTGACGGTCTCGGCAACCTCTACGTCGTGTTTGGCTTCGCGGTACTCGTCCTCGTTAGCAACGATGTATCCCTTGAGCTTCTGAACGAACTGTTTTTTCACGTCGGCCGCGGCATTGACATCGAGGCCAGTCTCGACAAGCAGAGTCGCCGTCTTAACCAGGCTCTGGAATTCGTTCCTGGCCTTTTTCGGAATGCGCTGCACGGGGATGGAATCGAAGGCTGTGCGGATGCCCTGCCACTCCTGATGCGTGAAAGACTGCTCGCGCTTGGTGGGCGGCTTGGGCTTTGCCATGGGCACGGGTATTACGACCGAGGCGGGCTGGGTCGGCTCGGTCTGTGCGGAACTTGGCTCAGGTGTCGCAGGTTGCTGCGGGGCAGACGCTGCAACGTAGTTGCCCGTTGCGGGCTGAGGCGCCAGCTCCGCTTCTGGCGCCGGGACGTCGACGGGCCTGACCGCCGAGGCAAGCGAGGGCTGTGCTCCCTGCATGTCCAACGGCTCCTGAATCGCGATGCCGGCAAGCGGCGCCTGGTAGCCGGGTTGTGCCTGCCGCGCCGCCTCGATGGCTTTCTCGTTCTCCTCGTACGCCTTGAGCTCCTGTTGGTAGTCGGCTTCGGACTTGGGCGCAGCCGCCGTGATAGTCACGGGGTTGAGAACGATGTTCTGCTTGCCGATGGAGCTCTCGCCCATGTCGTCCTTGCGGCCCATGAGGTAGTCGACCACGTCCTGAGTGCTCTCGGGATTGAACTGGGGCAGGTAGCAGGCGACGGAGTTCAAAAGATCATCGGATTCGATGCGCCGCGCAAGTGGAGTGCGTACCATACGTCCCACGAGCTGTGCGATATAGGTCGAGTCCGAACGCCTGCGCTGCGAGAAGATGACCTCCGCTCGCGGGCAGTCCCATCCGTTGGAGACAGCCTCCTTGGCGAAGAGCACGCGAATGCGCGAGGTGTCCTGAACGAACTCGGGTTCGACATAGGGAATAAGGTATTTTCCCGCCGCGATGTCCTTATGCTCGCCGAAGACGTTGGCGAACGACATCGCCTCGGAAAGGCCGGGGACCAGGCCCGTGATCTGGTCGCACATCTCAGCCAGGGCCGAGTTGCTCACGTTGTCCGCCGCTTGGATGAGCAGCAGCGGGTTGACGGGGCTCTCGCCCTCACGGGCACAGTACTCGCCCCATTCTCGGCAAGTCAGGGCATAGCGCTCGCACGCCATAGTGAGATACTGGTGCTCGACCGGGTCGTCCTTCTCTGGCACGCGCAACTCGATGATGTCCTTGAGCAGACCTGACTCCTGGACCTCGCGAGGGGTCACAGCGACCTTTGGCATACGTACGCGATCGGCGCGCTGGTCCATGGCCGCCTCGAACCTCTGCGGCGTGGCAGAGACCCCGACGACGATGGGCATCGCTGCACGGCCGTCGAGCCCATCAATGAGGCTGGCGTAGATCGTCACGGTGCCGCGCTCGCTCGAGGCATTGGCCCCCAAGCCGCGGTGTGCCTCGTCGATGAACAGATAGAGGTTACGCTCCGGGTCCCTGATGGTGCGGTCAAGGATGTCCCAGAACACGCGGCCGGAGTTGGCCTCACTACCCTTGGTGAGCAGGCCGTTCTTACTGAGTAGGTCCTTGCTGAGGAAATAGACGTGGCGCGGCTCGAGAATGTCGTGCGCGGCTCCGAAGTCGTTGGTAATTGTGACCAGGTGGCGCCTGTCAAGGATGCTGTCTGCCAGCTTGTCCGCCACGTTTGAGAAACGCACGCTCGTCTGCTCGTTCAGGCTCGGGGAATCCGAGAGCCAAAGAACGACGGCATTCTCGTCGGGCATGAGGCTCAGATCGTCGTCTCCGAAGAAGAGCGCTTCGATCGTCGCTGCGCACATGACCGTTTTGCCCGACCCCGTGGGAGATGCGAGGCATATCGAGGACAGCTCGCCGTCCTGCTCGTAGCGTCGGCACATCGACTGCAACTTGTTCGCCAGGGTCGCGACCGCACCGGCTTGGAAATCCTTAAGTTCGACTCTCATGTTTACCTCACCGCATCCTCGGCGGCAATCTTGAACGATTGCAGGTAGTTCTCGTACAGGCGGACGACGTCGAGCCCAGGCAGTTGTGCCTTGACGGAGGCGTATCGAGCCGTGTCGTCCGTGATCACATAGGCGCACCCTATGCTGGCATTCTGCTTGACGGCGTCTATGAAAGCGCCGACCGAAGCAAAGTCGAAGAGGACGGCGTAGGCGTCGGCCATGGCAAAGCCCGGCTGCTCGTGCTTGATGATGCTGCCACGCGAACCAGCGCGCAGCCAGAGCAGGGGCGCGATCTCCTCGAAGGCCACGCCCAGCTCGACGGCGTCCGGGTCTTCGTAGGTAAGGTCAAAGAAGACGGCGTTTTCCTCGAAGCCGTCGGCCATGGGGAACTCGTCGGTGAACTTGTAGTCACCCTTGATGGAATCGCCCTCGGGCGTCTTGCCCGTGATGGCCGCCGTGACGCGTGGTTTGGTAACGTACTGGCAGATGCCCAGCGCCTCCCATTCGGGGTCGCCCTGGCGAAGACCGCGCTTGGTGAGCTTTTTGGATTCGTCCTCGGAGACCTCGTTATTCGTTACGCTGATGGAGCGCCTGCGCCCGCCATCCTGATGGTTCAAGCGCATGACGGCATGTGCCGTGGTGCCCGATCCTGAGAAGAAATCGACTACAAGGGCGTCGGGCTTGTCGGCGACGAAAAAGCGAATGGTGTCTTCGACGGCATAGAGGGACTTTGGGAATGGGAAGCGCCTGTTCGGGAGCAAGCACTTCAATATTCCTGTCCCTGACTCGCTAGCTGAATGCGATTTTTGGTTCCATACGGTCATTGGACGAACGTTTGCTTCGCCTTGTTGCTCCAGGACAACAGCTCCATCGGCATCATATCCGCGAACAGCCAGCTTTCCAGACTGAACATCCTTAACTTGACCAGAAGTAAGATGATATGGAACACGTTTAATGCCATCCCATGGCCCGAATTTTATGTAGCCTTCTGACTGATAGGCGCGAAATGTATCGGGTTTAAGAGACCAGGTGAGCTCTTGTCCCCCTTCGCCGATTGGCCATACGACAACTTCACTATCATTAGTTAGATAAGAGTTGCGATTGTAATCTACGGGAAGTGAATCTCCGCACCTAATATAGGAGCCGTCTTCGGCAGAGAAAACAAGCGGATAAAATAGATTTGGCCGAGCGGTTCTTCTTCCGTTGTTGCTTGCGCTACGCAGCAGGCCCTTCCAACGGATTGGCTTCGCCTTCTTCTCTTCCTGTTTCAGCATTGTGTTGCCAATGCTCCCAACGGAAGCGCCCCCAATAAGCACAAAGAATAAATACTCCTCGCAACGCGAAAACTCGTTATCCCGACGATTGCCCTTAGGGTTAATTACAGATGTCACCATTTGTATTTTTGCGCCGTTGAACACGCTCTCCAACAACATCCCCAGCCTCAGGTACTCCTTCTCGTCGATCGTCACGATGAGTACGGAATCGTTGGGGTTGAGCAGTTGTCTGGCGAGTTTGAGGCGGCGCTCCATGAAGGCGAGCCATTTGGAGTGACGATAGGCGTCGGAGCCGTCGACGTAATCGTTGTTATATTTCCAGTCGCGGGCACCGGTGTTATAGGGTGGGTCAATATATATGCAGTCCACTTTGCCTGCATAGGCAAAGGCCAAGGTTTCAAGAGCATGGTAGTTTTCGCCGTTGATGACTACTTGATAGGGCTTATCGCCAGCGCGCTCGACACGCCCAGTCTCTTTGAGGCCAGCATAAATCGGCTGGTCATATTCAGCAACAGGCACGACATCGTCGACAGCAACGGAGCGGGGCTCACATTCGTTTTCGTCATATGAGGGCGATTGATATGGCTTTAGATCAGCAACCCCCCCCCGAACGGCATTTACCAACCATAGCAGTTGGGAGCTAGAATCCTCTTTTTTTACCACGCTCGGGAAGCACCTGTACGACATCGCCCTCCATGATGGGTTTGCCATAAAGGCGAAGTCGCTCTGGGCGGTTGTGTTCAAATACAAGCCCAAACTGGCGCTGCGCCGCAAAGGCGCGGATGTCGGCAGCGAGCTGACGATCGCCCAGCTTGACAGCGCGATCAACAAGGTTCTGAACGACTGCTTGCGTCGTCTGAGACATCACTTCTCCCCCTTACACTTCTCGTCAATCCATTCGCGCAGGACTTTAGCCACCGTCTTATCCTGGCGCGCGGCATAGGACTTAAGAGCCCGCTTATCCTCACGGGTTATCGAGAGCGTGAACTTATCCAGCTCCTTTTCGGCATGAACAGCCTGATCTTCCTCCATGGTCGCCCCTCCGAATTGACCTGTTCTACGTTCCTTAATTGACCGAAATCATTTTACGGCAGAATACGTAATTGCGTAATTACGTAGACTAATTTGAGCTATGTAGCACTCAATCACTTTTTAGTATTCGTTGACGATTCGAAGGGGATAACGAATATATCGAGGTTGGCACCCATTTTTATCGTCTGTGAGTACCAGCAAATCGATACTCAAAACGTCGTGAGTACATTTTGAGTACCAGTCCGAGCGACCTCTTGCGGGCGAAAGCAATCTGCTGGCCAGCATTAATTAGAAATAAAGTGATGGCGTTGCTTCGGTAATTGAAAGCACTTTAAAACGTACCAGCAAACAATCATCCCAGCTAAACAGCTTGAGAGATTGAACGACAGGCTTGTATGTACCACATACACCACAGCGCACACGCGCCCATGGCAGGCAAATAAAAAACGAGGGAGGCCGTTTCCGACCTCCCTCGCAAAGGGCTATTTACTATTCCCACTCAATACACTGCGTTTTCTACCCAATGCACCTATTTTTTCTCGTTCACAGTCATCCGAACATGGCGGTTCGCTGCGACATGCTGCGGGACGGTGGTGGGACAGCACTGGGACAAATGCCGAAACTCAAGCGAAACTCGACCAGGTTGAGTTTCGATATCTGTCCCAGTGGGAAACGGGGTGGAGTTTAGGCAGGAGCGCCTGGGGCCTTTTCTGATGCTAGGTGTCAAAGCCGATTACTGCCTACCGTGGAATAGCCTCCACTTTTCGTTTTCGATGTCGCTTTCAATCGATGACCTCACTTTTGACAGCCATTCTCTGTGTTTCAGATATGCAACACCTGCGGGCAGCTGGGTAGCGATCGAGTCAATCGCCTCGATCTCCTTGAGCTCTGCTGGAATAAAGCCTTTTCCAGGGGACCCGCTCATTGAAGATCGACGGAGCTCCAAATGGTTGATCGATATCCCGTTTTTGTCGAGCGTCAGAATGAGGGTGATAGCCCTGACCCTCGCTTCGTCATTGCAGTCGGACAAGGCCCAGCTAATTCTATAGAGACTATTTGCGTCGGCGATCCTTTCGCGGACGAGATGTTCCAGGCGGTTCCAGAAAATATCGCTCGAGAGCGCATTTGCGTCACGAACGGGAAACAAAGCGGCTATTTCAAACCTGCCGAGTGGTTCGCTCAGCGCTTCATCGATCAATGTTTTCAGCAGATTCCAAGCGTGATCGTCCTGGTCGGTCCAAAACGAGCTGACTCTTCGCAGGAGATCGTGCCTTTGATGGTAGTCGAGGTTGGAGGCGTACTCCAAAAAACGGTCGACCATTGAATTTTCAAGGCGTAAGAGGCAGCGCAGGAAAGCGAGGTCGTAGTCGAAATGAGGGTATCCTTCAAGCGCGAGACAATATAGATTGACAGCCGGTGAGGGATTGGATTCGAAGTACGAACCTAGAGCGGAGACTCGCTTTTCGTCTCCGCAGTTGCCGAAAAACCGCCAAACCTCATCATTATGTGCATGCTCGGAAAACCTGGAAGCATATTTGAGGATATAGCCAGGATGCTTTGGTTCGACTATCTCCAGATCTTTCAAGCGGAGATGCGTTCTGCCGTCATCGAGCCTTGCGAGGATCTCATCGAGCTCCTGTTTGTCGGCCCCGTTCTTAATTGCCAGCAAATCAAGATGGTCAAACAGGGCCGGATGGTCACTCACGTCGATCACCGCGCCCAACTCATTTCTAAGGATCTTCCTGCCTATGGTTTCAGCAAGATGATCAAGCGCTTCGTACGGGATGGGGATCGTCGAGGGCGACGATGCAATATGGCGCGCGATTATGCTCGAGGCGGCATCTGGGATTCTTTTGGCGATTTCCAGAAGGACTTTTGCGATAGCCCTGCCCGATTCCCACTCTTTACCGGAAATCTCATAATCTTCAGCTAACTTTCCCAAGGCTTCGGTCAGTCGCTCTAGCGGCAAATCTTCCGCAGACACCCTCGGCTCCTTCCCTACGGGAGACTCGGAGTTCTCCAAGCCAAGCGTGTCGAATGTGCTCTGGCAGAACCCCTCGAGGCTCAGAGGGGGGTTCTGCGCGCATGTTTCGTAAATCTGGTTGATGCTTAAGCTGCATGAGAGATTGATCGTCGAGTCTTCGCTTATGTATTTGGGGAATAGCTCCTCGATCCTCGAGAGCACTGAATGCATATTCTCTGCGTGCTCCGCTTCAGGCTCTTTGCCATAAAACGAGAAGTGCTGCCGAAAGGCGGATTTAACTCGCTTGCCGAATTCGGTTTCGGTTAGCACGGAGAGCGCCCGGAAGCAATGGGCGTGGAGCTCAGCCAGCTTCGATGTGAAATTGTAAGTCAGGGTATTGAATGTGTACGTTAAGCCGTTTTGCCGAACATGTTGGGCCCTTGAAGAAAGGTATGAACTCGTCAAGACGATCAGGCATGCTGCAATATTGCGGGAATGCGATTGCTGATATTTTTGAACGAGGGCATCGAGTTTGTTGTGTTCCAAATCGAACCCCGTGCTATCGAAATCGTAAGCGAAGGCGCCGTCTGACCCGCATGCCCATTTGTATTGAGATGCCTGTTCAGTACCTTTTTCGATGCATTCCACGAACAGCTCGAGGGCAATTTGCGAATACTCGCTCGAGTTCATCAGGGATACGGAAATATGCAGGGGCACAGATCCGTTCGATGTCGAATTCGTCCCGAGAATCTCTTCCGACACGTCAGCACTCGTGGATTTTTCAATGCGGTCGGAGGCGAATACAAGTGCCTGCATGGGAAGGAATTGATGAAACGCAGTAATGAACTGGTCGGCAATTCGCGCATCCCGACTCTTTAGGCCGTCCCAGACCTTCTCGCATTCTTTGCGGATGTATTCGTTTACGCTTTCGCTCCCACATACTTCGGCCATTGACTTGGCGGCTTTGAGATACGGCGGGTTGGGCATTCCTGCGGTATGCAGAATGAAGTCCGCAAAACTGCCGTTCCTTTCTTTTGCGAAGTGGCGGCATATCAAGAAGTCGCGAAGATTCTGCTCTTCCATCCTTATGGCTAGCACGCCATCGGCGGAGGTAAGGGTCGTAACAATTTCCCAATCGTTTAACTTGGATGCGAAGTCTCTGATTTCGGCGCTGTCATATCCCGATCTCAGTAATTCATCGTAACAAGGGTCGTCTTCGACAAGGTCGCAGTAGTCATAGATTGCGAGGATTTCAGCGATGCGCTTCTCTCTGATTGAGTAGCTAGCTAGGGCGGAATCCATATAGATCTTCAGGAGATCGTAAGGCTCTCGAATAGCTTCGAAATCGCCGTCTGCGATTGAGGTCGCTGCCATAATAGCTATCCGCAGGTTTCCTTTGGCGATTGTAGCAATTCTTCCTCTGAGTGCACGGTTCTTTATGCCGTATTCGGTCTCGAGTATCGTATCGATGTTCTCCGCAGCTAGGGGAGCCAGCTCAATTTCCTTGTATCTCAGACAGGCGTTGATTCTCGCGGCCAGTTCGCTCCAGTACATCTTTCTGCATGTGAAGACGATTTTCAGCTTGCCGTTCTCCGAGCAAACGCCAAGCAGATGCTCAAGGGACAGGTTGCCATTAGCGTCGTCGGCGAGAATGATGACGTTTTCCGACTCCGATAGAATAAGCTCGATGTCTTCGTCGAGATTTGCCGAATACCTAGAGTCTAGGATGAGGAAGTCCCAGCGATGTTTTTCGATGAACGAGAGGCATGCGTCAAGAGCTATCTTGGTTTTCCCTGATCCGGACCGCCCTTGAATCACCACTGCCCTGTTTTGCTCTATTGATTCGATGAGGTCCGCAAGCTCGGATTCCCTGTGTACAAGAGGCTTTGACAGATCGGTCCGGAAACGAGCGTTCGAGTTGCGCTCGATGAAGCGGTCTGGGGAGATGAACGACCCCTTTCCGAGCGGAACGCCCAATACCGCATGCGCTAGCGCAGGGTATTTTCCATCAAGGTCGCTCGCAATTGTCTCTGGCCCGATTATCTCTACCCGCGAGTCGACAGCATAAACTTCCGCGGCTATTGAAGGAGAAAGACGAGGAGTCGTATGACACAGGACGATTCGATCTATGAGTTGCGGATCGATGCTGGTTTTGCTCTTGTCGAGACAGTCTTTAGCATCATTTAGCAGCTTATCGCGGATGTCGGATTTAGAGGTTGTGTATGCCGCGAAGAGGTAGTGTCCATTCTCTTCCACAGAGTACATGTCCGGCACTCCGGTCGTAGTTTTATCCGCGCCGCATTGGGATCCTAATTCAATAATGTTGTTAAGCGAATACCTCCTATATAGATACTGATTCGCCAGCGTTTGAAATCGCCCGCCTTCGATCTGCCTCAGCTCTTCCTGGATCTGGTTTATCTGGGACATTTTGCTCCTCGCGGTAAATTCGCCCTTTGATTTCTCTTTTCCTGCTCTAGGCCGCCTAGCTCAGCAAGTCTCGCGAGCTCGAGGGCTGAGTCGACGACGTCCTCGAAGTCGAGCCCCGTCGCATAAGGCGACCCGGCGACGTAAGAAGCCCAGATGCCCTGCATGATGCTGGATTCCCTGACCTCTTCGAGAACGACTGCGTAATCGGCCATCCTGCCGACCGACCCACGCCTGGATGCCGTGGCGGCGATGGCCTCGTGAAGCGATCTCCGGTCGATGCCTTTCGACTTCAGGCGCATCAACGCATGGATGTCGTAGAAGTCGCGGCCGCGCGTGTTCGCGATGCCGCGCGACACGACCGTCTCGAGCTTCTCGGCCAGCACCGTCTCGAGCGGGTAGGACAGAACCCGCACCGAGCCCTCCTCGAACATGAGCGGGTAGCGGTACTCGATGAGCCCCGGGACTATCTCGTCCCCCGTGGTGATGTCGACCTTGATCGGCGCGTCGATCTTGCCGTACCCGACGCGCAGATGGGCCCGCCAGTTGGCGTACTCGTCGTCTGCGCGAATCGGCTCCACCCTTTCGAAGGAGTACTCCATGCCGTCGCCGACGGCGACCGAGCAGATGGAGGAGATGGCGGCACTCACCGTCCCCTCGTCCATGTCCATGCCCACCACCGTGGCGTCCATGTCCATCGTCGTCCTCTGGGCGATGCCCGTCATCGACGAGATGAGCAGCCCTCCCTTCAGGACGAACGTTTCCGCGTAGTCGCTCTTCTCGAGTCGCATCAGGAGGTGCTCGAACAGGTACATCTGCAGAAGCTCCTGCGGCTTCAGGTTGCTCTTCTTGGCCATCGCCTTGATCTTGCCCTTGAGGCTCGCGTCGCCTCTCGTCATCTGAGCACCTCCAGATACATCCTGAACTCCTCCTCGACGCCGAGCGCCGCGCACATCCGCGCGAGATTCTCGAGGTCGGCGTCGGCCCTCTTGAAATAGCCTGCGACCGCGTCGTGGACGAGCTGCGGATCGGCCCCGCCGGAGGCTCTCTGGGAGATTAGGTCCGCCACCGCGCGTTCCGCGCAGTACGTCCTCACCATCGCGCCGCAGGGGGATTTCGCCTCGGCGATTCCCAGCTCGTAGACATCCTTGTTGACCCTGTGAATCCTCACGTCGGGGTGCTCGAGGGAAAGCCCCCGCGGGTTGTATCCGTGGGGGACGGTGACGTCGAGCGCGCCGGGCACCCTGTCGGAGAGCCCGGCGAGGTACAGTGCGCTTCCGTGCGAGAGCACGCACTTCCTCCACCTGTAGGTGACGGCGGCGAACTCGTCGTCGAACACCTCCGGCAGGCAGTAGACACCCCTCGTGAGCTTGTCTATGGCGCCCGATTTCAGGGCATGGGAGATGGAGCCGGGCAGGAAACCCGCTTCGGTGATCTGCGCCGCGCTAGCCACGCCGCCGGCGTCCCGGACCAGCCTGGCGATTTCCTCGCTTCTCCCCATTGTCCCTCCTTTTTGATTTACAGACACATATTATATCGATATTGTGTCTGTTTATCAAAAGCTCAATCGAGCAGAGATGCATGTTTATCAAGGGTTTTGCTTTTCGCTTCTTTCCTTACTTTCCGCTTGTCAGATGGTGCAATGTTCTCGAAGCGTGTAAAGCTGGGTTTATGGCGCTAATAAATGCAGGTCAGATATACCAAGAAACCCTCTGAGTTGATTCGGGGGTTCTGTCTTGGCTCTTACAAGGATTGGAGCCCCCTCGTTTTCCACGAATTGGCGAAAATAAGGCCGTAAAAGAGCTAAAACTGGAGAAAATCAGGCGGAACTCTACTCCCCGGGTGTTGCAGCAGTATTGGAAGATTAAATTCGCATTCATAAAACACAAAGCAGGATATTATTGTTCAAGCAATTTCGGATAGCCACATTCAATATCAATCGTGCTGTATTCCTCTTTTACTGAGTACTCTTGAATATATTCATTTGTCATTGAATCTATGTACTGCAGGGCAAAAGTCGCGCCGGCTTTAAGGCTTTCCTCATTAATGACAAAATATGTATAAGTGCAGTCACCAACAGTAATAACTTTGTTAAAGGCAAATCCGCCTATATTAAACCCAGTATGAATCACAAGAGTTTTTGCGAACCCATGCCCTATATTCTTAATAGTTACATGAATAGTTTGTTGTTTTTCTTTATCTCCGGATCTTTCGCCAAGGCTGAATCCTTTTCTTAAATCATGCCTAGGATCTTGTCCGAGTTCCACCAAAAGAAACGGCTGTACCTCTGCTCTCTCTTTCTGCGCATCTGATTCTTTGTAATATCGAATCGTATAAAAGACACCAAGAAAAGCAAGTATGCCAGAAACTACACCGCCGATAATACCACCCCAATATGAAGCTATTGATGCTGCCCAAGTCCCCTCTTGTCCAGGAACAACCCAATGTCTGATAGCGGCTTCAATAGCGATTGATGCACCGGCTACAATCAGAATGGCGGCAAGAAGAAAAAGGGCTATTCCAATCAGAGCATTTCTTCTGTTACGTGCTTCCTTTCTTGGTTCATACGGTTTGCCAAAGCGTTGTATTTTTATTTTCATAGTGCCATCCTCGGTACAGCTATGCATACATCCAATAATTTATGAAGATATGAAATCTGAGTCATAATATCCGCTGCATCTTTTCCATTCACATCCTAGTAAATTCTCAGTTCATACCAAGTGACATTCCTGACCATGCGGATTACACTACAGAGCATTTCCTTAGGCCCATTTTGCTGATTCTGTTCACTGCTGGTTCCCCAATGAATTATATGCAATGTACGGGTTGCTAACTGCTAAAGCGGTATTGAACGATGTCGCTCCGTATGTTATTGGCCCAGACATCGTTCTTTCATCGCTGGGACAAAATGTCCCAGCGATCGATCTCGCTTCTGCGCTCTAGAGCGCGTTCTTCCCGATCATATGGGTCCATGATGCGCTCTCCGGAAAATGGATCCAATACCGCATTCCATATATTAACTGGCTTTATGCAAGCACCTTGTCCGTTAGTGCCGTTGTGTTAGACCGCTTTGGATACTGGGACTTTTCCTATAATCTTTCTTGCTTAGATAGCAGGCGAAAG
>CAJMMF010000036.1:0-15098 GCA_905214385.1 uncultured bacterium
GCCTCTGAGCTGCGAACATTTGGTGGGCGTTAGAAGATTTGAACTTCTGACCTCTTCCGTGTCAGGGAAGCGCTCTCCCCCTGAGCTAAACGCCCGATCAAGGGTGCGCGAGTGCGCACGGAATAATATAACGGAGCTCCCACCCAGTGGCAAGAACTATTTTTTAAAAAGCGGCGATTTGCGACCCTCTCCGTCTCGATGCGGCGCGAACAGCACACGAAAAGTCGCGTTTGTACCCCCGATGAACTGCACGTTCGCGTAAAATAACTCCATTATGGGCAAATGATGTCCAGGCGGTTTACAACACGGCATCTGGGGGAGGGGCATGTCGGACGCGCGTTCGCTGCAAAAACAGTTCAATCGCATGCTCGCCACGTTGCTGGTGGCGCTTGCTGCTGCCGGAGCCGTAACGTATGCCTGGTACATCTATAACGCCAACCGCCACATAACCGACGTCAAGATGGCGGCGGGCACGGGCGTGACCTTCCTTATCTCCAACGAGTACGACGGCGAATACAAAACCAACGCCGGCCTGAGCTTTACGGGTCTGCTCGATCCCGTCTCGACCGACAACGTGCTCAACGGCTTTCAAAAGGTAACGGGCTTTACCGGTGGAACCACCCAGGACTCGCTCTTTGCCAACATGTTTGGTGCCGCCGAGCATTCCGACTACTACAAGACTTCCCTGTACCTGGCCACCAACTCGGCCGCGACCGACGTGTACCTGTCGGGTATCGACTTTACCGAGCAGGATCCGGCAAACCCCATCTCCACCGCCCTGCGCGTGGGACTGGTTACCTATGCGTCAGGGCAGGGCGATACCGTGACGGGCCAGTACGTCTTTGAGGTCTCGGGCGAGCACAATCCCCAGGCGCGCTACAACACGCTCGACGGCAAGGATGCCGGCGAGAGCGAGCAGAACCACCTGGTGCTCGACAGCACCCGCTCCGATGGAACAACGGTTCATTTTGACCAGCTGACTAGTGCAAACTTCTGTGACTACAACGAAGACACCGGCATCGTGAGCCTCAAGGAGGCCACGACCAAGATCTGCAGCCTGCCCGCCGCTGCCGAGGGCGCCAACCGCAGCACGCCCGTGCGCGTGGATGTGTACGTGTGGCTGGAAGGCTGCGACCCCGACTGCACCAACAACCTGGCCGCCACCAGCCTGCAATCTCTGGCGCTGCGCTTTGCCGGCAAGCGTTCGTAAGGGGGCTGGACATGAGTGCATCGAACATCAAAGACATCCTGGGTTCGCGCCGTCGCATGGTTGCCGCGGCCGCATGGATGTTGGTGCTGGTAACCGCCTTGAGCGCCGCCACCTACGCCTGGTTTAGCAACTCGCGCTTCACCAACGTGACGCCCGTGGTGCACACGGTAAGCGACGAGGGCTCCGACCTGCAGATTGGCCTTTCGGCCAACGGGCCCTGGGACACGACGGCAACGCTTGCCGCCGCCGACAAGACACTCTATCCCATCTCGACGTCAGACCTTTCCCGCTTTTGGCGCGGCACGTTCCAAAACGCCGCGGGTATCACGACCGACTACGCCGACTGCACCGCGCAGCTGGATGACTACGCCCTTTCGGGCGCGCTGTACCTTAAGGGCAGCGACAGTGCGCTCAACGTGTACCTGTACCAGGGCCAGATGGGCATGACGGGCGACCCGCAGCTGCTGGCCGCACTGCGCCTGGGCTTGGTGATCACGACTGCGTCGGGCACGCAAACGCATATCTTTACCTGTGACGACTTGGGCAATACCGCAGGTGCCACCAACAGGCGCACCACGGCGCAGGACGGCGCGGTCGTAGCGGGTGCCGCCTCGGGCTGGAGCTACACCGCCGACCCGGCCCGCGCTATTAGCTCTTACAGCATGGATGGCACCGGTGACACGCCCACGCCGCGCGCGGGCGCCACGCCCATCTGCACGCTGGCCGCCAACGAGGTGGCAAGCGTTCGCTACGTTGTATACATGGAAGGCTGCGACGCCAATTGCATCGACGAGGCCCAGGCCCGCGATGTGGTGCTGCAGCTTGCCTTTGCTGCGGCCAAGGCGTAAGGGGGCGAGCGACGTGAAAGATCAGAAGCGCATGCCAGCAGATAGCTGCGAGGCCAAAACCCAGAGCGAGAGCCCCGCGGTTCCCTCCAGCGTAGCCGCCGAGTGCCAGGTCCTCGAGGGCGCCGCCGCCCGCCGCCACGCTCGCCACGCGCGTGCCTACATCGCGCTCGTTATGGTGGCGCTCGCCGCCACCTTGGGCGCCGCGACCTACGCCTGGTTTACCAACAACATGAAGGTCAACACCAATTCGGTGAGCGTGCACAGCGACACGTCCAAGCTGGTGCTGGAGCTGGGTGACGCCGATCGCGGCGGCTGGTCGCAGCAGGGCGATGTTTCCCTGACTTCCAATGCGACTGGCGCCGTGACGCTCTATCCGGTCTCGACCTTCGATCTCAACGGCTTTGCTGCCTGCGCGCAAAACAACTCCGCCGGCGATGCCACGGTGTTTGAGCAGGCAAAAGACAACGGTTCCGCGTTCTACCACGGCTGGATCAATCTGCGCCCCACCATTACCGGAACGGGCGCCAGCAAAGTAAAGGGTAAGGTCAGCTTGTATCTGGCCGAATCGCTGGTCCCGCAGGGCGCCGATGCCGAGCTGCTGCGCGCGGCCCGCGTGGGCATAAAGATCTCGAGCGGCAACCAGGTTCTTGCCACCAACATCTTTGAACTCGACGGCTCCGATAGTGGTCACCGCGCCGAGCACCCGGCGACTGCCCCTGCAGGCCTGGCGGGCTACACCGAGGGCATGCTCCTGGGCTGGCAAAACGGTCAGCTCACCTGCGGCGCCAACGTGACGCAGGACCCGGCCACCTTTACGCTGGACACGAGCGAGACGGCCGCGCGTCCGCAAAACACGCTTGCCACGCTGGGGCTTGACCAGACCTATCGTCTGGATATCTATTACTACATCGAGGGCACCGATCCCGATAGCGCCGACTATCTCTATCAAGATCCGGGCACCTTGCACCTGTCGCTCTTTGCGACCTTGGACGGTGAGTAGCAATGGCACACGTCGCGCCCGACAACCGCCGCCCGACCACCGGCGCTCCGGTTGCCGCGCCCACCGATATCGACCTGCGCCGCAAACTCACCACCACTGTGGTTCTGGTGCTGTTTGCGCTGGTGGCGATAGCCATGGCAACGTTCGCCTGGTTCTCCATCGCCGATAGCGCCAAGACCCGCATGCTCATGATCGACGCCAACGCCGACGGCTCGCTGCGCTTTGACCTGGACGAGCACGCCACATTCGACGAATACGTGCACAGCCTGGGCTTTGACCAGATCTCGGCACGCATCGCCAGCGAAAAGGGCGTGGACATCGATGCGTCCCGGCTCAAGCCCGTCACCACGAGTGACTATCAGACCTTCACCTTCGAGGACGGTTCCACCGCCGACCCCGCCACCGGTGCCTACCTGGAGTTCACGCTGCACTTTATGAGCAGTACGGACCTGCGCGTTCGCCTGACCGGGCAGGACGGCGACGGCGGCGCGTCCGGCACGCGGTTTAGCTCCGACACGCAGGGCATGGCCAGCGCCATGCGCATGAGCTTTACCGCCGACGGTCACACCTGGGTCTACAACCCCAACGGAGGCGGGGGCTCGTCCGGTACGGCCACCGTCTTCGGGCTCGATTCGGGTACGGCCACCGCGGCCAGCGACATGTTCGACCTCATAAAAGATACGGACAAGCCGGTAACCGTTCGCATATGGCTCGAGGGAACGGACCCAAATTGCACTAATATGCTAAAGGGAGCTAACTATTCGGTATCGATGCGCTTCGAGGGCATCGAGGAACAGTAGATACGCACGGCGGCCATCGGGCCGCGCACGACCTAGACAGACACGGTAGTAAGGGACATCATGCAATCTGTTAAAAAAGTCGCATCCATCGCGCTGAGCGTTGTCATGTGGATCATCATCCTGGTGGCGGCCCTGTATGCGTTTACCACGCTCGCCACGCGCGAGGACGGCAGCGTCTCGGACATCGCCGGCTTCACCCCGCTCGCCGTGCAGTCCGACTCCATGGCTCCCACGTTTAACAAGGGCGACCTCATCTTCATCAAAAAGTGCGACACCTCCAAGCTCGAGGTGGGCGGCATCGTGACGTTCCATACCATCATCGACAACGAGTACGCGCTCAACACGCACCGCATCGCCGCCATCGACGAGGTCAACGGCATGCGCAGCTTTACCACCAAGGGAGATAACAACGACGTGGCCGATACGCACATCATCAGCGACGGCGATATCGTGGGCAAGTACGTGTTCGCGCTGCCGCAGATGGGCAAGGTCATGGACTTCCTGTCCAGCTCCATGGGCTTCCTCATTGTGATCGTGCTGCCCATGCTGCTGTTCTTTATCTACCAGGTGTATCACCTCATCGTGGTGGGCATGAACCTTAAGCGCGCTATGGCCGAGGAGGACCGCCTGGCCGCCGCGGCTGCCATCGTGGACGCCGAGGGCAAGGGTGACACTACCGTCACGGCCGATAACGCCGCCGAGCAGCTTGCCCAGGCCGAGGCCAAGCTCGAGGAAGCCCGTCGTCTGAAGGCCGAGGCCGAGGCGGCGATGAGCGCGACCAAGCAGGAGGGTACCGACGGTGAGTGAGTTTCTGGGATTTGCCTGGGAGCTACTGGCAAAGGTCGTCTACAACGTCGTTGCCGTCGTGAGCTCCATCCTTAACCTGCTGGTGTTTGGCTGGGTTGAGTACTTCAACATCTTTATGACCTACTTCACCACGTTTGACCTGGTGGGCAAGATCGGCGCGGTCATTCTGTTTGCCATGCTCATCGCAGTCCCCGTGCTGATCGTGGCCATTCTGATCCACCACTACCGCATCAACCGTCGCCTGCATCGCGACGACACGTCCAACAAGGCGCTCTATCGCGAGATCGGCCGCCTGAACAAGCAGGTGCTCGACCTCATGGACGAGAAGAACAAGCTGCTGGCGCTCAAGGTCAATGCCATGGGCGGCACCAAGCAGATTCCGTACGTGGGCGCCTCGGCCCTGGCCGACGACCATCTGCCCACGGTGGGCAACGTGGTGGGCGCCGCCGCGGGCGCCGGTGCGGCTGCTGGCGAGGGCGCTGCGGCGACGGCCGTCATGTCGGGCAACGCGTCGCTCGCGCTCGATGGCGAGGGCGTCAAGGATGCCGCGGCCGCCATGGCCAAGGCCACCGTTGAGGCCAAGACCCTTGCCGAGGAAAAAGAGATCACCCAGGCCAACCGCTTCCCCAAGCTGTCCCTTGTGGACCTTAAGTACCGCGACTGGGAATCGCCGGCCTACGACGATGCCATCTCGCTGGAGGACTTTGTCGACAGCTTCCGCGCGTTCGCCTGCAGCCAGATGAAGCTCTACTACACGCCTGAGGTCATCCGCCGCTTTGTGGCCGGCATGGCCGCCTCCAAGCTGCTGATCCTGGAGGGCATCTCGGGTACCGGTAAGACGTCGCTGCCCTACAGCTTTAGCCGCTACTTGGACAACCCCGCGACCATCGTTTCGGTGCAGCCGAGCTTCCGCGACCGCACCGAGGTGCTGGGCTACTTCAACGAGTTTTCCAAGCGCTTTAACGAGACCGAGTTCCTCCGCGCCGTGTATGAGGCGGGCCTTCGCCAGGACCCGTCCATGATCGTGCTCGACGAGATGAACCTCGCCCGCGTGGAGTACTACTTTGCCGAGATCCTGTCGGTGCTCGAGATGCCCAGCCACGACGAGTGGGTGCTCGACCTGGTGCCCACCCAGTGGGCCGCCGATCCCAGGGGTCTGCACGACGGCAAGCTCACCATTCCCGACAGCCTGTGGTTTATCGGCACGGCCAACAACGACGACTCCACCTTTACCATCACGGACAAGGTGTACGACCGTGCGATCCCCATCGAGCTCAACGAGCGCGCCGACGCGTTTGAGTGCGAGCCGCACGAGCGCGTGCACGTGACGGCCGACCACCTGCAGTATCTGTTCCAAAAGGCCAAGGTCGAGTATGTGATCGACGAGGAGCTGCTCCAGAAGATGCACAAGCTGGACCAGTACCTGCAGACCCGCTTTAAGCTGGCCTTTGGTAACCGTATCATCAAGCAGATGTACGACTTTATCCCCGTGTACGTGGCGTGCGGCGGCACTGAGCTGGGCGGCATGGACTACATCATCGCCCGCAAGGTGCTCAAGAAGTTTGAGTCCATGAACGTGAGCTTTGTGCGCGACGAGATGAAGGGCCTGATCGAGTACATTGAGAAGACCTTTGGCGAGGGCGGTCTGCCCGATTCCGTCATGTACCTGCAGCGGATCCAGAATTTCTACTAATGTCGTAAGCGCGGGGCGACGTGATCCCGCCCCTTTCCGATCGATCCAATCTATGGAGTAACCCATGTCCGAGACCATTCAGGACCTCTATACCAGCTTCTCCGAGCAGATGGAGCCCATCCAGGAGGACAGCCGCTACTTCCGCTATCTGTTTGAGATGGCGCAGGCCTCGGGCACCACGATCGAACAGCAGCGCGAGGAGCTCGTCAAGGTGGTGGACGAGGAATGGATCAGCATGATCGAGGACTCGCTCGACGCCATCAACACCATCATCGAAAAGCCGCGCCGCTTTATCACCACCGAGGAAGAGGTGGTGCCGGTCTCGCTCGCTAAAAAGATCAGCGCCGACAGCGTCCGTCATCTGAGCCAGAACACGCAGTTTTTGGCGCCGAGTGAGGACGGCGGCGTTCACCCTACGCGCATCCTCAACGTCAATACCGTCGAGACGTACGACCTGTACGAGAACCGCTTTATCTACCATCTGATTCAGCGCTTGCTGACGTTTGTGGATAAGCGTACCGACGTGATCTTTTGGTCGACGGGCAACGAGATCCGCAACCGCTTTAAGATGCACAGTAAGATCGACGACGCGTACGAAGAGATCGAGTACAGCGTGGAGATGACGGTCAAAAACCGTCAGAGCTTCGCCGAGAACGACGCTGACAACATGGACGTCTTTATGCGCATCGACCGCGTGCGCCGCCTGGTCATGGCGCTGCGCGGCGCGTCGTTCTGCCAGATCATGAACGGCTGCAGTGCGGTTCGCAGCCCCATTCAGCGCACCAACCTCATCATGAAAGACCCCAACTACCGCAAGTGCTACCAGCTGTGGCAGTTTATGGAGCGCTACGACAAGGTGGGTTACAACATCGACGTGCAGCAGCAGGCGCTGGCGTTCGACGACGAGTACATGGTGCAGATGTACACCAACCTCATCAACAACTACACCGTCTTTAAGAGCCTGACCGACGACGAGCGCAACCTGCAGGAGCTTGAGAGCGTGCAACACGCGCCGGTGGCGCCCAAGTTTATTAAAGAGATCAAGGAGGTGCAGGTCGATAGTCCCGACCTGCCCGATGTTGAGGTTCGTCGTGTGTTTGTGGAGGAGGTCACGCAGGCCCAGCTCGATGCCGAGCAGGCGCTGGCCGAGGCCCGCGAGCAGATTGAGGAGCTCCAGGGGCAGCTGAAGTCCTGGAAAGTGCAGGCGCACGCGCTGACCGATGAGCGCGACGATCTGGTAGATGAACTGGACGAGGCCAAGACACGCGAGCTGGCGTTGACGCAGCGCGCACAGATTGCCGAGGCCGATGTCGAGGAACTGCGCGCCTCGCTGGAGGATGTCGAGGCCGGTAAAAAGGCTGCCGAGGATGCCGCTGCAGAAGCACGTGAGACCGCGGCGGCTCAGCTTGAGCGGATGCGCGCCGAGGCCGATGCCGAGGTCTCAGTCGCCCGCGCCGACGCAGATGCTAGGGTCGCGGCTGCCGAGCAGACTGCTGCCGAGCAAGTCGCGCGGGTCAAGAGTGAGTCTGCCGCAGCCTTGGCTGCCAAGACGGCTGCCGACGCTGCCGAGCTGCAGGCCGCCAAGGACGCCGCCGCAGCCGAGCTTGCCGGCGTGCGCGAGGCGTGCGCCAAGGAGGTTGCCGAGCTGCATGCCGCGATCGATGCCGCCCACGCGGCCGCCGATTCTGCTGTGGAGCAGGCCGCGGTGGATGCTGGCGAGAAGGTCGCCGCCGTCGCTGCCGAGCGCGATGCCGCGACGCGTGCCGCTGAGGAGGCCCGTGCCGACGCCGACGAGCGTATCGCCGCAGCCGAGCTTGCGGCAGGGGAGCGCATCGAGCAGGAAGTCGCCGCCGTCCGTGCCGCTTGCGAGCGCGAGGTCGAAGCTGCTCGCGCGGAGATGCAGCAGCGCCTGGACGCGCTGACGCACGAGCTGGAGCAGGCCGTGCGTGATCGCGCTCGTGCCGAGCGCCGTGCCGAGGGCAACAGCCTGTTGCGCTATCTGCTGGCCCGCTTGCGCGGCGAGGCTGGCGAGGGCGTGGTCGCCGCGCCTGACGAGGATGGCGCTTCTGCGGCGGATGCCACCGAGGGCGAGGTCGCTGCCGACCCCGAGACTTCCGCAAAGGACGACGACAAGTGATGAAGCATGTGCTCCGCGTGATCAACGTGCTGGCGACCGTGGTGATCCTGGTCGCCTTTGTGGTGCTGCTGCGCACGGTGTTCACGCCCGCCGGCGAGATTCCCACCATCATGGGCTACGGCTTTATGCGTACGCTGACCGGCTCGATGGAGCCGGCGATTCCCGTACACTCGTTTATCGTCGTTGATACCGGCGACGGCCAGGCCTATCAGGTGGGCGACATCATCACCTTCCATTCGTCCGATGACGCGCTGGAGGGTTCGCTCAACACGCACCGCATCGTATCCGTGGAGGCCGCCGCCGACGGCGCCCCGATCTACCGCACCAAGGGCGATGCCAATCCGGTCGAGGATGCCGCGCCCGTGCCCGCCGCCGACGTGGTGGGCCGCGTGGTCTTTGTCTCGGCGGGACTGGGCGTGGTGGTCTCGCTGCTCACCAATCCGCTGCTGTTCTTTCCGCTCATCGTGGTGCCGCTGATCGTGCTGCTGGTGCTCGAAATTCGCCATATGGTCAAGACCACGCAAGAGGTGGCGCGCGCTGAAGACGAGACTGCCCTGCGCGCGGCTGTGGAGCAGATTCGCGAAAAGCGCCGCCGCGAGCAGGAGAGCCAGGACAGCGCCAAGGAGCAGGTCGACGGCGAGCGTGCTGAGGGAAGTGCGGAAGCCAGCCCCCGCGCCTAGACGATTCCAACCGCTCGGCATAGCTTATCCGCGCCTTTCGTCCTTGCAATTTGGATGCTCGTAGATGTTCCGAATCGCCCGCATTTCCATATCAATATTCGTGCTACAGTTTGAGCGCTTTGTTGCCAATTGATTTCGGGGGAGTGGAATGGAACAGGAGCGCACAGCGCAGCGTGCACGTAAAAAGGCTTCGGTGCCGATGACGGCGGCGGCCGATTTTGTCGTGCCCGAGGGAACTGACGAGCTTAGCCGCAGCACCCGCCGCGCATGGCGCGACCGCCTCAACGATGCCCAGACGCGCAAGATGGCCCTGGGCACGCTCGCCGCGTTTGCCGGCGGTACGTTTTGGGGTTTTTCTGGCACCAGCGCCAGCTACCTCTTTGACGTGTGCCATATCGAGACGTTTTGGCTGATGAGCGTGCGCCAAGTTATCGCTGGCCTGCTCTTTATGTTCGTTGTGCTCAGAAAAGACCGCGACCGCTTGATCGAGCTGTGGACTACCCCCGCCGATCGCAAGCAGCTTATTCTGTTTACGATCTTTGGTCTGCTGTTCAACCAGCTTTGCTATCTGTCAGCCGTGCGCCTGACCAACGCGGGCACCGCGACCGTCTTCCAGTGCCTGCAGCTGGTGGTCGTCATGGGGTATGCCTGCGTCACCGCGCATCGACTGCCGCGCACGCGCGAGGCTCTTGGCATTTTGCTCGCATTGGGCGGAACGTTTTTGATCGCCACGGGCGGCGACCCCAGTACGCTCAGCATCTCGCCGATGGGCCTGCTCGCGGGCCTTTTGTGCGCAGTGGGCGGTGCCTGCATAGCAATCATCCCTGCCGGAATCCTCAACAAATACGGTAGCCCGGTCGTCACGGGCTCGGCCATGCTTTCGGCGGGAATCGTGATGAGTATCTTTACCCAGCCGTGGGCGCATATGCCGGCGCTCGGCCCCTCGGGTGTCGGCGCGCTCGCGATATTTATTGTGGTGGGGTCGTTCTTCGCCTATATGTTCTACATGCAGGGCGTTAAGGAGATTGGCTCGGTGCGCGCGAGCCTCCTTGGAACCATGGAGCCGGTTTCGGCCACCATCACCAGCGCCCTTATGCTGGGAACGGTGTTTTTGCCCACCGACCTGGCGGGCTTTGCCATGATTATCGCGATGGTGTTTTTGACGGTGTAGCTGGCGCCGCCGCCAGGACGGAAAAGGTGTTGTGCCGCATTTTCGCCAATTGATGTCCGTGTCTGGAGTTTAGCTGTCGATGCTCAAAATGCCATAAACTAGTAACGTTATGGACTTTTTCATTGCGACTCAATTGCGAGGATTTCTTTATGGCTGGTAATCACTTTAAGGGCAGCGATAGCGGCCGTCCTGCAGTTCCGCCGCGTCCGAACGGGGCTGGTAAGGCCGGCACGCCGGGCGGCGCTGGGCAGGGCGGTTCCGGTAAGCGCGTGTCCCCGGGCGAGACGGCGATGTTTACCGCTCTGTACGAGCAGTCTCAAAAGGCAAAAAAGACCGGCCGTGCAAGAGGGAATGTCTTTGCGGGCGGTGCAACCTCCACGTCGCAGCCGAGCGGGGCCCCTTCGATACCTGCGAACAACGCAGGTGCTGCCAACGCCGCGAATACCGCCGGCAACGTTAATGCCGGCAAGGCCGCCAACAATACTCCCTCTGCCGGTGGCGCGGGGCTTACGGGTAACCTTGGCACGATTTACACCGGCGCCTCCGAGACTGGCACGTTCGCCCGCCTGGATGATAGCGGTGCCCAGTTTGCGGGCTCGGGTTCCAAGGAAGATTATTACGATTTTGGCTTGAACTACGGTAGCGACGCTTCGTCGAGTTCGACCTCTGACGGTCTGGTCCGTCATCGCCATCGCAAGGGCGAGCGCAAAAGGCGTCACACTGGCGCCATTATTGCCGCTGTAGTCGCGGTGCTTCTCGTTGCGCTTGGCGCAAGCGGCTTTATGCTGCTTAACTCGGCAAAGACCGTAAAGAGCGAAGCGAAGGAGGCTGTCGAGATCGTCGGTGGCCTTAAGGACAAGGTCACGTCGGGCGATTTTTCGACGCTGCCTGACGACGCGAAGAAGATCGATGAGCTCTGCGACAGCATGAAGGCGGAGACCTCGAGCCCGCTGTGGACGGCGGCTTCGTTTATCCCGGTGTATGGCAGCGACATCAATGCTGCCCGCACCATGATCGACGCCCTGTCCGATGTCTCTAGCGGCGCGCTGATTCCCATGGCCGACAACCTCTCGCAGGCAACGCCCGGCAAGCTGTTCCAGGATGGCATGATTAACGTGTCCGCGCTGCAGGCGGTCGCCGATTCGCTTTCCAACAGCTCGAAGGTGTTCAAGAGCGCCAACGAAAAGATCCAGGGCATTGGCGATACTCATATTTCCCAGGTGACCGAGCTGGTCGATAAGGCCAAGGACGGCTTTGCCACCCTCAACGGCGCGGTTGACGCGGCGGAGAAGGTCGCCCCCGTCCTTCCCCAGATGCTCGGCGCCAACGGCCAGACGCGCAACTACCTTATGTACGCCATGAACAACGTCGAGATTCGTGCCTGCGGCGGCTTTGGCGGTTCGCAGGGCCTGATTTCGGTCACCGACGGCCAGATGTCGATCGGCGAGTTTGTTCCCCGCATTGGACTCAGCGAGGACGAGGCGGTCGAGAGCGTCGACGAAGAGGATGAGGCGTTGTTCGGCAACCACAGTAACCTGTACAACTCGGGCAATACCTATTCGCCCGATTGGCCCCGCAACTCGCAGCGTGTCGCAGCCCTGTGGAAATCTCAATATGGCCAGGACGTTGACGGCGTCGTGGGCATTGACCCAGTGTTCCTGCAGTATCTGCTGGGCCTGGTCGGTAATGTGTCGCTGCCCGACGGAACGGTTGTCGACGGCACCAACGCCGCAAAGGTCCTCATGCACGATGTGTACTGGAACTATCCGGTCGAGGAGTCTGACGGCATCTTTGCATCCGTCGCCAGCGCTGCCTTCGACAAGATCCTTGGCGGTATCGGCGATGTCGATGTTACGAAGCTTGTCAGCGCCGTTGAGCGCGGTGCCGAAGAGGGCCGCCTGATCGCGTGGATGAAAAACGATGACGAGCAGAACGCTATCAAGCAGATGAACATCGACGCCTCGCTGCCCGATCCGGATGACCCGAGTGAAGATCCCGTTGCTGGTGTCTACTTTAACAACCTGAGCTTCTCCAAGCTCGACTGGTACCTGAATGCCGATACGCAGATTGGCCAGGGCATCAAGAACGGTGACGGCACATGCTCGTATCGCATCACCGTTACCCTGACGAACATCATGACGCAGGAGGAGGCAGGCAAGCTGCCCGACTACGTCGCGGCGAGCGCACCCGATGCAGCGCGCGACGACGAGCGTCTGAATGTCTCGTTGTTTGCACCGACGGGCGGCAACATTACTGATCTGACCGTCGAGGGCACCCAGTTTGGTCTTGGCGCCGCTACGTGGCATGGAATCCCCTTCTATTCGGGCACCGTTGACCTGCATGCTGGCGAGACGACGACGATCACATATACGCTGACCACGTCGGCCGAGGCGGGGGACAAGCCGCTTACGCTGCGTCAGACTCCTACATGCCAGGCGGCTCGCGACAGCGCGTCGGCGTAGGATTTTTCTGGTAGCGCAGATAATCGAGTACCATTTTGGGGCGGACAGGCAATCTGTTCGCCCCTATTTTGTAAGGAGAGCGCATGAAGTACTTTGGCACCGACGGCTTTCGCGGTGAGGCCAACGTTGGGCTGACGGTAGAGCACGCTTATAAGATTGGCCGTTTTGTGGGCTGGTATTACGGCGCCAACCGCGAGCGCAAGGCGCGCGTCATCGTGGGCAAGGACACACGTCGCTCGAGTTATATGTTCGAGGCGGCGCTAGTGAGCGGCCTGGTCGCGAGCGGTGCGGACGCCTATATGCTGCACGTGATCCCCACGCCGGGCGTAGCACATCAGACCGTGGAAGGCTGCTTCGATTGCGGCATCATGATCAGTGCGAGCCACAACCCGTTTTGCGATAACGGCATTAAGCTCGTCAACAGCGACGGTTTTAAGATGGACGAGGACGTACTGGAGCTCATCGAGGACTACATCGATGGCAAGAGCGAGGTGCCGCTGGCCACGGGCAACCACATCGGCGCCACGGTGGACTACATGCAGGGGCGCAACCGCTATATCGCCTCGCTCATTGCGAGTTCGAATTTTTCGCTACAGGGCGTCAAGATCGGTCTCGACTGCGCCAACGGCTCGGCGTCCTCGGTGGCCAAGCCGGTGTTCGACGCGCTGGGCGCCGACGTGCGCGTGATCAACGCCGCGCCCGATGGCTTTAACATCAACGTCGACTGCGGCTCCACGCATATGGAGCGCCTGCAGCGCCACGTGGTGGAGCAAGGCCTGGACGTGGGTTTTGCCTATGACGGCGATGCCGACCGCTGCCTGGCCGTGGATGAGCGCGGTCGCGTGGTAGACGGCGACCAGATCCTGTACGTGTGCGGCGTGTATCTGAACAAGCACGGTCGCCTTTCGGGCGGTACCGTGGTGCCGACGATCGCCAGCAACTTTGGTCTGGTCAAGTCGCTGGAGCTTGCCGGACTGAGCGCCGTGACCAGCGGCGTGGGCGACCGTCACGTGTATGCCAAGATGCGCGAGGGCGGCTACAGCCTGGGCGGCGAGCAGACGGGCCATACGATCTTTGGCGATATCGAGCGCACGGGCGACGGCATTATGACCTCGCTGCGCGTGATGGAAGTGATTCGTGCCGAGCGCGAGACGCTCTCGCAGCTCACGGCTCCGTGCAAGCTGCTGCCGCAGGCGCAGGTTGCCGTGCGCGTAGCGGATAAGGACGCCGCGCTCGAGAACATGGGCGTGCAGAACGCCATCGCCGAGGCCGAGGCTGCGCTGGCAGGCGAGGGCCGCGTGCTCGTACGCAAGAGCGGAACCGAGTCGGTTATCCGCGTGTTGGCCGAGGCGCCCGACCAAGCATCCGCCGATGCCGCCATGAAGCGCATCGCCAACGCACTCGAGGCTCTGTAGTTACGCGGTTTTACCAAACCGCGTAACTGCTCGACGCTGCAAACGCCCCTAAGCGGCAATCTGACGTTCAATTTCAAGGGCGCGACCAGAAGGTCAGCGCCCTTTCATTAAAGGCTTTAGCCTGTGCGGGGCGCGCAGCGCGCCGCATCAGAAACCACCCGCTATGCGGGTGGGGACAACCGGCTTTACAAAGCCGCCCCCTCGCCGGACACTTGCGATTGTTCAGGCCGCAAGGAATCCGAGTCGAGAGGGCGGTGGTGGCGTATGGCCCAGAAGGCCTACAGCCTGTCGCACACGAAGTGGATGTGCAAGTACCACGTCGTGTTCACGCCGAAGTATAGGCGCAAAGTCATCTACAACCAAATAAGGTCCGACCTTGGGGAGATCTTCAGGAAGCTCTGCCAGTACAAGGGGATAGAGATAATCGAGGGGCACCTGATGCCCGACCACGTCCACATGCTGCTGGCGATACCGCCGAAGTACAGCGTGTCCAGCGTGATGGGCTATCTGAAGGGGAAAAGCTCGCTGATGGTATTCGACAGGCACGCGAACATGAAGTACAAGTTCGGCAACAGGAAGTTCTGGGCCGAGGGCTACTACGTTTCCACCGTCGGCCTGAACGAGGCGACGATCGCGAAGTACATCCGGGAGCAGGAGAAGGCCGACATCGCGCTCGACCGGCTGAGCGTCAAGGAGTACGAGGACCCCTTCGATAGGGGGCCGGGGCGCAAATAGCGCCGGTTTGACCGGCCCGTCACGGGTCAACCTGCAGTGCGGCCCGAACCCCGTGAGGGCCGGCGCCTTTAGACGCGTGCCGGAAATCCAAGGGTTATACCCTAAGAGCAAACCACCCCTTTTAGGGGTGGTTTTGATTT
>CAJMMF010000037.1:0-14211 GCA_905214385.1 uncultured bacterium
GCGGAATGAGCACATACAGGACGGTGCGGGTGAGGTCGACCCAGAAGGAACCCAGACCCTGCTCCTTGACCCGACGGAAGCCGCGGATGAGCGCGAACATGACCGCAATACCGGTGCCGGCGGACAAGAAGTTTTGCACGGTGAGGCCCATGAACTGCACAAGGTAGGACAGGGTGGTCTCACCGGAATAGGATTGCCAATTGGTGTTGGTTATGAAGGAAGCAGCCGTATTGAACGACAGATCCCATGACACACCCGGCAGGTGCTGGGGATTGCCTGGCAAGAAGGGCTGAAGCGCCTGGAGTGCCACAAGGGCCACGAGGCCGATCCCCGAAAAGACCAGCACGCTCGCCAGATAGCGCCTACACCCCATCTGCTCTGCCGCGTCGATGCGAAGCAGACGATAGACGCCACGCTCCACAGGAGCAATCACAGGCGACAGGAACGTATGCTCGCCATCCATGATATGGGCCATGAACCGACCGAGCGGAACGGCCAGGACGACGAGCACGGCAAAGTACAAGATGTACTGAATCGCAGCGTCCATAGTTTACGAATCACTCCTCATCAGAATGTAGATGTAATAGATAAGGAGTCCGATGCAGACGACTCCGATAATGGGAATGAGGATGTCCATTACCGCCCCTTTCACGCGCGGTCCGATGTCTCGGACGCCTGCTCTCGCAAGCGCCTGGGGACAGTAAACGCTTCTAGAGATTAAAGAGGCGTGAGGACCGGGGCTCACGACCTTAAGATGCCGTAAAGATGCAGGTAGAAAGCACTATTGCGGCTGCAGTGCGCCTATACTCGACCTCGCGAGCATACAGTGGCGTCCTCACCGCGTATGCACGCATGGACAACGTTTCAGAAAGGCTACGCTATGCAGCGCGACGCATCGGACACTCGCGTCAATCCAGACCTCATCCTCAAGGCAATTGAGAAAGACGAGGTCGCCGATGACGCTCGAACCAGCCGGGGACACCTCAAGATTTTCTTTGGCTACGCTGCTGGTGCAGGCAAAACCTATGCGATGCTTCAAGCCGCCCACGCCGCCAAGCGGCGAGGTGTCGACGTCGTCGCGGGATACATCGAGCCGCACGAACGTCCGGCAACTGCCCATCTTGCACAAGGGCTTGAGAACGTGCCCTGTAAACTCATCGAGCACAACGGCATTGCGCTCAGCGAGTTCGATCTAGATGCGGCTATCGAACGCGCCCCTCAGCTCATCCTTGTCGACGAGCTCGCCCATACGAATGCGCCGGGGTCTCGCCACGACAAACGCTATCAAGACGTCGAGGAACTTCTACATGCAGGCATCGACGTCTATACGACCGTGAACGTTCAGCATATCGAGAGCCTAAACGATATGGTTGCATCCATCACCGGCGTTGTCGTGAGCGAACGAATCCCCGACCGCATCTTCGATGATGCCGACCAGGTCGAGCTCGTTGACATAGAGCCCGAAGACCTACTTGAGCGCCTTCGCGCCGGCCTCGTCTACCGTCCCGCACAAGCCGAGCGAGCGCAACAGCATTTTTTTACCGTCGAGAACCTCACCGCACTCCGAGAAATTGCGCTGCGCCGCTGCGCCGATCGCACCGGCCACCTCACAGATGCCGCACGCGTGCTGGGAAACCGTGACTACTACACCAGGGAGCGTATCTTAGTCTGTGTCTCCCCGGCGCCGACCAATCCCCGCATCGTCCGTGCCGCCGCACGCATGGCGAAAGCGTTTCGCAGCGAGCTCGTCGCCCTGTTCGTAGAGAGCCCGCGCACGCAAGCCATGAGCGATGATGAGCGCGCCAAGCTTGCAGACAATATCGCCCTAGCCGAGCAGCTCGGAGCACATATGGAAACCGTCTATGGCGACGACGTCGCGTTTCAGATCTCCGAGTTCGCGCGCCTGTCGGGTATTTCGAAGATCGTCATGGGGCGCACGGGCGAGCACAGCAGCGTCCGTCAGGCCCTCTTTGGCCGCAAATCTCTCGTAGAACAGCTCATAACATTCGCCCCGAACCTCGACATTTACATCATTCCAGACCAGTCGACTCCGCCCTCCCGACCCAAAGGACGCCGCCATGCGCTCGCCCTGCAGCCGCCCAGCAGCCGAAACGTGCTTCGCACGCTGGCCCTCTCTCTTGTCGCCACGGCGATCGGCACGGCTTTCCGCCATCTGGGATTTGCCGATTCCAGCATCATATCCCTCTATATCCTCACGGCCCTGCTGACCGCCGTCACCACGACGGGGCGTATCTGCACGATCGTATCGAGCGTGCTCTCTGTAGTGCTTTACAACTTCTGCTTCGTAACGCCTCTGTTTTCGCTCGCCAGCTACGACCGAAGCTATCTGGTCACGTTCGGCATCATGTTCGCTACCGCTATGGTCGCCGGCGAGTTAACTGCGCGCATCGCCGACAACGCCCGTACCTCCGCCGAGAACGCATTCAAAACGCGCGTACTCCTCGAAACGAACCAGCTCTTACAGCAAGCCCATAGCGCGGAGGAGTGCGCCCGCGTCGCCATGAACCAACTCATCAAACTGCTAAAACTCGACGTGGTCTTCTACACCGCCGAACACGGCACGCTCGGCAAGACGCTCTATGAGTCCGCTGGCACCGAAAACCGATCCGCGTCGCTGCTCACCGACTACGAGCGCGCCGTTGCAACCTGGACCTACACCAACAACAAACGCGCGGGCGCAAGCACGCGGACCCTGCCCGAGGCGCGCTGCCTCTACCTCGCGGTTCGCACCGGCGACAAGGTATTCGGTGTCATCGGCATCGACCTGGAGGGGCGCGAGATCGAAGCCTTCGAGCATTCGATCGTCCTATCTATCGTAGGCGAATGCGCCTTGGCGCTCGAAAGCGACCGGGCGGCGCAAGAGCGCGAAGAGGCTGCGGTCTTGGCGAAAAACGAGCAGCTGCGCGCCAACCTTTTGCGCTCCATCGGCCACGATTTGAGGACACCCCTCACGGCTATATCCGGATCTGCGGCAATCCTTCGGAAGAGCGACGAGAAGCTCAGCCTCGAACAACGCTGCGATCTTGCCGATGCCATCTACGACGACTCCCTCTGGCTTATCGATACCGTGGAGAACCTCCTCGCCATCACACGCGTCGAGGATGGCACCATTTGCCTCAACTTCACATCCGAGCTCATCGACGAGGTCATCGAGGCCGCCCTCAGCCATGTCGCCCAAGCATCGCATGGACGTACCGTCACCATCGAGCACACTGACGACATCCTGCTGGTACGCATCGACGTCCATCTCATCATGCAGGTGCTTACGAATCTCATCATGAACGCCTTCAAATACACGCCCGAGGACTCGACTGTCACCGTCAGCGCACGTCGCGAGGGTGCGTTCGTCGTGGTGGACGTCGCAGACGATGGGCCGGGTGTGGCAGACTGCGACAAGCCTCATATCTTTGAGCGCTTCTTTACCTCAGGCAATACGCGGCCCGTGGATTCGCGTCGAAGCATCGGCCTTGGGCTGTCGCTCTGCCGCTCCATCGTGGAGGCGCATGGCGGCGTCATCGAAGTTCGCGACAACCACCCCCATGGGGCCGTCTTCCGTTTTACCCTGCCCGCTGAGGAGATCGAGATTCATGAATAATGCCGCTAAGCCACGCATCCTCCTGGTCGAAGATGACCTGACCGTTCAAAACCTCGTTTCGACCGCGCTTGACCTCCACGGCTATGTCGTGAGCAAGGTTTGCGACGGCCAGGCCGCCATCATGGATGCGGTGTCGCACGGCCCCAGCCTCATCATGCTCGACCTCGGCCTTCCCGACATTGACGGTATCGAGGTCATCACGAAGATCCGAAGCTGGTCGGCAGTCCCCATTATCGTCATTTCGGCGCGCACCGAAGATTCCGACAAGATTGCAGCACTTGACGCAGGGGCAGACGACTACCTCACCAAGCCCTTTTCTGTGGATGAGTTGCTCGCGCGCGTCCGCGCAAATTTGAGGCGCTCCTCGATGGCGTCGAGTGAGTCGACAGAAGCGAGCACGTTCGACAACGGTCCGCTGCATATCGACTACGCCGCGGGATACGCGACGAAAGACGGACGCGAGCTCTCGCTCACCCCAACCGAGTACAAATTGCTCGTCCTTCTGGCGAAAAACGTCGACAAGGTGCTCACCCACACCTTCATCACCCGCGAGATATGGGGCACGAGCTGGGACAGCGATCTGGCGAGCCTGCGCGTGTTCATGCGCACCCTGCGCAAGAAGATCGAGGCAGACCCCTCTCACCCCAAGATGATTCAGACGCACATGGGCGTCGGGTACCGCATGCAGCGTCTCTAGCCCACCCCACAAAAAGTTGCGGTGGAATACGGAGTAGATAAGGCCTTTGACAGCCAAAACAGTCCGCATTTCACCGCAACTGATGGGCGGGGTGGAGTTAGAGGCCCAGGTAGTTAGTCATGCCTTCGACGGCGAGCTTGGCGCCTGCCACGGCATGGACCACGGTGAGCGGGCCGTTGACCACATAGTTAGCGATACCCCAAAATCACTCTTTAACTCACCGCACTCGCCCCCATATGTACAAAGCGCCCCGCGGGCGGATGCTCGCGAGGCGCCTGGATGCCTGGATGTCCGGGCCTTATTTGATCCCGCGGCCCAAGTCTTCGGCGATTTTGTCTACGCCCTTAAGTGCGGCGCAGGTCTTTTTGTTGGAGCAATGTCCTGTGCAAACGCCACCTTGAGCGCAGTCGGCGCAAGTGCCCTTACGATAAATGCGCACGCACACGGCGACAAACGCAATGCCGATAACAGCCAGTACAACAATATCGATAGGTGCCATAGCAAGCCTCCTCTAGTTAACCATCACTTACTTTACCCCATTCTCCACCTACCAAAAAGGGGCAGGTTTATTTTGGTCGGTTTTATCTGCGGAAACGCCACATCTCCCTCACCAAAAAGCCCGAGTGTCGCTGGGACACCCGGGCTCGTGGAAAGGGGCTAATCCTTATTCGGACTTAAGCGGAAACTGCGGCGGAAGCGGTGTTGGTCTCATCCTCGTCGGTCCATGCATGCTTGGGCATGGGACGGAAGATCTGGAAGAGCATCGCAACCAGCAGCACGATGGCTACAATCGTCCAAATACCAAACTGGCCCAACACAAACAGGTTGTAGAACTGGTTGATGAACAGGCCGATCACCCAAGCGAAGGCGCACTCGTAGCCGATGGCAATCGCGGTCCACTTGCCGGAGTCCATCTGGTTGCGGATAGTGCCCATGGCGGCAAAGCACGGAGCGCACAGCAGGTTGAAGGCACCAAAGGCCACGCAAGCACCCATGGTGGGGAACATGCCCGCAAACGCGGTCCACAGGCTCGGGTCGGTCTCGCCAGCATCGGCGACGGAGAGCAGCGAGCCGGCGGTGGCGACGACGTTCTCCTTGGCGACAAGGCCAGAGACAGTCAGCGCAGTTGCCTGCCAGGTGCTAAAGCCGAGCGGGGCGAAAATCCAGGCGACCAGGTTGCCCAGCATGGCGAGCACGGAGTAGTCCATAAACTCCTCGGGGATGCCGTCCATCGCAGGCAGGAAGCCAAAGGAGCCGTTATAGCTACCAAAGTTGGAGAGGAACCAAACGACGACGGTGGACGCGAAGATGACCGTGCCGGCCTTCTTGATAAAGGCCCAGCAGCGCTCCCACACGTGCAGCGCCCAAGAGCGGATCGCCGGGAAGTGGTAGGCGGGAAGCTCCATAACGAACGGCGTCGGGCGACCGGCGAAGAGCTTGGTCTTCTTGAGCATGAGGCCCGAGGCGATGACGGCAAAGACGCCCAGGAAGTAGAAGAGCGGGCTAATCCACGCGGCGGTGGTAGAAGAATCGCCGATGATGGAGCCCATGAGCAGGGCGATGATCGGCAGCTTAGCGCCACAGGGAATGAACGTGGTGGTCATGACCGTCATGCGGCGGTCCTTCTCGTTCTCGATGGTCTTGGTGGCCATGACGCCGGGGACGCCGCAGCCCGAGGACACGAGCATGGGGATAAAGGACTTACCGGACAGGCCAAACCGGCGGAACACGCGGTCCATGATGAAGGCGACACGGGCCATGTAGCCGCAGTCCTCCAGGAAGGACAGCATCACAAAGAGCAGGAACATCTGCGGAACGAAGCCGAAGATGGCGCCTAAGCCGCCGACGATACCGTCGCAGACCAGCGAATCAACCAGGCCGCCGTCCTCGGTACCACCCGCCACAAGGGCGTCGTGCACCACGGTGGTAATACCCGGGACATAGGGGCCGTACTGCGCCGGGTCGACCGAGTCGGCGTTGTCGCCCGCAGCCTCAACAGCTGCGTCATAGGCGTCACGACCCTGACCGAGCACGTACCAGCCGTCGGTGCCGAAGAGCTGGTCGTTGGTGAAGTCGGTCACCGTGCCGCCCAGGGTGGAAACGGCGATGTAGTACACGCAGAACATGATGACCACAAAGATCGGCAGGCCCAGGATACGGTTGGTAACCACGCGGTCGATCTTCTCGGAGGTGCTCATCTTGGCAGGAGCCTTGGTCATGCACTCGTCGATAATGTGGGCAATCACGCCATAGCGCTCGCCGGTGATGATGGACTCGGCGTCGTCGTCGCAATCCTGCTCGCACTGGGCGACCAGCTGCTCGACGCGAGCGGCCTTCTCCTTGGTGAGGTTGATGAGCTTGCAGGCGTCCGCGTCGCGCTCAAACAGCTTGACAGCGTAGTAGCGACGCTTGTTGGCGGGAACGCTCGCCGGCAGGTTGTTCTCGATGTGGTCCAGAACGTCCTCGATGGAGGAATCGAACTTGTGCTCCGGCACCTGGCCCTTGGAAGCAGCGGACTTCTTGACCTGCTCGAACAGCTCGTTGATGCCCCTGTTCTTAAGGGCCGAGATCATCATGACCGGGCAGCCGAGCTTCTTGGAGAGCTTGTCCGTGTCGATCTTGTCGCCGTTCTTCTCGACCAAGTCGGCCATGTTGAGGGCGACGACCACGGGCAGGCCGGTCTCGATAACCTGAAGCGCTAGGTACAGGTTGCGCTCGAGGTTGGTGGCGTCGACCACCTGGACGACGACATCGGGCTCGCCGCTCATGAGGTAATCGCGCGAGCACTGCTCCTCGGGGCTATAGGGGGAAAGCGAGTAGATGCCGGGGAGGTCCGTGATGGTAACGTTCTTGTCGCTCAGGAGCTTGGCTTCCTTTTTCTCAACCGTGACACCGGGCCAGTTGCCAACGTAGCCGTTGGCGCCGGTGATCAGGTTGAAAAGCGTGGTCTTGCCGCAGTTGGGGTTACCCGCCAGCGCGACATGGATCTGAGAATCCGCCATTCAATCCTTCTTCCTTGTGTGCCTGCGCTGCTTTCTCCGCGCGGGCTGGATAATGTGCTTCAACGTTGCAAGTTTAAGTTAGAAAATCCTAACTTTATCTGCAGAAATATTCGCCGTCGGCCCTTACTGGACCTCGACGACGGCAGCCTCCTCCTTGCGGATGGAAAGCTCGTAGCCGCGCACGTTGATCTCGACCGGATCACCGAGCGGTGCAACCTTTACGACCTTGAACGAAGTGCCCTTGATGAGCCCCAGGTCCATGAGGTGGCGGCGCAGCGCGCCCTCACCGTGAAGCTTGACGATGGTAGAGCTCTCGCCCACCTTAACGTCACCCAACGTCTTCATGTACTTGTCCCCCTTTCAGTTTTTGCGGAATGTTGCGAACTAACCGACGGTCATGATGTGCATGGCGACCTTGGAATCGATGCCAAAGCGTGCGCCCAGCACGGTGACGATGATATTGGCGCCACTCGAGCTCACCACGTGGACCTCGCTGCCCTCGACAAAGCCGAGGTCTTTGAGGTGGTGCTTCATGTCCTCATTGCCTTTTACACGAGACACGCGCACGGTTTCGCCCGCTTTTACCATCGAAAGCGGCATAGCCGGCATCTGCGGTCCGCAAGACATGAATGAGCTCCTAACGTCGGTTCGTCCTCAACATCGACGCAGCAAAAGTTAACCACGTCTATGTTCGCTATAGTAAACTAGCACGTGGTTAACTTTTTGGAAAGGGTTCCTATTCAGTTTTCGAAAAAGTTTCCTATATGAAACAGGTGTGACAAGGGGACAGCCCCTTTGTCACATTGTTGCGTTTAGAGGGAGAGGTTTCTGATCGACGTGACACACGAGGCCTCGTCTACGCCCGAAATGCGGAAGATGATGTCCTCGCCGCACTCGCCGTAGAGAGCCATGAGCCCCATTACATCGCGGCCGTCGGTATGGCGATCGCCGATGCTGACCGATACGTTGCTACGATGCTTGGCAATAATGTCATAGAGCAGCGCAACCGGGCGGGCATGCAGTCCCAACGGATCTTTAATCGTCTTTGTAAACTCGACCATGTCCCCTCCCACGGCATCGCACATTCGGCCGGCAAACCCAGCCACGTGGTAGTTATTGTAGCGTTAGATGCTTGTCGAGAGCTCCTCTGAACACCTCGTGGGCAAAAAGTGGCAAATATGAGTACTGTCACCAATTTAGTAGCAGCAAAATCGAGAGCAAATTGCCTCCTTTGAGCGATTCGAAGAGGTTGAAAGCCGTCAAACGCCCTTTAAAGGGGGTTATATAAATTGATTTTGAGCCCGTTTTTGCTCAGAACAGGCCGAAAAATATGACATCTCTTTTGCAACAGTACTCATATTTGGCATTTTTTGACCACGGGGTCCAAAACCATGCCCCAAAACACAAAAGGAGGGGCCTCGTAAGGCCCCTCCTTAGGAAAGGGAATCGATTTATTCCACAGCCGCAGATTAATCCTAGCCGCTACTCCATCATGTCGAGGACGGAGGGGCGAAGCTCGCTCTCGGCAGCCTCGGGATCGGTCTCGCGCAGGCGGTTGATGTAGCGGTTGTACCACATCACGGCAAGGCCCAGGAAGATAACTACACCGCCAACGTTGTAGACCAGTGTCAGCCACAGAGGCTGATCGAGCGGGATGGTGCCGCAGATAAGCACGAAGCAGAAGACCACAAGCAGGAATGCAGCAATGGCCAGGCCAAAGGTACGCGAACCCATGCGGAAGCCACGGGGAGCAGCGTCGAAGTTCTTGCGCAGCATAAAGTAGGCAAGCAGGATCAGCAGCGGCGGGAGCAGAGCGGTGGCAGCCGTCATGTTGGTGACGATCATGAGCAGGTCGTCTAGGTTGCCGGAGCCCAGGGCCGGGATGATCAGGATGGGGACGACGATGGCAAACTGCAGCCAGGCAGCGCGGGCAGGAATGCCGTGCTCGTTGAGCTCGACGATCTTGCTACCAAAGACGCCCTTGGGGATCTCGGTGAAGAAGACCTTGATGGGAGCAGAGGTCCACATCATGAGGGAGCCCAGCGTGGCAGCGAGAAGGATCAGGCCAATGACGCGCGTGGACACTTCCATGGGAATGCCAAAGTGGGCAAAGACAGCGCCGAATACGTCGAAGATACCGGTGGAGATGGCAACGCCGCCCTCGGGAATGAACAGGTTGACCAGCAGCGAAGCGCCTGCATACAGAAGGCCGATGGTCAGGCCGGCGATAACGACGGTGCGCACGAAGGCCTTGACGCCACCCTTAAGGTCGTTAAGGAACACGCCGACAGACTCAGCGCCGCCAACGCCCTGGATGATCCAGGCAAGCGTACCGAAGAAGCCCCACATAGTTGCGAAGTTGGTCGTGTCGGGAGCCATGTTAGCGGGGGTAGGAGCCGTAGCGAACTCGACGCCGCCAAAGGCAGCAGCCAGGGACAGCAAGATGAACACGGCAGTCAGGCCGAGAGCCGCGGTCGAGCCGAAGGAGGAAATGGAGCCGATCCACTTAGCGCCCTTGGTCGAAACCCACGTGGCGATAGCAAAGACGACGATCTCGATAATGGTGATCCACAGCTGCGAGAGCTCGGCATTGGCACCAATGAACACGTAGCTCGCGTAAATGATGACGTTAGGCAGGACGGACGCAAAGTAGAACAGGTTAACGAACCAGTAGCTAAACGCCGTCAGGAATGCCCAGCGGCCGCCCATCGAGGTCTTGACCCAGGCGTACACGCCCGACTCGGAGTCCTTGTTAAGGCCGACGAACTCGGCGGTAACCAGGGTATAGGGGACAAAGTACAAAAGCGTGGCGAAGAAGAACGACGGCGCAGCTGCCAAGCCGATGGCCGCGTTGTTATTGATGATGTTCTTGATACCGAACACGGCGGCGACCGTCATGCCCAGCAGAGCGAACGAACCAATCGTTCCTCGTTTTTCAGAGCTCATAAGCCCTCCCAATCATCCGTTATATCTCATCTAAAACCGTCCGGACTGCAAGCGCAATCGTGGACGGCGCACCTGCTAAGGGGAATGGGGAAAAGGGAGTCAACAAAGCCATCCCCCTTAACGGCGCTAAGCAAACGCCCAAACGGACGAATACTACTTGTTGGGGAAGGAATAACCTTCAACCGTCACGTGCAGTACCACGACGCGGGAATCCGCGACATCGGCCACGACACGGTAGGCCTCGTCGATCTCGACGACGGCAACGCCGCCGGCGGGAATCGTCACGGTCTCCCCCGTACCCTCAAAGCGCTCGCGATCGTCGATATCGCTGTAGGCGCGCGTGCGGGTAAGATCCGTCTTGGAAGCCACCTCGACAGTCAGGTCGCCGTCGAGCGGGGCGAGCACGGCATGGTAGCGACGGTGACCGACCAGATCGGCGGTAACTGCCTCGTGGGCGTTCACCCACCAGTACACCAACGAGTCGCCGATGGAGTACGCCACATCGTGCTGCAGGTCGGCAACACCATCGAGCGCCTGACCGGTACGCATCCACTTCTTGACAGACTTCATCTGAGCGTCGAAATCGGCGCGCGAGTTAAAGACATGCATGACTTATGCCTCCTTAATGGGTGCCAGCGCCTGAGCCAGATCGGCAGACGTCAGCGGTCGCAGGGACACCTCAAAGCTGAAGCTCTCAAAACGGGTGCGGTAGGAATCGAGTACCTCGGAACCCCAAGAGTTCGAGCCAAGGCCGAGCAGCTGGTCGTTGATGTTGACCGTGACCGTGTCGCCCTTGACAAGGTCGTAGACGTGCTTGGCGTTATCGATGGCCTCGCAGCTATAGGGCCATGCCGAGAACGAGAACGGGTTGGAGGCGGCGTCGGCTGGACGAGTCACCAGCACGCCGTCACCGTGGCTAGAGCGCAGGGCAACCCAGCGGGTGCCCTCGCGGTTGGCGCAGTCCTGAGGCATAACGTAGGGCGTGAACATGTCGTCGACCGTAGTGCGGTAATGGCCGACCGGGTTGGCGCGCAGCGAGTCCGGATAGTTCTCGCCCGGGCCGTGGCCGTACCACTCAACGGCACGATCGCAACCGGGAACCTCGAAGGAGATGCCGATGCGCGGGATGATATCCGAGTAATCGCCGTAGGGCTCGCCGGAAACCTTGAGGTCGACGCGGCCGCTCGGAAGCACGGTGTAGACGAGCTCGACGCGCATGCCGAACGCGCGGACGGGAGGAGCGATACGCTGGCTCACGGTAACGACGACCGCATTGTCATCCTGCTTCCAAGAAACCTTGCGGGTAGACGTCTGCATCACATCGATGAAGTTGTCCTTCCACAGGGAGTCATACTCCTGGGCGTGGTTATCGACGAGCGGATGCCAAAAACCAACCTGGGGGCCAGAAGCCATGACATCGCGGCCGGATGCCTTCCACTCGCTCACGGTACCGTTAACTTTGTTGAAGGTCAGCTCACCGTTGAGGGAGTGGATGCGGATCTCCTGCTCGGTCTCCTCGACCGTAAGCTCAGGACGAGCGGGGGCGGCGATGGCCGGCGCCGGATGGTTTGCGATGGCAAACTGGCTTGCGCCCAGCTGGAACATCGGCTCGCACCAGGCGTGAGCCGCCATGGTGTAGGCGCGCACGGTCAGCAGGGTCTCGCCTACTGCGGCCTCGCGAATCACCAGCGGCAGCTGGACGGACTCGCCGGGGGCAACCGCGCCGGGCATGAGCGTCTTGCGGCAGACCACGTCGCCGTCCACCAGGGTCTCGGCCGACAGGCAGACATCCTCGAGGGTGGTGAACCAACGCTTGTTGGTGACGGTCAGCTCGCCTGCCTCGGCGTCATAAGCCATGCGGACCGGGCAGATGACCTGGCCGTACTCGGTAAGGCCCGGGCTCGGCTGCTGCCAGGGGAACACCATGCCATCGATGCAGAAGTTGCTGTTGTTGGGGTAATCGCCGTTGTCGCCACCATACATATCGTAGGCAACGCCGTCCTCGGTCACAGCAGCCAAACCGTGGTCGCACCATTCCCAGATAAACTGACCTTGGATGCAATCCCAGCGATCGAAGACCTCCTGGTACTCGGACAGGCCTCCGGGACCGTTGCCCATGGAGTGACCGTACTCGCAGTTGATGCGCGGCTTGGGGAACGGATGCTCACCAAAGTCGTTCATCTGCGAAACACGGGAGTACATCGTGGAAATGACGTCGACGGTATCGGCGTTGCGGTCCTCCTCGTAATGGACCGGACGATCATCGAGCTCGTGAGCCTTGGCGTACATCGCGCGGATGTTGCAGCCATAGCCGCTCTCGTTGCCCATCGACCACATAATGATGCAGGCATGGTTGCGTTCCTGCATCACCAGGCGCTCAATGCGGTCGACGTAGGCCGGCTCCCATGCCGGGTCGTCGGTGACCAGGGCGATATTGCCGATATTCTCGAAGCCGTGGCTCTCCATATCGGTCTCGGCGACCAGCATGATGCCATACTCATCGCACAGCTCGTAGAAGCGCGGGTCATTGGCATAGTGAGAGGTGCGCACCGCGTTTATGTTGTGCCGCTTCATGAGCTCCAGGTCGCGGCGCATGCGATCGAGGCCCACGGCGCGACCCTTGTGATCGTCGTGATCGTGGCGGTTGACGCCATGCATCTTAAAGTAAGTGCCGTTGAGGTAGATATGATTGCCCTCGACCGTCACCTCGGCAAGTCCCTGGCGATGCGGAACGTACTCGCTGACCTCGTCGCCGTCGTAGACCTCAAACGTAAGGTCATAGAGGAAGGGGTCCTCGGGGTTCCAGAAGTGGGCATCGGCAACGCTGCACTCGGCATGGCCATCGACGCACTCGCCCGTAGCGACCACGTTCTCGCCATCGCTGAGCGTAAACACGACGCGGGAAGCGCCCTCGGCCACCGTATCGAGCGTGATCAGAGCGGCATCGCCCTCGCGGTGCGTGCGGAACCTAAAGTCGACCAGGTGCGCGGCGGGACGCTGCATAAGGTACACATCGCGGAAGATGCCCGAGGCCCACCACATGTCCTGATCCTCGATATAGCTGCCATCGCTGTACTGCAGGACCTTGACCGCAAACAGGTTGTCGCCCTCGACGAGCGCGTCGGTCACGTCGAACTCGGCAGACAGGCGCGAGCCCTTGGTCATGCCGATAAACTGACCGTTGACGTACAGCTCACCATAGCTCTCGATGCCGTCAAAGCGAATGATCTCGCGAGCGCCGGCAGGCACGGCGGGAAGGTTGACGATGCGCTGGTAGACGCCCGTGGGGTCGTCGGAGGGAACGAACGGCTGATCCACCGGGAACGGGAAACCCTCGTCGGTGTAGGCAAGGTTGCCATAGCCATCCACCTGCCACAGGTGCGGAACCTCCACGTGATCCCACTCGGGCTCGTACGTAGAGAGCTCCTCGTTGGAAACGGCAGCAGGCCCCTCAAAGAGGCGGAACTGCCACGAGCCGGACAGCTGGACAAACCCGCGCGACAGCTCGCGGCTGTACGTAGCGGCGAGATCGGCGGTCTCGTAACCCATAAAGTACGCATGGGGTGCCAGGCGGTTCCTGTGGGTGAGCGCTTGGTTTTCCCAATCGTTAATGGCGTCCATGGTGATGCTCCTTCGTCATCGTAGTGATTCTTGTGCAACCGGTTGTCCTTATCTTACGGGCGATGCAAAACCCTGTGCAACCGGTTGTCCGCTGAACGGTCGATTCTGCCGGATTAACGGTGCAACCGGTTGTACAACCGCCTCACTTATGTCACCCTGAGTATCGAAACTCAGCGCAAAACATCATTCTTAAGCTCGTAGGCAACCGCCACGCCCGCTGATATCTCACCCACACGAGACGTATTCGATTGCGGCTTGGTTGCAAAACGACACCGGTTGATTTCCGATCTCAGCCGAACACATTGAGCAAATAGGCCGTTCCCGCACCT
>CAJMMF010000038.1:0-13346 GCA_905214385.1 uncultured bacterium
GGTCCCCGTGGCCTCATGCCGAACCCCAAGCTCGGCACCGTGACCATGGACGTCGCCAAGATGGTCTCCGAGCTCAAGGCTGGCCGCGTTGAGTACCGCGCCGACCGCTACGGCATCTGCCACGTGCCCCTGGGCAAGAAGTCCTTCACCGAGCAGCAGCTCGTCGAGAACTACGCTGCCCTGTACACCGAGATCCTGCGCGTCAAGCCCTCTTCTGCTAAGGGCAAGTACGTCAAGTCCATCTCCGTGTCTTCCACCATGGGCCCTGGCGTCAAGGTCGATCCCGCTATCCAGCGCGACTTCCTGGCTGAGTAACTAACAGTTACTGCCTGAGCAAAGCAAGCATTGCTAAAGAGACCCGGTTCTGCCTCGTGCAGGACCGGGTCTCTTGCTTTTGAGTCAACGAAACCACCACGAAGGGGACAGGCACCCTTGTGGTGGTTTTACTTGTGTTGTACTTTAGCGCGATGTAGTACTACCCGAGGCCGAAGGGAGCCCAACATGTTTAAGAACACGCAACAGCTCCTAGGCCTAGCGCTACTAGATTGGATAGCGCGCTAGGGTTGTAATCTCGCTATAACGATTTGTTGTACCCGGGTGCGCTATCGTCTTCCGCTTTCAGGCGTGATGAGCGACACGGGTATTTTTCTATCTCTAGGCCTTCTCTCTCTCCTGAAAGCCATCTGTCATAAAACGGTCAATCAGGAGGAACATATAAGCCGCAAAATCACAATCTTTGACGCCACCCTGTGCGACGGTGAGCAGTCGCCGGGCGCCAGCATGAATACCGAGGAAAAGCTCTTCATCGCCCGCCAGCTGGTGCGCATGAACGTGGACGTTATCGAGGCGGGCTTTCCCATCTCGAGTCCTGGTGACTTTCGCTCCGTACAGGAGATTGGCAAGATTGCGGGCGACCGATGCACGGTATGCGGCCTGACGCGCGCTGTCGACAGGGATATCGAAGTGGCTGCAGAGGCGCTCAAAACGGCCCAGAGGCCCCGTATCCATACAGGGCTGGGTGTGAGCACCAGTCACCTGCGCGACAAGCTCCATATGACTGAGGAAAGGGCAATTGAGTGAGCGATCCATGCCGTCAAACATGCTCGCAAGTTCGTTGACGATGTTGAGTTTTATGCCGAGGATGCCGGCCGCTCCGATCAGGAGTTTCTGGTGCGCATTATCGAGGCGGCCGTAAAGGCCGGTGCCACGGTCGTGAACATCCCCGATACGATGGGCTACAACATGCCGTGGGACTTTGGCGCCCGCATCCGTGACCTGCGCGGGCGCTGCGGGTGCGGCCGGTCAGCGTGCGGTCGACGTGATGGAGTATCGCGAGTACGAGATTGAGCGCATTGCGCGCCAGGCATTTGAGGCGGCGCGCAAACGTCGCGGCAAGGTGACGAGCGTTGACAAGCGCAACGTGCTGGAGACGAGCCGCATGTGGCGCGAGATCGTGCATCGCGTGCAAGACGAGGAGTACTCCGACGTGGAGCTTGAGGACCTGCTCGTCGACAACGCCGCCATGCAGCTCATCAGTCGACCGGCAGACTTTGACGTCGTGGTGACGGAGAACATGTTCGGCGACATCCTGTCCGATGAGGCGGCTCAGATTACCGGATCGCTCGGTATGCTTGCCTCTGCCTCGCTGGATGATGGCGTATCGCTGTTTGGGCCGAGCGCTGGCAGCGCTCCTGACATCGCGGGGCTCGGCGTGGCCAATCCGCTGGCTCAAATCTTGTCGGTGGCGATGCTGCTGACCTACGCGCTCGACATGGGCGAGCAAGCCGCGTGGATCGAGAGCGCCGTGGCGCGCGTGCTCGACGAGGGCTGGCGCACCCGTGACATCGCCGATGTCAACACCCCGGCAGATAAGATCCTCGGCACCACGACGATGGGCGACAAGGTCGTCGCCGCGCTGTAGGCGATGCCGATTCAAGCTGTCAAATATCTCAATCTGTAACATCTAAGGGGCAAAATCGTTCCTACCTGTTACAGATTGAGATTTTCGGCCGAGCATCCGTGGTCTGTCTCGATCTGTAACAGCTAACCGATTATTTGGGCCCTACCTGTTACAGATTGAGACAAACCGTTGGGACAGGTCGGACGAGTCAGCAAAACCACCACAAAGGTGCCGGTCCCCTTCGTGGTGGTTTTTAGCGCAACGAGGTGTTCCCAGCCGACCATACGGGCGGCCTTGCGCTCACGCTGCTCGATGACAGCGCATCTTTAGACGCGAAGTGCGGAACCGGGTGCATATACGAGCCGCGTAGCGTTACGAATTCATGGGAATGACCGTATCGCCAATTTGTACGCTTGCAATCTTGTCTGTGTCACAAACTTGCGAGAACGGCCAGGTCTTGTGGACATCAGTGGTGCCGTTATCCAGTTTATTTGCGAAATAGCCGCTGTGGCTGGTTGCGTCCTCAACATGACCGTCTTTGAACGTCACGATGAGGGGTATGTTGCCAACGGCATCCATAGACTCCTCCATGTTTTGAGACATCTTGCCGCTGTTGTTGTCGTGTTCGATGGAACGATCTATGTTGTAGCGGACTGAAACGCCAACGCAGGATACGGTGGCCTCTTGAATCGTCGCCTTGGTGCCGTTAAAGTTGACCGATTTGGGCGCGGGAATCGTAACGGATGTATCTTCGTAATTCAGCTGGAACTTAAGATCCCATGGGCCCGTAAGTATTTTCTTATACTCGGGAAGCTCTTTGCCAGCACGTGGCACAACGAGAGAGTTGATATGCGTGCGGACGGTCCTGCCCATAAGGCCGGGTGATTCAACGCTGAACTGTGCAAAGTATTGAATGCTGGAGTCATTGGGGTTCTTGTCAATGAGCCATGATTGGCCTTGGCCGCCATGCTCGCCATCAACGTATACGTTTCCATCGACACTTCCGGCGATAGTTCCGTTCTCGCCCGGCTCGGAAAGCTTTTTCAGGGCAGCGGGATCGTCGAACGTAAGCGTATAGGCGATGGTAACCATATCCTTGTCGCCCATGATGGCGTCGGCGGTCACGGTGACTCCGTTGTTGGAGCAGCTAGCACCGACGGGCCGGCCAATACGGTCGATGATCTCGGTTTGAGAAGCAGGTCCGTCAAAGATGTCGGAAAGCATGTCAGAAGGAAGCGGCAGGACGCCTGTTGCCATAGCCGTGCCAGCGCCTCCAATGACGATAGCGAGGACTGCCGTTACAGCGGCAATGCGAGCGACTGTTCTTACGGGATGGCGGGCGATGCGCGGCTTGCGTCGCGTGCCATTAAAGTTGCTTTGAGCGGTCGCCGCATCGCTCGAGGCGACGGACTGAGCAATCGAGTTTGCCATGTGCTGCTTCGCATTATCGGTAAACGAAATGTGCTCCAGGGCGTGGCGATAGTCATTCGAATTCGTAGTCATTGTGGTCTCCTTTCAAGGAAAGCCGAAGTGACGCACGTCCGCGGCTAAGGTGCTGGGCGGTTGCAGCTGGCGTCGCGTGAACGGCGTCTGCGATTTCCCTGATGCTCATGCCTGCGTAGTAGTGCAAAAAGATGGCGATGCGCTGTGCTTGAGGCAGGGCCGTGACAGCGGAAAGAATGGCGCAGTCGCGTTGCGCGAATTCTTGCTCGGTATGTGTTACGGGTGCGCAGAAATCGGGGAGCGAATCGAGGTCGACAACCGGGTGATTCGCGTGCGTACGGCCGATATCGCGACATGCGTTCAGTGCGACTCGGATCACCCAAGCACGTTCGTGTTCGAGCGAGTCGAACGGTTGAGTGCGTTGGAGAATCTTGATCAGCGTGTCCTGGCAGATGTCTTGAGCGTCGTCAGCGGATCCAAGGGCCGAATAGCACAATCGAAGGATGAGGTCGGAATACGTGTCGACCAAGCGCTTTGCTTCCCGCTCGATCTGATCGGCATCGCATCGGAGCGTGCTATTGCGGTTACGGCGTGCAGGCATAGTGTCACCTCCAATTGGTCGTGGTGGATATAGGGAAGGCGTCTCGCGAGGTCCCTCTACATACAACACGGTCGAGACTGCATAAGTTGACAAAAAAAGACGGCACGTGAGCGCCGTCCTTACAAAACAATGAGTGTTCTCGTTAATTACACAAGCACCGTGATGGACAGGTCGGACGAGTCAGCAAAACCACCATAAAGGTGCCTATCCCCTTCGTGGTGGTTGTTGGCAGTTACCAGGGGGTTCTGGCGGTTGAAGACTCGATTGCTTCGTGGCGTTTGAGCTCGCGGCGCATGGTTTGCGAGTTGAGCCAAGCGGCCTTCCAACCGCGCGTGGGGTAGCGCGCCTCGTCAATTTCGATCTTGGTATAGCCGCAGGCGTTGACAATCTTCGTTCCGCATGGGTGTTGGCGCTCGCGTTGAAAGTTGGGGCCGTAGCTTTGGTGCACATGCCCGTGAATCATATAGTCGGGACCCCAAGACTCAAGAGCCGCATTAAAGCACTCGAATCCTCGATGCGGCAGGTCGTCCAGGTCGCCCATGCCTGCGACGGGTGCATGGGTAAGTAGAATATCGCATCCGTCTACCAGTGCGATTTTTCGCGATAGCTTGCGCATGCGTTTTGCCATCTCGCGCTCGGTATACATGTTCGCGCCGTCGCGGTAGCGCATGGAACCGCCCAGACCCGCAATGCGAATACCTCGGTACACATATACGCTGTCCTCAACACAAATGCACCCGCCCGGTGCATGGCGCGCGTAGCGGTCGTCGTGGTTGCCACGAACGTACACAAGCGGTTTGTTGATGACAGTGACCAAAAACTCAAGATAGTCCGGATCCAGGTCGCCTGCGGATAGAATCAGGTCAACGTCCTCAAAGCGCTCCTTGCGAAAGCACTCCCACAGGCATCGCTCTTCGGTATCGGCTATGGCAAGGATTTTCATAGGGCGCGGACCTTCGGCTCATCGTCGAGTTGCGGAATGGTGCCCACCACGTTGTCGGCCAGCCAGTCCATCTCGACGATTTGCGTGCTCGGCAGTGGGGGAAAGCCCTCGATCTGCACCACGCCGTCTTGGCTATGGAGCTCGCCGCCAAATGGATTGATGGAGCCCTCGACGATGCCATTGCGCAGTAGCTGAACAAGCTTGCGCGTCTGATAGGGCAGGCCCGGAGCGTAGCGAATGTCGATAACGCCCGAGCTCATACCATACCAGTAGTTGACGGCGCGAACCTGGCTGTTGTCACTGGTCTCATCCCAGGTGCCATGCAGCAGGCTTCGCACGATAAGCTCGTAGTAACGGCCCCAGTTCCATACCGGCATGGCGATGCCGACGACCTTGCCATCGACCAGGCGGTGGAGTCCGTAGGCCGTGGGGTCCTCCAGCGACTTGGACATGTCGACACCGGTCATAACACTCACGCCTTCGCGGCACATGGCCTCGGCAAGACCGCCGGCGGGTACATCGCCCCAGGTGAGGATTACCTGCGCGCGAGGGTCGAGCAGCGAGGCGCCGATGGCAAAGGCGTTGATCTCGCTAAGCGCGCCCGACGCAAAGACCGACGCGTGGTAGCCAATGCGATGGTTGTCCGCCATGCTAGCCGCAAGGGCGCCCAGGAGGAACTTGGCCTCGTACATCTTGCCAAAGTACGAACGGACGCTTTGGTGGGGAAGGCCGATAGAACAGTTAAGGAACCGAACCTGGGGATACTCAACGGCTGCCCTGAGCGTGTATTCCATCAGGCGGTGCGAGGTCGAGAAGATGACGTTGTCTCCATGTTTGACAGCCGTTTCCACGGCGGCGTAGAACACGTCCGGATCGTGGCAGTCCTCGAACGCCTCGGTGCGCACGATACCGCCAAAGTGCTCGTCGAGATACTGACGCCCTTGGTCGTGTAGGCTGTCCCAGCTCGACGTTGCACAAGGGAATTCATGGATAAAGGCGATGCGCAGGGGATTGGCCGCCGAATAGACGGTCTTGCCCATAAAGAAGTTGAGCACACCGGAGGTGGACTTGGCGGGCGACTCTTCCTCATCGACACTCGGCGCTTCGACAAGATCGACCTTGTCCTCGTCATTTTTGCCGGCAATGACCAGCTCGCGCCAAATCTTGCACAGGCGGTTTACGACGATGTCCGTCGGCGTATCCAGTAGACGGTCTTGGTTGTACACATTGAGGTAGACGAGCATGGCGTCGGCGGGCGTAATGTCCAGGTGGTCGCCGCCGGCGCGCAGGTAGGCGCGCTTAAAGAGTAGGAAGGTGTGGCGCAGGTAGTCGACCTTTTTCTGCGGCCATTTTTCGACAAGGTCCTGACCGAGCATCTTGGCGAGCGTCTCGTAGCTTCCCTCGCGCGAGAACTCGATCTCGTATAGGGGGCAGACGCGCCAAAACGCGCAGAACTCGCCATAGAGGCGGCTTTCGACGGAATCCCATTTTCCGGGGTAGAGGCGGGTGACCTTGGCCGAAACCGTCGGGGCGTCCAGGAATTTGAGGACACTGACGCGCTTGTTGCCCTCCTGGACGTAGAACCGATGCATGAACTCGGTGACGATGATGGGGTCGCGATAGCCCTCGGTCACCTGGATGTCGTAGAGGTTGGACCACTTGCGGGCGAACTCGGTGCTAAATGGCAACAGGGGCATAAAGTTGCACGAAAAGGCAGACTGACGGCCCTTGGTGACCGTGCCGACGACCATTTCGAGTGGAATATCCCGCAGGCCGACGCTCTCTCGCTGACCTAAGGGGAGCTGAGCAACCAAACTGTCGAGGTCCGTAAGGTATGGATGCTCGCTTTGGCTGATGGCGCGTCGACGTCCCTGCTCGCCGCGCTTGCGTGCTTGACGATAGGCCTCTTCCATGGTGTCTACTCCCTTAGTCGTTTAAACAACGATATGAACCATGGTACCACGATGCGAAACCACCACAAAGGTGCCTGTCCCCTTTGTGGTGGTTTAGGCGATGATGGGGGCGATGGCACGAATGCAGGCGTCGGCTGCCGTAAAAGTGGTGCTATCGTCGCTGACGATAAAGATAATTTTGCCCTTAATGCCAAAGTCGCCAATCTCGCTAAAGAGCACGTACGGCTCCTTGTCAAAGCCAGAGATGGGCGAGACGGCCGTTTTGGTTGCGCTCGTGAGCTCGTCTGCCAGCGCGTCAAGGGAAGCCCACTTAGACGTGTCCTTTACGGCAACGGGCACGGCCACGCGCCCAAAGGGCATCAGATGTACGAGCGTGTTCTTGGAGATGTTGGAGTTGGGCACAATGATGGTCTGCCCGCAGGCGTCCTCGATGGTCGTGTGGCGCCAGGTGATGTCTTGGACCACGCCCGACACGCCGCCGACCTCGATATTGTCGCCGGGTTTGATAATGCCCATAAAGGTCACCTGCATACCGCCGATAAGGTTCGACAGCGTGTCCTGAAAGCCGAGCGAGATGGCGATGCCGCCGACGCCAAGAGCGGCGACGAGGGCGTTTGCATTAATGCCAAAACAGTTGTCGAGGATAAAGCTGCCGCCGATCATCCAGATGACGGCGCGCGCGATGTTGATGAAGATGCTCGATGCTGGGAGCGGGTTATCATCGCGGTTAAGCAGGTGGTGCAGGGTCTTGGACGCGATTTTGGCGGCAACGGCGGTGCCGATGGCCAAGATACCGGCCCAGATGATGTTGTGGACCCATCGTTGTGCAAAGAAATGAAGAATTGGCTCAAACAATTCCATGTAGGGAAACCTCCTCATGATCATCCAACCATGATACCCACCAAGAAGCCCGTTCGATCACATCGGACGCGCCGATAACTTGAGATAGGGTGGCCGCGGTGACGTAAGCTGGGGCGCCGGCGAGCACGCCGGCAAGGAGTGCGGCGGTCAGGCAAGACGGGGAAGAGGTCTTCTCATGGCAGTTTCCTTAGTTCTTAACCAGTGGTCCCTGCTGATGCTGGATTATCGACATAATATGCGAAAACCGCCGCAAAGGTGTCTGTCCCTTTGCGGCGGTTTTAACGTTTGCGCAGGTAAAACCTACCAAAATAAATCTGTCTCTTTTTGGCAGGTTTTAGCTCAGCAGCATGCGGTCGTTGGCGAGCTCGCCGCCCGAGACCTCCTCGAACTTCTGCAGCAGGTCGGCCACGGTGAGCGACTTCTTTTCGTCGCCTGCCACGTCGTAGATCACGTGGCCCTCGTGCATCATGATCAGGCGGTTGCCCAGACGGATGGCGTCATTCATGTTGTGCGTGACCATGAGCGTGGTCAGGTGGTTCTCGTCGACAATCTCCTCGGTCAGATTGAGCACCTTAGAGGCCGTCTTGGGGTCGAGGGCCGCGGTGTGCTCGTCGAGCAGCAGCAGGCGCGGCTTGGTGAGCGTGGCCATCAGCAGGGTGAGTGCCTGGCGCTGCCCGCCCGAGAGCAGGCCGACCTTGGCGTTGAGGCGCGTGTCCAGACCAAGGTCCAAGCGCTTGAGCAACTCAACGTACTCGTCCTTCTCGGCCTTGGTGACGCCCCACGAAAGACCGCGACGTTGGCCACGGCGCTTGGCGAGGGCCAGGTTCTCGGCGATCTGCATGTCGGCTGCGGTGCCGCGCATGGGGTCCTGGAACACGCGGCCCAGGTACTTTGCGCGCTGCGACTCGCTCAGGCGCGAGATGTCGGTGCCGTCGAGCTCGATGACACCCGAATCGAGCGGATACACGCCGGCGATCATATTGAGCAGCGTGGACTTGCCGGCGCCGTTGCCGCCGATCACGGTTACAAAGTCGCCATCATTGAGGGTAAGGTCGACGCCGGTAAGCGCGCGCTTCTCGGTGACGGTGCCCTTGTTAAAGGTCTTCTTGACGTGCGAGAGCTTAAGCATCTGCCTCATCTCCCTTCGTGTAGGAGCTGCGGAGCTTATAGCGCTCCCAAACCACGGGAACGCACAGGGCCACGGCGACGATCACGGCGGAGAGCAGCTTCATGTCGTTGGCGTCCATGCCCAGTTGCAGCACGATGGCGCGGATGAGGAAGTACACCACGGAGCCAAAGACGGCGGAGGCCAGACGGACGGAGAACTGCGTGAGACCGCCGGGCAGCAGGCGGCCGAGCACCTCGCCGATGACGATGGCGGCAAGACCGATAACGATGGCGCCGGTACCCATGCCAATGTCGGCATACTTCTGGCTCTGGCAGATGAGCGCACCCGAAAGGCCAATGAGGGCGTTGGAGAGCACGAGGGCGATCATTTTGGTGGAGTTGGTGTTGACGCCTAGGGCGCGGATCATGTACTCGTTGTTGCCGGTGGCACGCAGCGCCGAGCCGATCTCGGTGCCAAAGAACCAGTACAGGATGGCGACGATGGCCACGGCCAGCACAATGCCTAGGATAATGGCAACAGTGGACTGCGGCAGGCCCGTCATGTTGCTGACGGATGAGAAGATAGTGCCCTTGGCAAGGATGGGCGTGTTGGACTTGCCCATGATGCGCAGGTTGATGGACCACAGACTGATCTGCGTAAGGATTCCGGCGAGGATTGCGGGAATCTCAAAGACGGTGGTCAAGATGCCCGTGACGGCGCCCGCGATGGCGCCGGCGCACATGCCGGCCAGCACGGCGAGCAAGGGGTCGACGTTATTGTTGACGATGAGTACGGCGCAGACACAGCCGCCGAGGGCAAAGCTGCCGTCGCAGGTCATATCGGGGATGTCGAGCAGGCGGAACGTGATAAACACGCCAAGCACCATAATGCCCCAGAGGACGCCCTGCGAAACGGCGCCCTGCAATGCAATGAGCATGCTTCATACCTCCTAGGATAGGGTGGACACGTGATTTTCCATAATAGCGGTACCAATGCATAAAAGAGCTGCGGACGGATGTTTTGTCTCATCCGAAACAAGCAGGGCGAACGCCGGTCTTTAGCGTTCGCCCCAAGGACTCAGATATTGAATAACGCGGCTGTGGCGCGCGTGCGGGCCCTAGACGCGTTACCGCGCATGGCGCTACTCGTCCAGAGCGGAAAGGTCGATACCCAGAGCCTCGGCCATCTCGTCGTTCTTGACGACGACCAGGTCCTTGCTCGAGAGGTGCTTGATCGGCATATCCTCGGGCTTGGCCTCGCCCTTCAGGATCTTAACGGCCATCTCGCCCGCGGCGTAGCCCAGGTCCTTATAGTTGATGGAGAGGGTGAACAGGCCGCCGGCCATGCACATACCCTCCTCGCCGGTCACGAAGGGGAGCTTATTCTCCTTGCAGATCTGGCCGACCTGCGAAGCGCCCGCGGCGATGGTGTTGTCAGTGGGGGAGTACAGCGCGTCGACCTTGCCCACGGAGGACTCGACGACGGACTGAATCTCGTTGGAGCTCGAGACGGTGAAATCGGTGTACTCGAGGCCCAGCTTGTTGAGCTCCTTCTTGGCGGCTTTGATCTGGACGTCGGAGTTGGACTCGGCGGTGCAGTAGAGCAGGCCGACCTTTTTAACGTCGGGCAGGACCTTCTGCATCATCTCGAGCTGCTCGGCGACTGGGGTGAGGTCGGAAGCGCCCGTGACGTTGGTGCCGGGCTTGTCGTTGTCCTGGACCAGGCCGGAGGCGGCGTAGTCGGTGATGGCACAGCCCACGATGGGGATATCGGCCGTGGCGCCGGCGGCAGCCTGCGCGGCGGGCGTGGCGATGGCATAAATCAGGTTGACGTTGTCGCCCACAAACTTGTCGGCAATGGACTTACACGTGGACTGGTCGTTCTGGGCGTTCTTCTGGTCGATCTTGACCTTAAGGCCGCTCTCCTTGATGGCCTTGACAAAGCCGTCGTTGGCGGCATCGAGTGCGGAGTGCTCGGTGAGTTGCAGAACGCCGATGGTGTAGTCGGAACCGGCGGCAGCAGAGCCGGAACCAGAGTTGCCGCCGCATCCGGCGAGCGGGGCGAGCGCGAGCAGACCGGCGGAGACCAGAAGGCTCCTGCGGCTGATGGTGATGTCCTTCATATCATTACCCCCAGTATAAAAATGGCTGGAAACACTGCACTGGGACAAAGTGCAAGTGGAACTATAGTAGCGCTGATGTCCATTTTTACAACAGCCTGGCGGGTTTTTTAATACAGAATCGGATGGGCGGTACGGGTAGTCGAATGGGCGGCGGAGGGTCTTATGCGGCGGAGGAGGCATCGTCCTCGTCCAGGACGGCGAAGAGCTTCTTGCCGTCGAGGAGACGTGTGGTGACGTTTCTCATGCGGCCGATCTCAACGGTACGCAGCGTGTCGTCGGCGCCTCGCGCGTCATAGACCGTTCCCAGCAAATACGAGATGCCGTCTCGTTGCTTGATGGCAAAGGGCCGGAGTGTCATCCGCGCCACTTCGACCTCTCCGCGTGCCGTGACACTCGAAATATCAAAACTCACCGTGGTTCCGTGGTCGATGGCCTGCTCGATGAGCTCGCAGGCATCGATGCGCTTGACGGGCGTGCGTGTGGCCTTGGTGGATTTGTCGCCTGCGCTTGGAGCAGGCTCGGGTGCATCGAGGTAGCCGCGAACGTCGGCACTCGCCATGGCGACCAGGTGCTGCGCCATGCTTTTTCGAATGGCGATGGGCGTAGAGCGGTTGCGCATGACCATGCCGTGGAGCCGGATGATCTCTTCGTCGGTGAGCGGACGGGTCAAGAGCCGATACCCCACGCCGCGCTTGTATTCAATTTCGTATCCGGCATGGCGAAGTGCGGAGATGGCGGTGTAGATGCTGCGCCGCGCCGCCGAGATGGGCATGCGGGCGGGGTCGTCGGGATGGGCGAGACGCCGGATCAACTCATCGGAAAGCATGGCCTTGTCCTCGCCGGTGTTTTCGCTTAATAATTGCAGGATGCGAACGGCGCGATAGGCCGCCATCGAGGCGGCGCCCCTCGTCGTGGTCTCGTAAGTTTCAACAGCGGTTTCGGTCATGGCGTCCACGTCCTTTCCGTTTTGGGTGGCGACGGTATGGAGCCTAGGGCGCGGGGCTTTCCCAGGGGTGCAGGACACTCCGGGCGGTCGGTAGTCGTCGGCAAGCGGCGGGTCGAGTTTTCAACAGCCCTGCTCAACTGACCAAAATCTTGCCAAAAGCTTGACGGATACTGTTGAAAAAAGCGCCCCTCGGCTTGCCGAGAGGCGCTGGCGTGATGCGCTGGAACGCGTTCGGTGGCGCTGTGGCGATTAGAAGTCGGCGTTGCCCACGGTGCGCGGGTGCGGCAGGACGTCGCGGATGTTGCCCACGCCGGTGAGGTACATCACCAAGCGCTCGAAGCCCAGACCGTAGCCGGCGTGCTTGCAGGAACCGTAGCGGCGCAGGTCAAGGTAGTACTTGTACTGCTCGGGATTCATACCCAGGTCCTTGATGCGGGCCTCGAGCAGATCCAGGCGCTCCTCGCGCTGGGATCCGCCGATAATCTCGCCGATACCGGGAACCAGACAGTCGGCGGCGGCGACGGTCTTGCCGTCCTCGTTCATGCGCATGTAGAAAGCCTTGATCTCGGCCGGGTAGTCGGTTACGAAGGTCGGGCGCTTAAAGTGCTCCTCGGTCAGGAAACGCTCGTGCTCGGTTTGCAGGTCGATGCCCCAGCTCACGGGATAGTCAAACTTGTGACCGGCGGCGACGGCCTGCTCCAGGATTTCGACGGCCTCGGTATAGGTGACGCGGGCAAAGTCGGAGTTGGCGACATGGTCTAGGCGCTCGAGCAGACCCTTGTCCACAAACTTGTTGAGCATATTGAGCTCGTCGGGGCAGGTGGCCATGACGTCCTTAAGGACGTACTTGAGCATGGCCTCAGCGTTGTCCATGTAGTCGTTGAGGTCGGCGAAGGCCATTTCGGGCTCAATCATCCAAAACTCGGCGGCATGGCGCGTGGTGTTGGAGTTTTCGGCGCGGAAGGTGGGGCCAAAGGTGTACACGTCGCCAAAGGCCATGGCAAAGTTTTCGGCATTGAGCTGGCCGGAAACGGTGAGGCTCGCATGCTTGCCAAAGAAGTCCTGACTCCAGTCGACCTCGCCGGCCTCGGTGAGGGGCGGGTTTTGGGGGTCGAGCGTGGTCACGCGGAACATCTCGCCGGCGCCCTCGCAGTCACTCGTGGTGATGATGGGGGTGTTGACGTAGACAAAGCCCTGCTCCTGGAAGAAGCGGTGGATGGCGGCAGCCGCGACAGAGCGGATGCGGAACACGGCGCGGAACAGGTTGGTGCGCGGGCGCAGGTGCTGCTGGGTGCGCAGGAACTCGACGGTTGCGCGCTTCTTCTGCAGCGGGTAATCCGGGGCACTCGTGCCCTCGACCTCGATGGAGGCGGCAGAAAGCTCGAAGGGCTGGGGCGCATCGGGGGTCAGCTTGACGGTGCCGGTGCAGATGAGGGCGGCCGAGACGTTTTGATGGGCGATCTCGTCGTAGTTGTCGAGCGCCTCGCGGTTCATGACGACCTGCAGGTC
>CAJMMF010000039.1:0-12579 GCA_905214385.1 uncultured bacterium
CCTGCACGAGCTTGCCCTGGCTGTAGCGCGCGGGCGGCTCGGTCTGCTTGGCCTCAAGCTTAATGTCGAACACGTCGACCGTGTCGCCCTGCTCAAGCGGCGGCATCTGCTCATCGCGCTTAAGACCGTACGGGTACGCCTCGCGGAAACCCGGGGTCACGAGCACGTCGCCCGAGGCCACGAACGGCTCACCGTTCACATCGAGCTCGAGCTTGGTGTTCTCGATAGTCGCGGGACCCATGAGCGTCGCCAGGAAGCGACGGGCGATGAGGTCGTAGAGCTTGCGCTGGCCGCCATCGAGCGTGGACGGATCGCCCTCGCCCGTGGGGTAGATAGGCGGGTGGTCGGTGGTCTCGACCTTGCCGCGCGTGGGCTTCATGGGGCCGGCGAGCACCTTTTTGCACACGGGCGCCAGCGCCGGGTTGATCTTTGCCAGGTCGCTCACCACGGCGCCCAGATCGAGCGTCGCGGGATACACGGTGTTGTCGACACGCGGGTAGCTGATGAGACCGGCCATGTAGAGGGACTCGGCGATGCGCATGGTACGCGCAGGTGAGATGCCCTCGGCCGCGGCGGCAGCCTGCAGCGAGGTCGTCGCAAACGGCGTGGGCGGCTGCTGCTTACGCGAGCGCTTGGTCACCGCGGCGACGGTTGCCGTCGTAGCGCCGTCAACGTGACCGTACGCCGTCTCAGCAGCATCCTTGTCGGTAAAGCGCGCCGTCTTGTGCGCGATCTTAAAGCGATCGTCCTCGGCAGCGCCTTGCGCGGCGCCCATGCCGCGAATCTGCCAATAGTCCTCGGGCACAAACGCCATGCGCTCGCGCTCGCGCTCGACCACCAGGGCAAGCGTCGGCGTCTGCACGCGGCCGGCGGAACGCACGTTGCCAAAGCCGCCAAACTTGGCGAGCGTCAGGTAGCGCGTGAGCACCGCACCCCAAATGAGGTCGATGTGCTGACGGCTCTCGCCGGCGTCGGCCAGGTTCTGGTCGAGCGAGACAAGGTTATCGAAGGCCTGCGTGATCTCGGCCTTGGTAAACGAAGAATACTGGGCGCGGGCGACCGGCAAGTCGGGCGCCACCTCGCGCACCTTGTTGAGGGCGTCCGAACCGATCAGCTCGCCCTCGCGATCGAAGTCCGTGGCGATGATGACACTGTCGGACTTTTTGGCGAGGTTCTTGAGCGAGCGGATGAGTTCCTTCTCGGCCGGCAGCTTAATGACGGGTGCCCAGGTGAGATACGGCAGACTCTCGAGCTTCCAGCCCTTGATGGAGATGCCGTCGGCAAGAAACGGCTTGCGCTTGGTGTCGTAGGGCGGGCGTGCCAGGCCATCGGGCATGTCGGCCGGTAGCATCTCACCGTCCTCGGTAACCGAATACCAGCCCAGCTTTTTATCGAACAGCACGCTGTCGCAAAAATCGGGCGCAAGGATGTGACCGGCCAGGCCGATGGTCACGCACTCCTCGCCCTTCCACTCAAAACGGTAGATGGCGGTGTTGTACACCTTGTCCTTTTTGGGTTTGCCCGTGGACAGACGCTCGGCAATCTGACGCGCGGCGTCGTTTTTCTCTGCGATGATGAGCTTCAAAAGAGGCTCCTATCTCGTGTCTCTGCGGCTACGCCCGCCCGTATGGCGGCCGATTTACGCCCTTGCTTGCTCGATCTGCCCGATGAGCCAATCGCACCAGGCATCCATGCCCTCGCCCTTGCGCGCGCTCACGGCAAACCGCGGCGCCTGCGGATTGAGGTCATCGAGTGTCTTAGTATACCTATCCATGTCAAAATCGAAAGCCGGGGCCACGTCGACCTTATTGAGCAGCTGCGCGCCGGCGTGCTGGAAGATGCCCGGGTACTTGATGGGCTTGTCGTCGCCCTCGGGCACCGAGAGGATCATGATGGACAGGTTCTCGCCCAGGTCAAAGTCGACCGGGCAGACCAGGTTACCCACATTTTCGATAAAGATGACGTCGATGTTCTCCAGACCGACGGCCTGGTCGAAGGCGTCGACGGCCTCCATGATCATGTTGCCCTCGAGGTGGCACAGGCCGCCCGTGTTGATCTGGATGGCGGGCATGCCGGCTTCCTTCATGGTGATGGCGTCGACGTCCGAGGCGATATCGCCCTCGATAACGGCACAGCGCAGGCTGGCTTTGTCACGCAGGCGCTCGTTGGTGCCCAGAATCGTGGTGGTCTTACCCGAGCCAGGGCTCGACAGCACATTGATCACGTAGGTGTTCGTCTGCTCAAACCGCTGACGCAGCTGATCTGCCAGGCGCTCGTTGCGCGACAGAATCGGCGACGCGATATCAATCGTTTTCTCGGCCATACTTAGCGCTCCTTACTTTGGCCCTTTTATACCCCATCGCTAGATGGCGAGCGTGCTAATCGTCGGGGGTCTCGATCTCGATACTTGCAATGTCGAGTTCGCGGCCATGCAGCAGACGCACGTTGGCACCGCCACATTGGGGACAACGGCAATGGAAACGGTCGTGCTCAAAGACCTCACCGCAGTCCAGACACTCGCTTTGTGGATGGACTTCCTCCACGGCAAGCTCGCAGCCGCGCGTGAGCGGGTCCTCGTCGCGAAACGTCTCCCACGCAAAGTCAAGCGCCTCGCGCACGACCTCGGTCATATCCCCGATACGCAGCGTTACCAAAACGGCGCGCGAGGCCCCCGCCCCACGCGCCGCGCGAATCACTGTATCGAGTATGCCGTTGACAATGCCAACCTCGTGCATACCGATTTACTCCTCGTCGTCCTCATCGTCCGAGAACAGGTCCAGACGGCTCACAAACAAGCCCTCCTTGCCCTCGCGCGCGGTAATGACCACGCGGGCGATGGCGAGCGAAACCTCGTAGAGCGAGAGCAGGGCGCCATACATGAGGCCCAGCGTTACGGGCGAGCCGTCGGGCGTAATCACAGCCGAGCCCACAAGCAGGCCAACGTATACATAACGCCAGGCACTGCGGAAAGCAGCGTAGGACACGATGTGGAAGACGGACAGATAGAAGATGATGAGCGGCAGCTCAAACGCCACACCAAAGCCGATCATAAAGAGCAGCTCCATGTTGACGTAGTTCTCCAGGTCGGGCAGCGCCGTGGCGACGGCCGAAGTCTCGCCGATGAGCCACTCAAAGCCCGCCGGGATAATGATGAAGTAGCAGAAGATGGCGCCCAGGAAGAACAGCACCGTCGAGGCGAGCACCGTGGGTACGACCCATTTGCGCTCGTTGGGGCGCAGTGCCGGCAGGAAAAATGCCAGAATCTGCCAGATGATCATGGGCGTGCACATGACCACGGCCATCTTGATGGCCAGCGAGAAGCGCAGGCCAAAACCGCCGAGCGTGGTGGTGATGTAGAACTTACCGTCCGGCACAAACGAGCGGATGGGATCCTCGAGGATATCGAGCACCACGGGCGTGGCAAAGTACAGCACGATGGCGGCGGCAAACACCGACACGACCACGATGGTCAGGCGGCGACGGAGCTCGCCCAGGTGATCGAAGAGCGGCATGCGCGCAGGTCCGATAGGCATTACTCATCGCCTCCCTTCGGGGCGTCGGCGGCAGCGGCGTCGTCCTCGGCCTCGAGCTCGCGAGCGAGCTGGTCGACGACGGCCTTGCGCTTGCGGGGACGACGGGCGTAGAGGTCAGCCGTCGTGGGCTCTGCCGGCTCGGGCTCGGGCTCCGGCTCTGCAGCAGGCTCGGGCTCGACGACAGGCTTGGCGGCAGCGGCAGGCTCGGCGCTCTCGGCCTCGGACTCCTCAGCAGCACCCTCGCCCTCAGCAGCACCCTCGCTTGCGGCCTTCTCGGCAGCAAGACGGGCGCGACGCTCGGCAAAGGTCTCCTTCTTGGCGGGCGCTGCCGTCTCGGTGGCATCCTCGTCCGCATCGGAATCGTCGTCGGTCGTAGCAGCCTTCTTGGGCTTGACCGGGGCCGACGCGGCCTCGCTCACCGGATCGATTATCTCGGACTGAACAACGGCCGTCATCTTTTCCTGCGTCTCGCGGAACTGACGGATGGCACGGCCGATCGTGCGGCCCATCTGTGGGAGCTTATCCGGGCCAAACAGCAAAAAGCCGAAGACCACGATGATCGCGAGCTCACCCTCTCCAATACCAAACACACATACCTCCAAGGCTCGATGTGAGTCGAGCCCGCACCGCGCCATTCGGCCGGAACTCGTCTATTCATTCGGTCAAGTATAGCGCCCGGACGCCAAAACGTCCGAGCGCATCACAAACATATGCCAAACGGCACGCCCTTTTGGGGGCAAAGATTATGCAGCGGTGATCGAAATCTCCTGGTCGACACCCAACAGCTGAACCACGCGCATCACCGGGGGCTGCACATTGATGCAGCTAAAGCGCTTGCCGTGGTCGACCGCGTGGTGCGCGGCGCCCACGAGCACGCCAATGCCCGTCGAATCGATGTAGCTCACCTGGGCAAAATCGAGCTCAACGGCCTCGGTGGGCTGCTCAAGCGCCAGGTCGATGGCATTGCGCAGGCTATCGGCGTTAGAGATATCGATCTCGCCGGTTACCTTAATGGTGTAGAGCTCTGGCGTGGGGTTGGTTGAAATACCCAAATCCATGTATACGCTCCTTTACGTATCGAAAGTGCGGATAGTACTAGGCGCGGACTTGCGGGGCCCTACGCGTTAGGCGCGCTCGGCACGCGCAAGCTCGGCAGCGACGAGCTTGACAGCCAGCACCAGCACATCGAGCGCAGCCTCCAGGTCCTCGACCGTGGGATAGCTCGGCGCGATGCGGATGTTGGTGTCGCGCGGATCCTTGCCATAAGGCCAGGTGGCACCAGCCGGCGTGAGCTTGACGCCCAAGTCGGCGCAGAGCGCGGCGACCTTTTGGGCCGAGCCCTCGGGACCATCGAAGCTCACAAAGTAGCCGCCGCGTGGATGCGTCCAGGTGGCGCAACCCGTGTCGCCCAGGCCCTCGGTGAGCTTGCGCTCAACGGCCTCAAAGCGCGGGCGCAGGAACTCGGCATGCTTTTTCATGTGCTTCTTGACCGCCTCGATGGTGGGAAGGAAGCGCACGTGACGCAGCTGGTTGAGCTTGTCGGCGCTAATAAGACCAGCCTTCAGGCGCTTGGAGAACTCGGCGATGACCGCGGGGCTCGCACCGATAAAGCCGATGCCGGCACCCGGGAAGGTGATCTTGGACGTCGAGGCAAAGGCCACCACGCGGTCCTCGGTGCCCGCCGCGCGGGCAAGATCGAAGATGTTGGCGAGCTCGTCGGTCTCGTCGTACAGGTCGTGCACGCAGTAGGCGTTGTCCCAGAAGATGCGGAAATCGGGCGCGGCCGTGGGCATCTCGACCAGGCGACGCACGGTGTCCTCGCTAAAGGTGATGCCCGTGGGGTTGGAATACTTGGGCACGCACCAGATGCCCTTGATGGAGTCGTCGGTGGCAACCAGGCGCTCAACCTCGGCCATGTCGGGGCCGTTGTCGGTCATCGCGACGGGGACGTTCTCGATGCCCAAGTCGGCGGTGATGCCAAAGTGGCGATCGTAGCCGGGAACGGGGCACAGGAACTTGACCTTCTTGCCGTCGTGCGCGGCCTCGTAGGCGTCCCAGGGCTCGCTGCCGCACGAGCCACAGCGCCAGAACATGCCGGCGATGTCATGCTCGATCAAAAGGCTCGACGAACCCAGCACGAGCGTCTGCTCGGCGGGGCAGCCCAGGAACTCCCCTGCCAACTTGCGTGCCGAAGGAATACCCTCGAAGCAGCCGTAGTTGGAGCAGTCGACGCTGCCGTCGTGCAGATCGGCATCGGCGTTGAGGATATCGAGCATGGGGCGCGAGATGTCCACCTGGGAGGGCGACGGCTTGCCGCGGGCCATATCGAGCGCCAGACCCTTGGCCTTGACCTCGGCGACCTCGGCCTTGAGCGCCTCGATGGCGGCATCGAGTTCGGTGGTTTCCATCTTCTGGTAGATCGTCTGCATGGGTGCGACCTTTCGCGAAGCGGGACGTTGCAGTTCGTCTAAGTATAGACCGCCACCGCCGCAACGTTATGAAGCCGTGATAGATTAAGTCCATCGCAATAAATTACGAATCGCCGCGCATGCCGGCGTGGGGCGCCCAAGGAGGCACTATGGAGTACGGATTGTTCCAGGCCGAGGAATTCGGTGACCTGCAGCGCCTGGTCGACGGACTGTTTTACGACCGCCACGCCATCGACCGGCTTGACCTAATCGTGCAGGCCGAAATCGTCGACTTGGCACCCGACCTCATGGAAATCGTGAACCTTTTGCCGCCCGGCTGCTACGATCGCCGGTCGCTGTGCGACCAGCTCAACTCCGCCTTGGCTGCCCACGGCTGGGGCGCCGTCTACGGAACGGTGGAATAAGCCTCGAGGCCGGCGATTTGGCCCGCTTCCCGACCTTGGCGAGGCTTGTTTTAGGGCTTGTGGCCAAAAAAGGGCAAATATGAGTACTGTTACCTTTTTAGTAGCAGCGATTCTTGGTCGAAATCGGCAAAACTCGACTTGAAACTTCCTAATCACCGTCAGCTAGCGCCAAATTGGAAGTCGATGGTCACTCATTAACTTACAGTTCTTATAACTTTGTTCATTATTTTCCGCACCTAAAATGATACGCCGTTTGTGACAGTACTCACAAACGGCGTTTTTTGACCACTGGCGTGTCTGGCAGGCGGCAAGCACCGCCCGAATCCGCATTTTGAACGCGCCCGAATCGGTTCTGGAGCCGGTTTTCGCGCTCTTACTCGTCCTTGGTCGCGGGGTGCTTGCAGATCACACTCATGTAGATCATGCCAAGCACGGCTGCGGTGACCGAACCGGCGAGAATAGCGGCCTTGGCTGCAAGAACCTCAAACTGGGCCGTCGGGAAGGCAAGGCCGCTGATGAGAATCGACATGGTAAAGCCGATACCGCCCAGAATGCCCACGCCGGCAATCATGTGCCAGTTGACATTGTGCGGCAGCTCGCAGGCCTTAAGCTTAACCAGGGCAAACGTCATACCAAAGATGCCGATCGGCTTGCCCAGCAGCATGCCAAAGTACACGCCGAGCGTCACCGGATCGGTGAGCAGCGTGCTCATGTCCACGCCCACTAAGCGAACCTGAGCGTTTACGAACGCAAAGATCGGCAGGATCACAAAGTTGACCGGCGTGGAGATCAGACGCTCCATGCGGATAAGCGGCGGGGTCACGCGGTGCATGACGCGCTCGACCTTGGTTGTCGAGACGGTAAAGTCATGCTGGCCCAGGATGTGTGCCTCATCATCGTAGCGGTCATCGAGCAGCGGCAGGCACTCGCCCAGCCAATCGGTGAGGCTATCGAGCTTGACGCCACACTTGGCCGGGATGGTAAAGGCCAAGATGACGCCAGCAAGCGTAGCGTGCACGCCGCTCTTGAACATGCAGAACCACAGCAGCAGCCCCAGTACCGAATACGGGACAAGGCGGTAATGCTGCGTCTTGTTGAGCCACACGAGCGCGCAGGTCACAAGCGCGGCGGCGCCCAACCAAAACGGATTGGGGCTCTGACCGTAGAAAATGGCGATGGCGGCGATGGAGATCAGGTCGTCGGCGATGGCGAGCGTCGAGAAGAACACGCGCACGCCGTTGGGCACGCGATTGCCCAAAAGCGACAGCACGCCCAGCGCAAAGGCAATATCGGTTGCCATGGGGATGGCCCAACCGTTACGGGCACCGGCATGGTTAAAGATCAGGTAGATGCAGGCGGGAACGACGACACCGCCCACGGCCGCCAGCATGGGAAGCATGGCCTGACGCGGATTCTTGAGCTCGCCGACCGTCATCTCGTACTTAAGCTCAATGCCCACCAACAAAAAGAAAATCGCCATGAGGAAGTCGTTGACGAAAAGCTCAACGGTGAGACCAGCCGTAAGGTTGCCCAGACCCATATACAGCGGGGTCTCCAAAAAGTGATGGATGGCCTCGTAGGCATCGGTATTGGCGCAGATGACGGCGGCGATAGCGGCGATCACCATGACGGCGGCAGAAATGGTGCCGTTCTCGGCAATGCGCTCCCAAATGTCGTGACGTTCAAAGCGCTTGCGCTCACGAACGTTGAACAGCTGCTCAGTTGCTGCCATGGGCGGCTCCTTTCACGGGAAAGTTCCCGTCTTAAAAAAGCACGGCCCGCCCAAGTGGCGGCGCCGCGCTCTATCGTATTACGCTTGCATCTAGCCTACCCTGCACGACAAGCACGCAGGCGTGGCCGAAAAGCGGAACCACAGGTTGAACATTATTTGCTCAACGGCACGGGCGCGCCTGCCCAAGAGACGACGCAGCGCCGTGCACAAAAAACGACCGGAGCGCGGGGCGTCCGCGATCCGGTCGTGGCGTTCGGTCAACTAAACCTAGCAGGCGGCCATGATGGGGGCAGCGACCTGCTTCTTACGGGAGAGGACACCCGGCATCCAGACGCCGTCGTGCTCGTCGGCAATGCCCAGGCCCTTCTGAGCGGCCTCGGTCTCGCCCTCGAGCAGGACCTGCGAGCCCTCCTCCATGATGTCGGTGATGCACAGGACAATGCCATCGGCACCCTTCTCGGCGGCGTAGGCACGCATGGCCTCGCGAATCTCGTCGATCATGCCGAGAGCACGACTCTTGTCGACGGTCTCGTACTGGCCGATGAGCAGCTTCTTGCCGGCGGGCTCGAACATCTTGATGTCGTTGCCGACCATCTCGGCTGCGGTGAAGGAGCCGGACGGACGGGTGAGGAAGACCTCCATGCCAAACTTGACCGGGTCGACGCCCACCTGCTCGCCGAGCTTGGCGGCGACGGCGCGGTCGACATCGGTGGTGGTGGGGCTCTTGAGCATGAGCGTATCGGTCATCATGGCCGAGAGCAGCAGCTTAGCCTGGACGTCGGAAAGCTCAACGCCGAGCACGCCAGCGAGCTTGGTGACGATGGTGCAGCTGGAACCCCAGGGCAGGCAGATGTAGTGCAGCGGGCCGGCGGTCTCGAAATCGCCGATGCGGTGATGATCGACGACGCCAAAGACCGTGGCGTCCTTAAGGCCGGCGACAGACTGGGCGGACTCGTTGTGGTCGGTGAGGACGACGAGCTGGCCGGCCTCGACGGACTCGATCACGCGGGGCTCGGCAATGCCGGCGTCGGCAAGCAGCTTGGCGGACTCGGCCGGAAGCTGACCAAGGGCGCAGGCCTCGTAGGTGTTGCCGGCATACTCAACCTGGTTGAGCAGCTGGGACAGGACGACGGCGCTCATGATGGCGTCGTTATCGGGGTTCTGGTGACCAAAGACAAGAACGTTTGCCATGGATATCCTCCACTTGATATGTGTACTTGGACGTAGCTATGGTAGCACGCTGACGCCGAACTTTATGAGACGGAAGGGTCGCGGCACAATTTGGGGCAAGCGCTGAGGCGAGGTCAGGGACGAAGCCTGTCCCCCTTTCACCACCTGCCCCCGCACCAGCTATTTACCGGCGGCGCGCAGGGCTACGTAGGCGGCACCGATGATGCCGGCGTCGTTGCCGAGCGAGGCGACCCTGACGGGCGTCTCGCGCGAGGCAGAAAGCGCGTACTGCTTAAAGTGCTCGCGGACCTTGTCGAGGTAGACGTCGGCCGAGGCGGATGCGCCGCCGCCGATGAGGAACATCTCGGGATCGACCACGTTGGCAATGAGCGCCAGGGCGCGACCGAGATAGTCGGCCATGGTATCGGCCGCGGCCAGCGCAAGCTTGTCGCCCTCGCGGCAGGCTTGGAACACGTCCTTGGAATCGGAGGGGCCGGTGAGCTCGATGGGCTCGACGCCCGCTTTCTCGCACTCGGCAAGGTAGTTGCTCACCACACCGGTGGCGCTGGAATACTGCTCCAGGTGGCCATGGCCGCCGCAGCCGCAGGTGCGCTCCTCTTCGGGGTTCAGGCACATGTGGCCAATCTCGCCGCCGGCACCCACAACGCCCGATACCACGTCGCCGTTAACGATAACGCCACCGCCCACGCCGGTACCGATGGTGACCATCACCACGTTCTGTACGCCCTTGGCAGAGCCGAGCCAGGCCTCGCCCATAGCAGCGGCGTTGGCATCGTTTTCGTACTTAACGACCGCGTCGGGGCAGTGCTCCTGGATGGCAATCCTCAGTTCAGGCAGGTTGATAGCAATGTTGGCCTTGACCTTGGCATCGCCCGAAGCCGGGATGGGGCACGGAACGGCCAGACCAATGCCCGCCACAAAGGCGCGCGGAATCTGCGCCTTGGCAACCACCTGGTCGATAGCCTCGGTCACCGCGGCAAAGCCCGCGGCGTCAACGATAGGAGGCGTGGGCACGCTGGCCTTGGCAAGCAGGTTGCCGTCCTCGTCGAACAGGCCTTCCTTAACCGAAGTGCCGCCAACGTCGATGCCGATGTAGTACTGCTTAGGTTCCATGGGAGCCCACCTTTCTCGTTTAAACATTGCCTGTATGGTACCGCTCCCCAGGCAAAAACCTACCAAAAAGGGACAGGTTTGTTTTGGCAGGTTTTATCTGGGAAAACGCAAGGCATGAGATTCGGTTCGCTGGGCGGCAAAACGGCCCAACCCCATCTTCGAGCCGATCAATTTGCTCAATACCACATTATTCGAATGCATATTCATTTAGAGCGCTCTAGTTGATATAGAAAAGCGTTTTTTGATTATATCTTTCTCGAACTTTTCAAAAACGCAATAGGGATGCTTAGGCGTGGACTATCCTTTCGTTTGTACTCAATCAAGCCGGAAAGGAGGTTCCATGATTCCCAAATACGAGGCAATAGCTGCAGATATCCGTCGAAGCATCGAGGACGGCGCTCTAAAGCCGGGCGACAAGCTGCCCACCGTCGTTGAGTTCTGCGAGCTCTATAGCGTTTCCAAAATCACCGTCAAACGAGCTATTGAGCAGATTACCGATGAAGGTCTTGTTACCAGCCGGCGCGGATCGGGCACCTACGTTAAGGACACGGCGGGGCTTCCCGGCCAGGCGTTTTTCCAGGGCAAGAACGATCGCTCCCAGGGCTTTTCGTATGAGCACCGCGGGGAGAAGGTGACCTCGGTGGTCTACGATTTCTCGATTGTCAATCCGCCAGCAGACGTCGCTGCCCAGCTGGGAATTGCCGAGGACGACTTTGCCTATCACATCGTGCGCGTGCGCCAGGTCGACGAGAAGCCCATCGTCATCGAGTACACCTACATGCCTCTCGAGCTGATACCGGGCCTTAAAAAGAAGGACCTGTACGGATCGGTCTATAGCTTTATCCGCGAGCAATGCGGGCTGAAGATTTCGAGCTTCCACCGCACCATCCGTGCCGTGGCGGCAACCGAGGAAGAGGCCGAGCGCCTGGACACCAAACCCGGCTCTCCCCTGCTCGAACTCAACCAGATTGGCTTCTTGGATAGCGGCACCGCGTTTGAATATTCTGTCTCGCACAACGTAGGCGACCGCTTTGAGCTGCACAACGTAACGCTGGCCTAGTTTTGTAATCCGGTGGGTGCTCGTTTTGAGCTGTCTTACGCGGCACCCGCACAACCTTATGGGAGTATGCACATGTCCGATTTGATTAAACTCACGCCGATCTTCCACGAGAAGATCTGGGGCGGCCGCCAGCTGGAGACCGTATTTGGTTACGACATTCCCGAGGGTCCCATCGGTGAGTGTTGGGCTATCTCGGCCCACCCCAACGGCGACTGCCAGATCGCGGAGGGCCCGTACGCCGGTCACACGCTTTCGTGGCTGTGGGCCGAGCACCGCGAGCTCTTTGGTAACTGCGAGGGCAAGGAGTTCCCGCTGCTCATTAAGATTCTAGACGCCAAGGACGACCTTTCGATCCAGATCCATCCCAATGACGAGTACGCCGCCGAGCACGAGAACGGCAGCCTGGGCAAAACCGAGTGCTGGTATGTACTGGACTGCGAGCCCGGCGCCACGATCATCGTCGGACAGCGCGCGCACGACCGCGCCGAGGCCGCGCGTATGATCGAGGACGGCCGCTGGGACGACATGCTCAACGTGCTGCCGATCCACAAGGGCGACTTTTTCCAGATTGATTCCGGTACCGTCCACGCCATCAAGACCGGCACGCTCATTTTGGAGACGCAGCAGTCGAGCGACGTGACGTATCGCCTGTACGACTACGACCGTCCCGGCACCGACGGCAAACTGCGTCCCCTGCACATTGAGCAGAGTCTCGACTGCATCGACTTTGATTCTCAGGCCCCGACCGACGGCACCGTGACCGCGCCCGAAGTCGACGGCGTGACCGAACTCGAGTCCAACCCCTGCTACACCGTCGATCGCGTGCGCGTCAACGGCAGCAAGACCTTGGAGCAGCACTGGCCCTTCATGTGTCTGTCGGTCATCGACGGCGAAGGCACCGTCTGCGGCGACCCCGTCCACAAGGGAAGCCACCTGCTAGCCCCGAGCACCGTCAGCTCCATCGACCTCGAAGGCAAGATGGAACTGATCATCAGCCACCTGTAAGCTACCGGTCCCCGAGCGCTCGCCGGGACGGGGCGCGGGGTTTGGTCGCCTGCTCGGACAGTCCTGCTCGCACGGAGAGCACATTAAGTGCTCTCCGGCTCGTGCGGAACTC
>CAJMMF010000040.1:0-9538 GCA_905214385.1 uncultured bacterium
GGGGTGCCTGCTTTGTTTTGAGAAGTTCGCGGAGCCCACTTCTCAAAACAAAGCAGGCACCCCGGCCCTCGTCCGTACGTATTCTCCGCTGGGCGAGCCGTAGGCGCCGCGCACCGATGTGCTAAAGTGACGGCTTGAAATTGGTGCTATATTCAGCTTGAGTTGTTTAATGCTAGTACGGGAGGCTGATATGGGGCTGTTCAAGAAGAAAAACCCGCAGGATGCCTTTGATCCCGATGTGTTTACCATCACGGATACGATTTTGGACCCGCCGCGGTTTACATTTTTGCCGGCTATCTACCAGGACGCCACGCGCCGCAAGTGGGCCGTGCATCAGCGCGGCGGCGAGCCGAAGATTTTTGACTATGCGGACGTGTTGCAGTGCGAAGTGGCCGAGGCGGGCGATCCGGAGGCCGAAGAAGCGGTCTCTAAACAGGAATTTGCCCAGCGTATCCTGGCAAATCCTGCCAAGGCGGCGAAAATAAACGCTGCCAAGCGTAATATGTGTCTTGGTATGGGCGTTGTTGTGGCGGTTCAGACGGGAAAAGACGAGGTTTCCAAATTAGAGATTCCCGTTATGACCGACGAAGTCAAACGCGATTCAAGTCTATATAAGTCGTATCGGAATGTCGCCGAGAAGATCAAGGCAGAATTTGATGCCATGGGAGGGCTGGCCTAATTTTGGCGGCATACGTTTCTGAATGAGGAGTCTGTGCAATGGCAGGCGAATCTTATGCAATTCCCCCCAAAGATCATGCTGTTGAGGGAATTCTTTGGTATATCCAGCACCATCAGCTTGCCGGCGGCGATCGCCTGCCGGCCGAGCGCGTGCTGTGCGAAGAGATTGGCGTTTCGCGTACGGCGTTGCGTGCCGGTATCACGCGGCTTATCTCGTGTGGAACGCTCGAGAGCCGTCGCGGATCGGGCACGTATGTGTGTCCTCCCAAGCCGCTGAACATCTTCCAGGAAACGTATAACTTTTCCGATGCTGTGCGGACTGCCGGCCTGCACCCCTCTTCTCGTCTGGTTTCCACCGGGACCATCGAGGCGGATGAGGCGCTTGCCGACAAGCTTGGGGTGGCTGTAGGCGCTCCCTTGCTCCGCATGCAGCGCGTTCGACTTATTGAGGGCGAGCCGGCGTCAATCGAGACCGCTCACGTTAACCTGTCCCTGTGCCCATCGCTTCCCGAGCACGATTTTGAGTGTGAGAGCCTTTACGATGTCTTGCTCAAAGAAGGTGGCGTGCGCGTTGAGCATGGACGTGAGCATATCTCCATCTCGCGTTTGAACGTCGAAGAGGCCGAGCTGCTCCAGCAAGAAGAGGGAACGCCGGTGTTCTATGAGAGCTCGATCGAATTTGATAAGGACATGCGTTTTGTGGAGCATTGCAAATCGGTGATTTTGCCCACAAAGTTCCGCTTTGCCGATAACGGCGAAGAGAACGGCATGAGGAGCGTGGCAGGTGAACAATGGCTGAAACAGTAGATGCCACCCCGGTTTATATGCGCATTCGACGCTGCATCGAGGAACGTATCGAGCGCGGTGCATATCCCACGGGTTCCATGATTCCGTCCGAAAAAGACCTCGCCGAGGAATTTGGTACGACACGCTTGACCATCCGAAGCGCTGTCGATGAGCTGGTTCGGCGCGGGCAGATTCGCCGTGTTCGGGGAAAAGGTGCCTTTGTGGCGCAGAAAGTACCTGCTTTTTTTGAACGCACGGTCGGTTTCCGTGAATCGGTCCGTGCTTCGGGCGGCGAGCCGTCCGTCCGTATTCTCGCGCGTTCCAAGCGTTATGCGGGGCCATATTACGCCGACCTGTTTGGCATCGCCGAGGACGACCTGCTCTATTCCGTTCGACGCCTGAACTGCATAAACGGTAGCCCCGTATCGATTGAGACGGCGCTGATTCCCTGCCTGCTGTTCCCAACCATCGAAGATATTGACGTGTCGGTCTTCAGTTTGTACGAGACCTATGAGATGCTGGGCCGAAAGCCAGTCATGGCACAGGAAAAGCTCGATATCGAAGCGCTGGGCGCACGAGATGCCGGCCTCCTTGGACTGGAACAGGGCGATCTTGTTTTGCTTTTGGAATGCGTGAGCTATGACGCGAGCGGTCAGGCTATCGAGTATGTAAAGTCCTTCAATCGTGGCGATACGGGCGGCTACACCTATACGTACTAGCTGGTATTTTGTGAATAACGGCTGGGAAACTAACCAGTTTTGATCGTTGGGTCAGCTGTATATACAACCTTACATGGCTCAAAATCGACCGTTCGCCGAAGGGGATAAATTAATCGACAAAGAGGTATCAAAAAGCCGTAACCTGTAACTGTGATTGGTATCAAATACTAATGATTTGTTACGAGGTGAGACGATGAAGATGCTCGATTACGTTCAGCTTGCCCATGTGCGTATGGGAGAGAACCTCGAGCGTTCGTCTGAGCTGGTAGCGCAGCTCGTTGATATTTTCCAGTCCGGTTCTTTTGACGCGCTGCGCATCGTTGCTTCGGGTTCGTCGCGCCATGCTGCGGATTGCGCCCGCGATTACCTGCAAGATGCGCTGCAGATGCAGGTGTCCGTTGTGACGCCCGAGGCCTTCGTCGATTTTGAACACACCTATCCACAGCATGCGCTTAACATTTCCGTCTCGCAGAGCGGCTATTCGACCAATACGATTGCGGCGCTCGATTACATGCGCGCACACGATATGGCTGCAGTTGCGCTCACGGCAAACGTCGAGGCACCCATCAAGGAACACGCTGACATCGTTCTTGACTACGGTGTGGGCGTCGAGTCGGTGGACTTTGTGACTCTGGGCGTCGAGGTTCTCGTTGAGTACCTGGTGCTCTTTGGTATTTGCGGCGGTCAGGCGCGCGGAACGATTGACGCCAAGGGCGTTGCTCAGCGTCTTGATGACCTGCGCGAGGCTATCCAGGCTAATGCCGTGATGTGCAAGACCGCCGAGGCATATGTCCAAGATCACATGCTCGAGCTTTCTGAGCACATGCCCGCCATGGTCGTCGGCAACGGCCCCAACTATGGTGTTGCCGAGGAGGCAGCGCTCAAGCTGAGCGAGACCATCAAGATTCCTGCCATGCATCACGAAGGCGAGGAGTTCGTCCACGGTCCCGAGATGCAGATCGTTCCGGGCTATCTGGTGTTTATCGTCGACGATCCGCAGGGGTCGGAGCGTCTTGCGAATATCGCCGATGCGCTATCGAACGTTACGGCAAAAACGGTGCTGCTCACGGCCCATCCCAAGGGTAGGGCTCACGAGGTTGCGGTGCCTCAGGTGGCTCCGCTGCTCAGCGCAATTCCCAATCTTGTGTTCTTCCAGACGATTGCGGCCATGATCGCCGAGCGTCTGAAGTCATGGAACGTGCACCCGTATCTCGATGCCGTCTCCAAGCAAATGGAGGTCAAGGCAGAGGGCTACGAAGAGTCAGTCAATGCGCTTAAGGCCAAAGCGGCTGAGTGTTACGGAATGTAAGCGGGTTTTGATGCCCGTTGGCATGGGGGATGTGGAAACAACCCCAGAAAGGAGAGACAAATGAAGGAAACCGAGAAGATCGAGATCATGCATTTCGACCAGGAGGGCTATCTCGAGGACGGCAAGGCGCTCTACGAGACCGGCAAGAAGATGACCGCGCTCGCCGACAAGGTCGCCGACGAGGGCTACGACGCCGTGTTCCTGATGGGCGTCGGCGGCACCTGGGACGAGCTCATGCAGCTCGAGTACCTCATGAACAAGTTCGGCGACCGCGACCTCGAGGTCTACCTGATCCACGCCGCCGAGTGGAACGTCTCCGGCCACAAGCGCATGACCGAGAAGTCCGTCGTGCTCACCGCCTCCGAGTCCGGCACTACCCCCGAGGTCCTCGAGGCCGTCAAGAAGATGAAGGGCATGGGCGTGCGCGTCTACGCCATGACCAAGCCCGAGGGCCCCATCGGCCAGGCTGTCGGCGCCGAGAACTGCGTCGCCATGGCTTCTGACCATGGTTCGGGCGGCTGCGAGAAGGGCTACTACCTCGCCGACTGCTTCGGCCTGCGCCTGCTCAACCGCCGCGGCTGCTTCCCCAAGTTCGACCTGTTCGTCGAGCAGACCGAGAACGTCTGGGCGGAGCTTCTGGACATGCGCAAGCGCTTCGAGCCCAAGGCCGAGGAGTTCGCCCGCAAGTACGGCCTGGCGCCCTACACCATGTTCATCGGCTCCGGCGCGCTTTGGGGCGAGACGATCCTGTTCTCCATGTGCATCCTCGAGGAGATGCAGTGGAAGCGCACCCGCTACATCACCAGCCACGACTTCTTCCACGGCACGCTCGAGCTCCTCGAGCCCGGTGTCCCCGTGTTCCTGTTCAAGGGCGAGGACGAGTGCCGCGCGCTCGACAACCGCGTCGAGGCCTTCCTGCGCTCCGGTGTGACCGGTGACGAGGACTACGTCATCATCGACACCGCCGAGTACGCCATTCCCGGCCTGGACGACGACTTCCGCGTCATCGTCTCCCCGTGGATCCTCACGGTTCTCGCCACGGACCGCATGGCCCGTCACTACGAGACCGTCACCAAGCACAACCTGAAGTACCGTCGTTACTACCATCAGTTCGACTACTAGGGCGTGAGATGCGCCCAGGTGGGCGCGATGCGATAAGGTATAGGGGGGGGCGGCCGAGGCTACTCGGTCGCCTTTTTCAAATTTACGAGTATGAGATGAGCGACGTATGAGCGAGATCTCGAACAATGGCGGCATCAGGACCATCCTTCTTCCCTCGGCACCCTTTGGGATCCCCGAAGTGACCGCCAACGATGCCGACGGCACGTGGTCCCTTCGCAAACTCGGCAATCCCCAGCCGGATGTGTACGCCATGGCCGATGTGGCGGTATGCGTGGTTAAGGAGCTCGAGTGCGAGGGGACCGCTGGCCCCGCCGTCGGCGAGGCCCAGGGTATGGCCATGCTGGGGGAGGTCCTCAAGAACCCGGGCAAGGTCGCTCGAGCGAACAGGTACAAGAGCGGCGCATACTGCGCGGGCGTTTACCTCGAAGTGACCCTGCGCGACCCGGCGGCCGAGAAGTTGGTTATTCCCCTATGGGGCCGTGAGCTCAAACGCGGGTCGATGGCGTATCGGCAGGTGATGGAGAGCGCCGGGACGGTTAAGGCGGCATTCGACGAGATGATCGAAGGTGTTCGGCGTGGCTAAGCGCGTCGAGGTCTCGTCTTACGACAAGGCCGTCGAGGGAATCTTGAACCATATCGTCACCTGTGACATGCGGCCGGGGGATGCCTTCCCGCCCGAGCGGGAGCTTTGCGACGAGATCGGGGTGTCGCGCACGACGCTGCGCAGCGCTCTCACGCACCTTGCCTCGACCCATGTCGTCGAGAGGCGCCAGGGTTCGGGCAATTACCTGTGCCAGAGCCGTCCGACGGTTCAGCTGGATGACCTGTCCGGCTTCTCCGAGATCGTGCGATCGATCGGGGGTGAGCCCTCCTCCCACGTGCTGACCCGCGACATCATCCCCGCCGGCGCGCGCGTTGCAAGTCATCTGTACCTCCCGGAGGATGGGCCGGTCTTCCATCTCGCGCGCCTGCGCCTGATCGGGGGCACGCCGGCCATGCTCGAGACCTCGTATCTCTCCCTTGCGAGGTTCCCCGGCATCGACAGGTTCGATTTCGAGGACGTCTCGCTGTCGCGCGTGCTTGCGGACGAGTACGGCGCCGAGGCGGTTCACGTGACGCTTCGCGTGACCGTTGCCCGCGCGACCGAGCGGGAGGCGAGCCTGATGGGTATCGAGCCCGGTGACCTGATCTTCCTCGAGTTCGGCACGCGCATGGGGTCCGACACGAACCCCATCGAGTACTACCGTACCCGATATAGTCCCAGCCATTTCAGGATTTCGTGCAAGACGGTCATGTAAACCGGGTGCGGCGAGTTAGGGTTTCGAAGAGGAGGCGACGCATGAAGGGCGCACGTTACCACGTCCCCGACCGGGGCGCGATCGAGGGGGTCCCGGATGTGAGGGCCCGTATCGAAGATGTCGACACGGTCTGCCCCGACGCCGTGCATGAGGTCACGGATGAGGCTGATCTGCCCCTGTACCTCGATATTCGCCGCGATCTGCACATGCGCCTCGCCATGGGGGAGTACACCACTGGCGCGGCGATCCCCTCGGAGGCCAAGCTCGCGGAGCAATACGGCACGACCAAGGTCACGGTCCGCAACGCCCTCGACGGACTGGAAGAGGAGGGGCTCATCGTCCGCGTCCAAGGGAAGGGCACGTTCGCCACGCATGGGCTCGAGGGCTCCGTCACGCATAATCCGCGGGGCTTCCGCGACTCGCATCGCCATTATCAGCGCACGCCGAGTGTCCGCGTGCTGGAGGCGACGGTGCGCGAGGCGGGCGAGTTCTACGCTCGGTTCTTCGGTGTCGCCCCCGATAGCGACCTGTTCTACGTCCGTCGCCTCAACTGCATCGACGGCGTTCCCTTCACCATCGAGCGGACGCTCATACCCTGCGAGCTCTTTCCGGGCATCGAAAACGTCGACGTGTCGATATTCAGCCTGTACGCCCTGTACGAGCTGCGCGGGCATCCCGTGGCCTGGGCGGTCGAGGAGCTCGAGGCGCAGGAGCTCAAGGCGCGCGATGCGCGTCTGTTGCGCGTGGATGCCAACGATCCGGCACTTGGCCTGACATGTGTGAGCTACGACGCCGATGGGCTGCCGTTGGAGTTCGTCAGGTCCGTCTCGGTGGGGGAGAGCGCGAGCTATCTCGTGCGCAAATAGCCCATATGGGCATATGACAGGGTAAAACGTTGTTTCGAACCCCGTGTCGTCTGATTCGCGTCCGATATGCACCGCTCGGCGAGATATTCATACCACTTGGCCGATGCGCTCTGAACGAGGACGATTGGTATTAAAAACATGCTATCTTATTATTGTTTTTGGTATGAAAAACATCCAAAAACATATAGAACTCTGTTCACGTTGAATAAGGAGGAGGAACATGATTCTGCTAACGCGCGTCGATCACCGACTGCTGCATGGGCAGGTCGCGACGTCTTGGGTCAACGGCCTGGGATCCGATTGCATCTTCTGCGTCGGTGACAAGGTCGCGAACGACCCGGTGTGGAAGACCACGCTCAAGATGGGCAAGCCGACCGGCTGCAAGCTGGTGATCAAGGACATGGCCCACGCCATCGAGGCCATAAACAGCGGTGTGACCGACAAGTACCGCATGATCATCTGCGTGCGTTCGATCGAGGACGCCAAGCTGCTCATCGATGGGTGCCCCCAGATCAAGAGCCTGAACCTCGGCAACACGCTCGAGTCCCCCACCACCAAGCAGATCTCCCGTCAGATCTTCCTCGAGCCCGAGGAGGCCGAGATGCTCAAGGAGCTCGGCGAGCGCGGTGTCGAGGTGGAGATTCGCGCCCTCGCCGACGACAAGAAGGAAAACGCCCTCGCGCTTCTCTAAGGAGCCCGTATTGTCTGCCCTGACAGGAGGTACGACATGCTTGTCCAATCATTGATCTGTGCCGCATTCTACGTATTCGTCAAGTTCTTCGATTACCAGCTCGGCACGCTGTATGCCTTCCGCCCCATCGTGGTCTGCCCGCTGCTTGGTCTCATCCTCGGTGACCTGCAGACCGGTCTCGCCCTGGGCGCCAGCATCGAGGCCCTGTTCATGGGCTCCGTCTCCATCGGCGCCTATATTCCGCCGGATGCCACGTCCGCCGGTGTCCTGTGCACCGCCTACGTGATCCTGCTCGGCTTGGACACCGAGGTCGCCGTCGGCCTGGCCATGCCCATTGGCACGCTGGTCCTCGCCCTCAGCAACCTGTTCCAGCCCATCACCAACTGGCTGCTGTCCTTCGTCCCGAAGTTCGCCGCCGAGGGCAACGGCGCCAAGCTCACCGCCCTGCACTTCTTCATCGCCCTCTACGTGGCGCCCGTCTACTTCGCGGTCATCTTCTTCGCCGTCTACCTCGGTTCCGACGCCGTGGCCTGGATCACCAACACGGTTCCCGAGTTCGTGCTGAACGGTTTTGCCGCCGCTGCCAATATCCTGCCGGTCATGGGCTTCGCGATGCTGCTGCGCCTCATCTACCGCAAGGAGCTTCTGCCCTTCCTGTTCCTGGGCTTCCTGATGACCTCCTACATGGGCGTGCCGGTGCTCGGCGTCTCCCTGATCGCTATCATCATCGCTGTTCTTATGCTGGGTATCTTTGACAACAAGCCTGCCGCTGCGCAGATCGAGGGGGCTGACGACGATGACTTCTAATGAGAGCAAGAGCGTCTACAAGACCGGCGAGCACGCCATCACCAAAGACGACCTCGTCAAGTCCGCGCTGAACATCGGCGCCCTGGGCATGGAGTTCTCTTGGACCTACGTGAACCAGATGGGCCTCGCCTTCGGCCTCATGGTCAAGAAGATGCTCAAGAAGATCTGGCACGACGATCCGGCCGGTTACGCCGCCGCCCTCGAGCGTCACACCGCATTCTTCAACATCACGGTCGCCCTCGCCCCGTTCGTCGGCGGTATCGCGATGTCCATGGAGGAGCGCATCAAGGCCGGCGAGCTGCCGCCCGAGTCCGTCAACGACGTCAAGGCAGCCCTCATGGGCCCGCTGTCCGGCGTCGGCGACGCTATCTTCCTGACGACCATCCGCGTGGTCGCCGCCGGCATCGCCGTCTCCATGGCCGCCGAGGGCAACCCGCTCGGCCCGATCCTGTTCCTGTTGATCTTCAACGTTCCTCAGTACATCCTGCGTGTCTGGGGTATCGTGAAGGGCTATGAGCTGGGTGTCGGCCTGCTCGACGCCGCCTCCGAGTCCGGCATCATGGACAAGCTCATCAAGGGCGCCGGCATCGTCGGTATGATGGTCGTCGGTTCCATGACCTGCTCGATGTTCTGGGCAACCCTCGCCGTGTCCTTCGGCTCCGGCGAAGAGGTCACCATGCTCCAGGACGTTCTCGACGGCATCATGCCCGGTATGCTCGGCCTGGGCTGCATGGGCATCTACTACTGGCTGCTCGGCAAGAAGATCCATCCGTCCTTCCTGATCCTGGGCACCATGCTCGTTGGCGTGATCGGCGTCTATCTGGGCATCCTCGCCTAACAACGCATCTGACGCTTTTAGTGGGCACAGGGCGGCGACCTCCGTGGTCGTCGCCCTTCTCATTCGTTAAGACATCGCGATCTCTGCTGGACGCGAGCCCTCGCGCCGTTCACGGCGCCAAACCTACCGCCGGCGGAAACACGAGGATGCCGCTCATAGTGGTATTAAAAAACGATAAGATGTATTGCAGTAAGTGGTATTAAAAACTCTCAAGTTGATATGAGAGGTCACCGATCCGAAAGGAGAGCGGCAATGCAGGAGACCGAGAAGATCGAGATCATGAACTTCGACCAGGAGGGCTACCTCGCTGACGGCAAGGCGGCCGTCGAGGCGGGCAAGAAGATGGCCCAGATCGCCGACCGCGTGGCAGACGAGGGCTACGACGCCGTGTTCCTGATGGGCGTCGGCGGCACCTGGGACGAGC
>CAJMMF010000041.1:0-8404 GCA_905214385.1 uncultured bacterium
CCGAGCTCTCCCGCGGCCGCGGCGGCCCGCGCTGCATGAGCATGCCCTTCTGGCGCGAGGACCTCTAAGTCTTTCCGTTTCCGGTGCGGTCCCCCTACAACCGCACCGGCTTCGCCCGTTAAACGGGCAACACTAATACTTACGTAATTCATTTCTTCGAAAGGAATCGAACCATGGGTGTTAACCTCTCCGGCCGTAGCTTCCTCAAGCTCCTCGACCTCACCACCGAGGAGATCGAGTACCTGCTCAAGCTCTCCAAGAACTTCAAGGACATGAAGCGCGCTGGCGTTCCGCACCGCTATCTCGAGGGCAAGAACATCGTTCTGCTCTTCCAGAAGACCTCCACTCGTACCCGCTGCGCCTTCGAGGTCGGCGGCATGGATCTGGGCATGGGCGTCACCTACCTCGATCCGGGTTCGTCGCAGATGGGCAAGAAGGAGTCCATCGAGGATACCGCCCGCGTTCTCGGCCGCATGTATGATGGCATCGAGTTCCGTGGCTTTGCCCAGGACGACGTCGAGGAGCTCGCTGCTAAGTCCGGCGTGCCTGTGTGGAACGGCCTGACCACCGAGTGGCACCCCACCCAGATGCTCGCCGACATCCTGACCGTCCAGGAGAACTTCAACTACGACATCAAGGGCAAGACCCTCGTCTTCATGGGCGACTGCAAGAACAACGTCGCTCGCTCCCTCATGGTCGTCTGCTCCAAGCTCGGCATGAACTTCGTGGCCTGCGGCCCCGAGGAGTGCATGCCCGCTGACGACGTCATCGAGGCCTGCAAGCCCATCGCTGAGGCTAACGGCTGCACCATCAAGCTGACCACCGACGTCAAGGACGGCGTCACCGGTGCCGACGTTCTCTACACCGACGTGTGGGTCTCCATGGGCGAGCCCGACGAGGTCTGGGCCGAGCGCATCGCTCAGCTCACTCCGTATCGCGTTACCTCCGAGGTCATGGCTATGGCCAACCCGGGTGCCATCTTCCTGCACTGCCTGCCCAGCTTCCACGACACCAACACCACGATTGGCGCCGAGAAGTGCGAGCAGTTCGGCATCACCGAGCAGGAGGTCACCGACGAGGTCTTCGAGAGCCCCGCTTCCAAGGTCTTCGACGAGGCCGAGAACCGCATGCACACCATCAAGGCTGTCATGTACGCTACGCTCAAGTAAGAGCATCTAGCATCTCGCTCGGGGTGCATTGCTGCGCACCCCGAGCGCTTTTGTCTGGTAAAAATCTCGCACTGAGCGACATGCACGGCACGGAAGAGCCGCTTAGGGCGAGATCAGTAAATGATTTATGAAGGGGGGATGAGAACTATGACTGAGACCGCTAAGAAAAAGCGCGGTATGCCTTCATCGTTCACCATTCTTCTTGCTCTGCTGGCAATCGTCGCGGTTGTTACCGTTATCGTCTCCGGTACGTCCGGTGGCGCGGTTACCGCTGCCCGCTTGAGCGATTTCTGCACCGCCCCGGTCAAGGGCTTCGCTGACGCTCTGCCCGTCTGCCTCTTCGTTATGATCCTCGGCGGCTTCCTCGGCATGATGACCGAGACCGGCGCCCTGGACAACGGCATTGCTGTTCTGGTGCAGAAGCTTAAGGGCAATGAGATCATGCTCATTCCCGTGCTGATGTTCATCTTCTCCCTCGGTGGTACCACCTATGGTATGTGCGAGGAGACCGTTCCCTTCTACGCCCTGCTCGCCGCCACCATGATGGCTGCTGGCTTCGACCCCATGGTCGGCGCTGCCACCGTCCTGCTCGGCGCTGGCTGCGGCTGCCTCGGCTCCACGGTTAACCCGTTTGCCGTCGGTGCTGCCGTTGACGCTCTGACTGGCGTTGGCATTGAGGTCAACCAGTCCATCATCATCGGCCTCGGTGCCGTCCTGTGGATTGTTACCACTGTTATGTCCATCCTCTTCGTCATGAGCTATGCCAAGAAGGTCAAGGCTGACAAGGGTTCCACCATCCTTTCGATGCAGGAGCTCAAGGACGCCGAAGAGGCTCACGGCAAGGCTGCTTCCGAGGTTCACAAGGAGGTCAAGCTCACCGGTCGTCAGAAGGGTGTTCTGATCGCCTTTGCCTTCACCTTCGTCGTCATGATCGTCGGCTTCATCCCGCTGGCCGACCTTAACGAGGGCGTCGCCAACTTCTTCGATGCTGGCGCTGTCTATGACGCTGACGGTAACGCCATCGTTCAGGGCTGGTCTGCCCTGATCACCGGCCTGCCCATTGGTCAGTGGTACTTCGACGAGGCTTCCACCTGGTTCTTCCTCATGGCTGTCCTGATCGGTATTATCGGCGGCCTGTCCGAGAAGCAGATCGTCAACACCTTCATCACCGGCGCTGCCGACATGATGTCCGTTGTCCTCGTCATCGCCCTCGCCCGTGGTATCTCCGTCCTCATGGCTAGCACCGGCCTCGACGTCTACGTCCTCGACGCTGCCGCCAATGCTCTGGCTGGCCTGTCCGGTGTGATCTTCGCTCCGATGAGCTTCCTGGTCTACTTCGGCCTGTCCTTCCTGATCCCCTCGACCTCCGGTATGGCCACTGTCTCCATGCCCATCATGGGACCGCTGGCTGTTAAGCTCGGCTTCTCGCCCGAGGTCATGGTCATGATCTTCTCCGCCGCCATCGGCGTCGTGAACCTGTTCACCCCGACCTCCGGCGCCATCATGGGCGGTCTTGCTCTGGCCAAGATCGAGTGGACGACCTGGCTCAAGTTTGCTCTTAAGCTCATCGTCGCTCTCTCCGTCGTCTGCGCCATCATCCTGACCGTCGCTTGCGTGATGCTCTAAGTACCCCTTGGGTACCCCACGGAAACCATGACGATCCTGTAAAGGATCACCTGGTCATCGTCTGTCCGGTGGGGTAACCCCACCGGTAGACTCCTACCTTTAGCCTCCTCCCGTTCCGTGCGCGGGAGGGGGCGCTCTTATGTTGCGCGGTTCTACGAACCGCGCAACCAGTCGACGCTGCGCGCCGTCCAGAACGACAATTTGTCATTCAAAAGGCAAGGCATGACCAAAAGGTCTATGCCTTGCCTTTTTCATGCCAACTTGTACGTTCTGGACGGCGCTCGCTGTCCGTCCTCTGCCTGCGGCGCTTTCCATTGTTGGTGCAGGGGCGCTTTGCCTACTCTGGCGGGCTTTCGCTGGCTTATGCTTAACCTGCGACGTTTTCATTGTTGGTGCTGAGTGCCTTGTTTCCCGTTCCAAATGAGCCACCCCGGGTCCCCGGCGGTTGCGGTGGGCGTGTTTGGTTGGTGCCTGTTGATGGCCTGGGCATCGGGGAGGGCAGGCTCCGTTATAATCGCGTAGGAACTTAATTTACGAAACGGGACGGGAGCCATACATGCGCCAGGGTTTCGACAACGCGAAGTATATCGAGCTGCAGGCCGCTCATATTAAGGAGCGCATCTCGCAGTTTGGTGGCAAGCTCTATTTGGAGTTTGGCGGTAAGCTGTTCGATGACTATCATGCGAGCCGAGTGCTGCCGGGTTTTGAACCGGACAGCAAGTTCCGCATGCTCAAGAGCATCGCCGACGATGTCGAGGTTATCATCGCGATCAACGCGAACCACATCGAGAAAAACAAGGCTCGTGGTGACCTTGGCATTACCTATGACGAGGATGTGCTGCGCCTGGTTGACCTGTTCCGCGGCAACGGCTTTGCCGTCGCGGCTGTGGTTATCACCCAGTACGCCGGCCAGCCTGCTGCCGATGTGTTCCGCAACCGCTTGAACGCGCTCGGTATTCCCGCCAAGCTGCACTATCCCATCGAGGGGTATCCGCACGATGTCGATCTGATCGTGTCCGACGATGGCTACGGCAAGAACGAGTTTGTCGAGACCACGCGTCCGCTCGTTGTCGTGACGGCACCCGGCCCCGGCTCGGGCAAGCTCGCCACTTGCCTCTCGCAGCTGTATCACGAGCATAAGCACGGTACCGCCGCCGGCTATGCCAAGTTTGAGACCTTCCCGGTCTGGAATCTTCCTCTGACGCATCCGGTCAATATTGCCTACGAGGCCGCCACGGCTGACCTCGACGACGCCAATATCATCGATTCGTTCCACCTTGAGGCCTACAACAAGACCACGGTCAACTACAACCGTGACGTCGAGGCCTTCCCGGTAGTCCGTGCCCTGATGGAAAAGATCCTGGGCAAGAGCCCCTACCAGAGCCCTACGGACATGGGCGTCAATATGGTCGGCTTTGCCATCACCGATGACGATGCCTGCCGCGACGCTTCCAAGATGGAGATCGTCCGCCGCTACTTTACCGCGGTCGAAAATGTGCGCCGTACCGGCGTGGGCGATGAGCAAGTCGACCGTCTCAAGATTATTATGAAGAAAGCCGGCATCGATAAGAACTACTCACCGGCGCGCTCGGCGGCCCTCACCAGGGAGCAGCTGACGGGTGGTCCCGTGGGTGCCATGGTCATGCCCGATGGCTCCGTGGTGACCGGTAAGACCTCCACGCGCCTGGGCGCCGCAAGTTCGCTCATTATGAACGCCCTCAAGCATGTCTCGGGCGTCGACCTTGAGCTCGAGGTCATTAGCGATGAGGCGATCGAGCCCATCAGCAAGCTCAAGACGCATTTCCTGGGAAGTAAAAACCCGCGCCTCCACACCGACGAGACGCTTATGGCGCTGTCGATCACCTCGGCCACGAGTGAGACGGCCGCTCGCGTCCTTTTGGGCCTGGAGCAGTTGCGCGGTTGCGATGCCTTCTTTAGCGTGATCATCTCGCCGACGGACGAGACGGTACTGCGCAAACTGGGTATCAACGTGTGCTGCGAGCCCAAGTTTGAGCGCCGCGGTTTCTTCCATCGCTAAGTTTGAAGCACCGCGGTAATTGCATTGCATTTTGGCCGTATCGGGTTAGCGCCCGGTACGGTTTTTTGATCAATAAAGCGCCTATTTCGGCGAAAAATAGCCGTTTACCTGCCTAGAAACAATTTGAGCGGTATACAATAACCATAACTGTTTCATCCTTAGCGGGATGCCGCATGATGGATATTACCTGCCATCGTGAGGTGTGTCGGTCGCGCACGGCGCGTTAGATGCTCGTGCTCGGTTTGAGGAGGCTGCTATGGCGGGCAAGGGTCGTGCGAGTGTCAACGATATGAAGCGTGTCGAGGTGCTGGTGTTGATGGAGATCGCCCAGCAAACCGAAGACAATGGCGGGCCGTATGGTTTCTCGCGCAAAACGCTTGCCGAGCGCGTGGGGGTTTCGCCGTATCGTGCCCGCGCCGCAATCGATCGCTTGGATTCCGAAGGCATGATTGATGTCGTCTCGCGTTATAGCGACGACGGCGGTCAGCTTGCAAATGGCATTTGCCTCACCGAACGTGGCGAGTGGTATCTTGAGGGCGTCCGTACCGGCATGCTCGTTCAGGAAATGCTTGAGGACGAGGTTGCTGATCGATAGCAGCATGTAACCCTTGCCATAGCGACGCCGCCTGGGAAACCGGGCGGCGTTTTGTTTCAAGATTGAGAAATGCAATCGCACGCGAGAAAAATTGCGAACGGTCCGCGGCGCGAGTATTACAATGAAGACCCGTAAGATGTGGATAAACAACTTCTACGGGAAGCGCAGGTAACTCAATATGACCAAGCATGTGTTCGTAACCGGCGGCGTGGTTTCGTCCCTGGGCAAGGGTATCACCGCGGCCTCGCTGGGCCGTCTGCTCAAGTCGCGTGGCTACAAAGTAACGATGCAGAAGGCCGACCCGTATCTGAACGTCGACCCCGGTACCATGAGCCCGTTCCAGCATGGTGAGGTCTTCGTTACCGAGGATGGTTACGAGTCCGACCTGGACTTGGGTCATTACGAGCGCTTTATTGATGAGAACCTGACCCGTGATTCCAACTTTACGACTGGTGCCATCTATAAGAGCCTGATCGCCCGTGAACGTCGCGGTGACTTTTTGGGCGGCACCGTGCAGGTGATTCCGCACGTCACGAACGCCATTAAGGATAAGTTCCGTCGTATTGAGGAGCAGACCGGCTCCGATGTGGTCATCACTGAGTTGGGTGGCACCATCGGCGACATTGAATCGCAGCCGTTTGTCGAGGCCATTCGCCAGTACCGCAAGGAGGCCGGCCCCGAGAACGTCTGCTACATCCACGTGTCGCTCGTTCCCTATATCGCCGCCGCCCACGAGGTCAAGACCAAGCCGACGCAACACTCCGTCAAGGAGCTCCGCAGCTTTGGTATCCAGCCCGATATTATCGTTCTGCGTTCCGACCACCATATCGACGATGCCATCCGCGGCAAGATCGCAAGCTTCTGCGACGTCGACACCGACTGCGTCTTTACCAATGAGGACTGCGCGAGCATCTACGACGTTCCGCAGCTACTCGCCGAGCAGGACTTTGACCTGCGCATTTGCGAGCGTCTGGGTCTCGATCCGCGTGAGCGCGACATGAGTGAGTGGAACGAGTTCCTGCGCAAGCAGAACCATGCCAACCAGCACGCCGACAAGGTGAAGATCGCCGTCGTGGGCAAGTATACGCAGCTGCCCGATGCCTACCTGTCGGTTATCGAGGCCCTGCACCACGCGGGCGTCTTCTACGATCGCCATGTGGACGTCCAGCTGGTCGATGGCGAGAGCCTCGACGAGCAGAACGTCTCCGAGGTTCTGGGCGACGCCTCGGGCATCCTGGTCCCCGGCGGCTTTGGCAAGCGCGCCCTGGAGGGCAAGATCCTCGCGGCCGAGTTCGCCCGCGAGCACAAAATTCCGTATCTGGGCATTTGCCTGGGTATGCAGGTGGCCGTGTGCGAATTTGCCCGCAACGTCGTCGGCCTTGCCGGCGCCAGCTCCTCTGAGTTCGATCCGGACGGCCCGTTTAGCGTCATCGATCTGATGAGCTCGCAGGAGGACGTGACCGAGAAGGGCGGCACCATGCGCCTGGGCGCCTATCCGTGCAAGCTCGCCGCCGATACCCTTGCTCGCGAGGCATATGGCGAGGATCTCGTCTACGAGCGTCACCGTCACCGCTTTGAGTTTAACAACGCCTTCCGCGACCAGCTCGAGGACGCCGGCTTGGTTATCTCTGGCCTCTCACCCGACGAGCGCCTGGTCGAGATGGTCGAGCTGCCGCGCGACGTGCATCCGTGGTATGTGGCAACCCAGGCTCACCCCGAGTTCAAGAGCCGTCCGACCAACCCGCAGCCGCTGTTCCGAGAGTTCGTGCGTGCCTCGATCGGTCAGCACGAGGGTGTCGATCGCCTACAGGTGACGCCCATGAACCTCGCTACGGACTAAGGGTGCCGGCGAACAAAGAACATACCGAAGCTACTCCCTCGTCGCTCGCCGTGGCGGCGGGGGAGTATCTCGATTACCTCGCGGTCGAGCGGGGTTTGGCGCGCAACACGATTGCGGCCTATCGACGTGACCTGACGACGTACTGCGCCTATCTGGAGCGGGCGGGTATTGTGTCTTTTGAAGAGGTGACCCGTCAGGTCGTGGAGGGCTTTGTCGCCGACCGTCGGGATGGGGGCTATTCCGATGCCTCGGTGGAGCGTGCGCTTGCGGCCGTGAAGGGTCTGCATGCCTTTTTGGTGCGCGATGGGGCTGTGGCCCAAAATCCAACGGCGGCGTTGCGCCTGCCTAAAAAGGCTGAGCGTTTGCCGGAGTATCTATCGGTGGAGGATGTCTCGGCGCTGCTCGATCAAGACTTCCCCGAGGGCGAGATGGGCTTGCGCGACCATGCCATCTTGGAAGTGCTCTACGGATGCGGCTTGCGTGTGAGCGAGTTGGTGGGGCTCGATGTGGGCGATATCCATATCGACGATGGCTTTGTGCTCGTTCGCGGTAAGGGCTCAAAGGAACGCCTGTCCCCGCTGGTGGGAAGCGCGGCGCGAGCTCTGACGCTCTATGTAACTGAGGGGCGTTCTCGCTTGGCGGCCCATGCCCACGGAACCGAGACCTCGGCGGTCTTTTTAAATAAGAACGGCCGCCGTCTGTCGCGCCAGGGCATCCATGCCATCTGTGAGCGCTACGGGCGCCAGGTGGGGCTGGTGGGACTCCATCCCCATACGCTGCGTCACTCCTTTGCCACCCATATGCTTGCGGGCGGTGCAGACCTCCGTGTGCTACAGGAGATCTTGGGACATGCCGATATATCGACCACGCAGGTCTACACGCATGTCGATCGTACGCAACTGACCGAGGTCTATCTGGCGGCGCACCCGCTGGCACATCGTTAACACATCGCTGGCCTGCATATCTATAGGTATTTGGGGACGGGCCCCAGATTGCCGCGGCGTGCTTTTGCGCGCGCATGGGCAATCTGGGGCCCGTCCCATTTTTTGCCACTTGTCGTCGCGGTGGTGGGCCGCATGTGCCTTGGGTGGGGGAGTTTGGTTGGAATAAATATTTTCCAACCATACTTCCCGGCA
>CAJMMF010000042.1:0-7908 GCA_905214385.1 uncultured bacterium
CTTCCACATGCCCGACTGGGAGGAAGAGCTGGGGGAGTACCTCAAGACGCTCTAGCCGTTATTAACTTTTCGAGAGAAAAAGCCGCCGCTTGTTAACGGCGGCTTTTCTTATGCCTGGCGTATAGACCCGCTGCAACAAGGGCGGCGGCGGTCGCCAGACTCACTGCAAGCCCCGCAAGGGCGCCCGGAGTCTTGTAGGTCATCACGATCCTATTCGCGCCTTTCTGCATGTTCAGGGATGACAAGCCCTTATCGGCGGCGGGCGTTAGTTCTGTGGCGGTTCCGTTTACCGTTACGTTCCAGCCCTCATCGTACGGAACGCTCAGCAGTAGGTTGCCGTCATCCTTGGCGGTGTACTCGCCTTCTATCCTTCCGTCCTCAAAAACCGTCGGAACAAATTCGCTCATCTTAAGCTCGTTAATAATCTGCTCGAAAACGTCCAGATTGAGGGCGTAAAAGACCGGATCATTGTCTTGGGGCATGTCTGTATAGCCCTCTGCGACTCCGATTGACGCCGTATGCTGGCTCGGGGAGTCCGATGCATCCGCAATCTGGCGGATATTATTGTCGAATCTCCAGGCCTCGTTTCCGATCGTTCGCTGGTCGATGGTAAGGGTGACGGGCCAATAACTGCCGGCGGTCGCATCTTTGTTGATGTAGAGATACCCGATGGAACCCGACGGCACGGTGGCGTTCCACTGCCTTAAGTTCTCGTCATCCTCCGTGTTTTTGGCCTCGATTTTGGTATAGAGCATTACCTCGCGGCCTAGGATTTTGCTGTAGAGGTCGTTTTGCTTTTCGAAGGGGTTCTCGCCCTTCAACGTGCAGTTTTGAATGTCATTGGATGCCATGACACCAACGCTGAGCGCATAGGGGTTCTCGTACACCGCACTTGCTGTATCGGCTATTTCAGTCATTGCCGCGTATCCCGAAGGCGCGTGCTCGGCGATGGCGTACTTGACTCCCAACAGGGCATCAACGGCAAGAATGGGCTCGGCATAACGGGTCGAGAATTCGCCGACGCTGCTGTATCCAAGGGAGTTGAGCAGTGCGATGGCCTGCGGGTTGTTGGCAGACGAATACGAAGACAACTGGTTGTACCCAAGCGCCAAGCCTTCGTTGAGGGCGGCGCTGTCGACGCGTGTGGTTGTGCGGTCAATGCGATAGAACGACGCCGAAGTCTGGTCTTGAATGGTCGTGATAGTGTCGGTTGCGGTGGCGACATAGGCGCTGTTGGCTTTTTCGGAATAGCCTGTGTACAGCTGGTTCCACATAACATGGGCGTTGGCAAACAACTCAATGGCGGTTAGTGCCAGGAGGGGCATGATGACGACGGGGCGATAGGCTTGACGCAATTTGGGCTGGTTTTTGAGCGCCTGCAGCGCGTGTCCTGCGGCCCACAGCGCAAAGAAGCTCAGCAAAAAAGCCGTGCGCGAGTAGAAGCCGTTGGGAACGCGCATGCCGCACCAGATGTACTCGAGCGGGCTCAAAACGGAGCTTGCGACCAGGATTATCGTGACGACGAGTGTTGCGATGCGCGTCTTGATCGAAACCGTGCGGTTAACCAGCAGGCTCACCGCAAGCAGCATCATGACGATGCCGCAATAGAACTGCGGTGTGCTTTCGTTGCTTACCCACATGCAGGGAAGAAAGCCCCTGATGAGCGACTTGAGGCTGGTTTTAAGTAGGGGGCCGAGTGCTAGAACGGGACCGCCCTTGGACATGGCAAGGATGGTCGGCAAAAAGGTCCAGGCGGACAGAAGCAGTCCGAGCGCGATAGCTCCGGCGAATCGCAGGGCCCGATCGAGCATGAGCTTCCAGCTAAAACCTTCTTCTGCAACATAATCGACAAATTCGACCAATACGAAGATGCAGAGGAACAGGATGCTGATGTAGGCCGTATACCAGCAGAACATGACATTGAGCGCCGTTGCGATGACGAGGCGGATCATGCGCTGCTTGCGGATGAGCTCGTAGCATCCGTAGGCGCAGATGGGCAGCAGGATGAGGCAATCGATCCAGAGTGGGTTGCGCAGGTTGCTGATGGTCCAGCTGCAAAACGTGAACGAGAGGGATAGCAAGAATGCGGCGGGCTTGGAAAGGTCAAAGCGCTTTTGCACATACCAAGCGCTGCTGATGTGGATGCAGCCAAGCTTGAGCGCGGTTATGGCAAATACGAAGAGCGTCAGCTTGTCTGCGGGAAACAGCACGCAGAGCAGGTTGAAGGGGCTGGCGAGGTAGTAGCTATAGAGCCCCCATGTGTTCATACCGAGGCCCTGTGAGAAGGAATAGCGAAGGTTTGCCTCGCCTAAAAGGACGCGGCGAAACCACGCGAAGAAGTCGATGTATTGGTATTTGAGATCGTTGGTGAGAAACGAGTTGTCGCCAAAGGGGTAGACATGCCCCGCCTCTGCAAGTGCGACAAATAATGCGATGGAAAACGTGAAGCAGGCGGCGTAGAACGCCACATTCTTGAGCGTGCTGTTATTGGGCCGTGTCATCAGATTCCTCGTTGGATTCTCGAATGATATAGATGGGGCGGTGCTTGGCCTCCAAGTAGGCTTTTGCTAGGTACTCGCCAATGATTCCCAGGCACAGGAGCTGCATGCCGCCAAACAGCGTAATGAGGCAGGCAAGGGAGGGCCATCCGCCTACGGGATCGCCCCAAACAAGCGTTTTGACCAGGATGACGATAAATCCCATGATGGCGATGAGGCAGAAGACGATACCCGTGAGGGCGGCGAGGGAGAGTGGCGCCGTGGAAAACGCGACGATGCCGTCGATGGAATAGAGGAGCAGCGACCAAAAGCTCCATTTGGTCTCACCGGCCACGCGGTTGACGTTTACGTAGGGGAGCCATTTGGTCTTGAAGCCGACCCAGCCGTAGATGCCCTTGGAGAATCGATTGTATTCGCCCATGGAGATGATGGCGTTGACCATAGGTCGCTTCATGAGCCTAAAATCGCGTGCTCCGTCGACGATGTCGGCCTTGGAAATGCGGTTGATGATCTTGTAGAACATACGGGCGCAGAACGACCTGATGGGAGGCTCGCCTTCGCGGGTGGTCCTGCGTGTGGCGACGTTATCGTAGTCTTCGGTTTGCAAGATCTCGTACGTCTGCGGCAGGAGCGAGGGCGGGTCCTGCATGTCGGCATCCATGGTGGCGACATAGTCGCCCTTTGCGTGCTGGAGTCCGGCGAGTAGTGCCGCCTCCTTGCCAAAGTTGCGCGAGAAAGAGTGCCAGCGGATGGCGTATGGATGCGCCGCCGTAGCTTCTGCCTTCATGACGGCGAGCGTTTTGTCTGCCGAGCCATCGTCGATGAGGACGGCTTCAAAGGAGATGCCGGGGTCTTGCCGGGTCATGATGCGAACGACGCCATCGAGCTCTTTGAGAAAGATCGGAAGTGATTCCTGCTCGTTGTAACACGGCACGACGATGGAGATGAGCGGCATGGTGGTTTACCTCTCGCTTGGCTTGGAAGTAGGGTGGCCGGGCTGGTCGTCGTAGGCGTACTTGCTATATACGTTGACCTCCCACTGCTTTTTTTCGACCTTTGCTACAGAATCCAGGATGAATCCGGTTGCAAGGCTCAGGCCGCACAGGAACATAAACGACGCGGTGAGCATGGCGGTGGGGAAGCGCGGAACGAGGCCGGTCTGGAAATACTCGACAACGATGGGCATGCCCAGGGCGAGGCCGATCACCGCAAACAGAAGCGCGACGAGGCTGAAGAACTTCAGCGGGCGGTAGTCCTTGAACAGCGTGCCGATCATCGCGACGACTTTAATGCCGTCGCTCACGGTATTGAGCTTGGATTCGGAGCCTTCCGGACGGTCGCGGTACTCGATGGGCACATCTTTGATGCGCCAGCGGTGGTCGACGGCGTGGATCGAGAGCTCGGTTTCGATCTGGAAGCCCTCGGAAAGCACAGGGAAGGTTTTAACGAACGGGCGGCTCATGGCGCGGTAGCCGGTCATGACATCATCGAAGCTGTAGCCATAGATCCACTTGATCATGGCGCGGACCAGATTGTTGCCAAAGCCGTGGAAAGCACGCTTGTTTTCCTCGGCGTAGGTGCCGTTGGAAAGGCGGTCGCCTACGGTCATATCGGCCGCGCCGTTGAGGATAGGCTCGCAGAGGGCCTTGGCCGCCTCGGCGGGGTAGGTGTCGTCGCCGTCGACCATCAGGTAGCAATCGGCGTCGATATCGCGAAACATCTGGCGGCACACGTTGCCCTTTCCCTGACGGGGCTCAAAGCGGACCGTGGCGCCGTGCTCGGTGGCGATGCGTGAGGTATCGTCCGACGAGTTGTTGTCATAGACATAGACCGTCGCTTGCGGAAGCTCGCGGTGAAAGTCGTCGATGACTTTGCCGATCGTGAGGGCTTCGTTGTAGCAGGGGATGATGACGGCGATGGATTCAGAATTCACTCAATGCTCCTTATACATTCAATTCTTGAAAGTATAGCCGTTTGGGCTTGGCATCCTAAGATGTGGGTTAGTTCTCCAGTTTTGTTGCGCGAATCGTTTGCATGGCCGTCGGGTCTATACTGTTCGTTTGTCAACGATTACGAGTAAAGGAGTTGCATCCGTGTCGGATCAGACAAAGCAACAAGAAACTCGCAGTCTGCCTGCGACGTTTGCTAAGAACGAATTTGAGAAGGACGCGTTTATCCTTCGTCAGCTGGTTACCAAGGATTTTAAGATCAAGTATCGCCGTAGCGTTCTGGGCGTCGCATGGTCGGTTCTCAACCCGCTGCTGATGATGATCGTCATGGCCATCGTGTTCTCGACGATTTTTGGCCAGGGCCGCAATGGATCAATGACGCCCGAGATGTACCCGCTGTACTTGATCGTGGGTAACGTTACCTTTGCCGTCATGTCCGAGTCCACGAACCAGGCCCTAACGTCGATCGTGGGTGCTGCCCCTCTGCTCAAGAAGGTTAAGGTGCACCGCTGGGTCTTCCCGGTGCAGAAAGTGCTTTTTTCGCTGGTGAACTTTGCCTTCTCGCTGGTCGCCGTCGCCATCGTCATGCTGTGGTTCCGCGTTATGCCTTCTTGGCACCTGATTCTGCTGCCGGTTTGCCTGCTGCTGCTTATGTGCTTCTGCATGGGCCTGGGCATGATGCTCTCTGCTCTTACGGTCTTTTTCCGCGACGTTATGCATCTGTGGAGCGTAGTCATTACGGCGTGGACTTATATTACGCCCATCTTCTGGACGACTGACTATATTGCGCAAATGCCGCATCTCGTGCGTATCTTGATGTATGCGAACCCCATGTACAACTACCTGCAGTTTATGCGCGATATCTTTCTGTTCCAAACTACGCCCTCGCTTATGACGTTTGGTATGTGCGCTGCTTGGGCGGTTCTTGCGCTTGTTATTGGCTATACCGTGTTCCATAAGTCCGAGCGCAAGTTCATCCTCTACATCTAAGGAGTGCTGTGATGACTGAATCTGTTGTTGATTACAGCGAGCAGCCTCTGGCTGTCGAGGTCGACGACGTCACCATGATCTTTAACATGGCGTCCGAGTCGCTGACCAACCTCAAGGAGTACTTCATCAAGCTTGCCAAGCACGAGTTGTTCTTTGAGGAGTTTAGGGCGCTTAAGCATATTTCGTTTGATATTCATCGTGGCGAGGTCGTGGGTCTGGTTGGCACCAATGGCTCCGGCAAGTCTACGATGCTCAAGATTATCGCTGGCGTGCTTGAGCCAAGCGAGGGCAGCGTTAAGGTGCACGGTAACATCGCGCCGCTGATTGAGCTTGGTGCCGGCTTTGATCCCGAGCTGACCGCCCGCGAGAACATCTATCTGAACGGCGCCCTGCTCGGCTATACCAAGGAGTTCATCGACGTCAACTTTGACGGCATTATCGAGTTCGCTGAGCTTCAGAACTTTGTCGACATGCCGCTTAAGAACTTCTCCTCGGGCATGGTTGCGCGTATTGCCTTTGCAATCGCGACGATTACCGAGCCCGATATTCTGATCGTTGACGAGACGCTGTCCGTCGGTGATGTGTTCTTCCAGCAGAAGTGCGAGGCCCGCATCCAGCACTTTATCCAGAGCGGCGACGTGACGGTTCTGTTCGTTTCGCACTCCATGGAGCAGGTTGAACGCATCTGCCAGCGTGCCGTTTGGATTGAGAAGGGTGACCTTCGCATGGACGGCCCGGTCGATGAGGTCTGCAAGGCGTACCGCGAGCAGTTCAACTAGGTTATAATTACTTGCGCCTGACAGGCTTGCGCTTGCTTGGGCGTGCGGTTATATGCTCCATTAGCTCAGTTGGATAGAGCAGGGGACTTCTAATCCCAAGGTCGACGGTTCGAATCCGCCATGGAGCACCATCGTTTATTAAGCCCGGACCGCTTGGAGGTCTGGGCTTTTTTCATCTTGTGTGCTGTGGTTTTGAAGGGTTCGCAATGGGAAGCAAAAGGCTCGACTGGATCGATATTGCAAAGGGGATCGCAATTATTCTGGTCATTGTGGGGCACACCGTCCCAAATCCCTCTCCCTTGCGGCACGCGATCTTCTCGTTTCACATGCCGGTGTTCTTTATTCTTGCCGGGTATACGTTTAGGCCGAAGCCGTGGCGCGAACTGCTGAGTGATTCGGTGTCGCGCCTGCTGGTGCCGTATGTGGTTCTTGCACTGGCGTGGCAGGTGCCGACGTTCTTGATGAGCGGCGCTCCTTTGACGAGCGGTACGCTGGTTGCGGGGCTTAAGACGCTTGTGTTTGCCTCGGGCGTTGATGTGCCTGGGTTTGGCGTTACCGCCGTTGGCATGGCATGGTTTTTGGCGGCGCTGTTTACGTCGCGCCTACTGTTTAATGTACTTGTGCGGCTGTTTGATCGCCGCGGGATTGGGGTAGTTTGGCAGGGTGTTGTCTGTGCCGCGATTGCCTTTTGCGGATTGAGCGTGTCTCGCTTAATGGGTGTTTACCTGCCGCTCGATTTGGATCTGAGCTGCTATATTGTGCTGCTGATGTGGGTTGGCTATACGGCGCGCCAAAGGGGGCTGGAGCCGAGCGTGAGCAAGCCTCTGCTGTTTATTGGAGCCGGTGTCGCTTGGCTTGTCCTTGGCGCGCTGAGTGGGCTTGAGCTTTCGAGCCGCCGCGTGGATGGGTTTGTGGTTGCGACAGTTGCCGCTCTTGCCGGCAGCTACTGCGTGTGCTGGGTTTCCATGGCGCTGGAGAAGTTGAAAGACGTGCCGGTTGTGGGATCCTTTGAGCGATCGCTCGTGTTCTGCGGACAGGCCAGTCTTGCCATCTTTGCAATCCACGCGGTCGATTGGTTTATTCCTTGGCAGACGATGCCGCTGCTTATGACGCTGCCAGTGCCATGGCTCTTTGCGTCGATTGTGCGCTGCGGGTGCGACATAGGGTTGGCGTACGTGATCAAGAAGGCGTAATTAAAAGCGGGGAGGACCAAGTTGGTCCTCCCCGCTGTCATTTATTCGGTAGTGTTGCAGGCTTACTTTTCGAGACGCTCTTTCAGCAGCTCCAACGCGTGGGCGTAGCCCTGGAGGCCCTCGCCGGTGATGGTGGCGAAGCAGGCCAGGCGGGCGTAGCTTACTTGTCGGAATTCCTCGCGGGTCTCGACAGCGCTGATGTGGACCTCCACAGCCGGGATGGCGACGCCCTTGAGGGCATCGAGGATCGCCACGCTCGTATGCGTATAAGCGGCCGGGTTGATGACGATGCCGTCGACCTTGCCGTAGGCCTCCTGGATCTTGTCGACGATGCTGCCCTCGTGGTTGGACTGGAAGACCTCGATCTCGTCGAAGCCCTGTGCGGCACCTGCCTCCTGGCAGATCTGTACTAAGCGGTCGTAGTTGTCGCTGCCATAGATGCCCGGCTCGCGAATGCCGAGCATGTTGAGGTTTGGTCCGTTGACGACCAGCGCTTTCA
>CAJMMF010000043.1:0-6525 GCA_905214385.1 uncultured bacterium
CGTACCCTCAAGCCCGAGAAGGACGGCCTGTTCTGCGAGAAGATCTTCGGTCCCGCCAAGGACTGGGAGTGCTCCTGCGGCAAGTACAAGGGCATCCGCTTTAAGGGCATCGTCTGCGAGCGCTGCGGCGTCGAGGTCACCTCGGCCAAGGTGCGTCGCGACCGCATGGGCCACATCGAGCTCGCCGCTCCCGTGTCCCACATCTGGTACTTCAAGAGCCCCACGAGCTTCCCGATGAGCCGTATGCTCGACATCAAGTCCAAGGACCTCGAGAAGGTTCTGTACTTTGCCAGCTACATCATCACCGAGGTTGACTACGAGGCTCGCGAGGCCGACGCTGACGACCTGCGCGAGGAGCTCGCCGCCGATCTGGAAGAGATCGATGCCGAGTGCGCCCGCCAGATCGAGTCCCTCAAGGAGCAGGGCGACCCCGAGAACTTTGACGAGTTCTCCGACGAGGAGCCGCTGACCCCCGAGGAGATCGCCTCTGGCATCGTCGACATCGAGGAAGAGTGCAAGGACGAGAAGCAGCTCCGCACGGACGCCTTCAACGCCTTCATGAAGCTCACCGAGCGCGACCTCATCTCCGATGAGCCGCTGTTCCGCGAGATGACCCGCTACTACTCCATGTACTTCAAGGGTGGCATGGGTGCCGAGGCCGTCCGCGACCTGCTCGCTGCCATCGACCTTCCTTCCGAGGCCGAGAAGCTCAAGGCCATCATTGCCGACGAGGATTCCCAGAAGCAGAAGCGCGAGAAGGCCGTCAAGCGCCTCGAGGTCGTTGACGCCTTCCTGAAGGGTGGCAACAGCCCCGCGAACATGATCCTGGATGTCATCCCGGTCATTCCGCCCGATCTGCGCCCGATGGTCCAGCTCGACGGCGGTCGCTTTGCCGCGTCCGACCTCAACGACCTGTATCGTCGCGTGATCAACCGTAACAACCGACTCAAGCGCCTGCTCGACCTGGACGCCCCTGCGATCATCGTGAACAACGAGAAGCGCATGCTCCAGGAGTCCGTGGACGCCCTGTTCGACAACGGCCGTCGTGGTCGCCCGGTCTCTGGCCGTGGCGGTCGCCCGCTCAAGTCGCTCGCCGAGGCCCTCAAGGGCAAGCAGGGTCGTTTCCGTCAGAACCTGCTGGGCAAGCGTGTCGACTACTCCGGCCGTTCGGTAATCGTTACCGACCCCAAGTTGCTGCTGCACCAGTGCGGTCTGCCCAAGACCATGGCGCTGGAGCTCTTCAAGCCCTTCGTCATGAAGCGCCTGGTCGAGCTCGGCAAGGTCGAGAACATCAAGGGCGCCAAGCGCGCTATCGACCGCGGTGCCACCTTTGTGTGGGATATCCTCGAAGAGGTCATCGACGGCCGCGTCGTGCTGCTCAACCGTGCACCGACCCTGCACCGTCTGTCCATCCAGGCCTTTGAGCCGGTGCTGGTCGAGGGCAAGGCTATCCACCTGCATCCGCTGGTCTGCTCGCCCTTCAACGCCGACTTCGACGGCGACCAGATGTCTGTCCATGTGCCGCTGTCCAGCCAGGCTCAGGCCGAGGCTCGCGTGCTTATGCTCTCTGCGAACAACCTGCGCTCGCCGGCATCCGGCAAGCCGGTTAACATCCCCTCGCAGGACATGATCATCGGTGTGTACTACCTGACCCAGGTCCGCGACGGTCTGCCGGGCGAGAACCACGTGTTCGCCAGCTTCGACGACGCGCTGCACGCCTATGACTGCCGCTCCGAGGTCGACATGCAGGCCAAGATTCAGGTCCGCGTGTCCGCTGCCGACGCCAATGTCATCAACGAGGACGGCACCCGTATCTTCCGCGTCAAGAACGGCAAGAACGAGTTCGTCGACTACGACGTCACCGGCAACAAGACCGCGCGCTTCGAGACCTCTATCGGCCGCATCATCTTCAACCGCCAGTGCCTGCCCGAAGACTACGAGTTCATGAACTACAAGATGGTCAAGGGCGACGTGGCCAAGCTGGTTGCGGACTGCTGCGATCGCTATCCCGAGGCCAAGGTCGGCCCGATCCTCGACGCCATCAAGTACTCCGGCTTCCACTACGCTACCCGCGCCGGCCTCACCATCTCGGTGTGGGACGCTCTCATCCCTGCCGAGAAGCAGGAGCTGCTCGATCGCGCCCAGGCCAACGTCGACCAGATCAACGAGTACTTCGAGGAGGGCTTCATCAACGAGACGGAGCGCCACATCGAAGTCGTTAACGAGTGGACCGCTTGTACCGATAAGGTTGCAGCGCTCATGCTCGACTTGTTCGACGAGGAGAACCCGCTCTACATGATGGCCGACTCCGGCGCCCGTGGTTCTAAGACCCAGCTGCGTCAGCTCGGCGGCATGCGTGGCCTGATGGCAGACATGTCCGGCGAGACGATCGACCTTCCCATTAAGGCGAACTTCCGCGAGGGCCTGCTGCCGCTCGAGTACTTCATTTCGACCTACGGCGCCCGTAAGGGCCTGGTCGATACCGCATCCCACACCTCAGACTCTGGTTACCTGACCCGTCGTCTGGTCGACGTGGCCCAGGACGTCATCGTCCGCGAGGAGGACTGCGGTACGCACGAGGGCGTCACCTACAACCTCATCATCCCCGGCACCACCGACCTCAACACCGACCTCGTCGGCCGTTGCTTCATTGAGGACGTCGTGGCTCCCGATGGCACCGTGCTCTTTGAGCAGGACGGCTACATCGAGAAGGTCGCTGACATCCAGAAGATGGTCGATGCCGGCCTTAAGAAGGTCAAGCTTCGCGCGCTGCTCACCTGCCGCTCCAAGTACGGCGTGTGCCAGAAGTGCTACGGCTGGGATCTTTCCACCCGTCGTCCGGTCGCCATCGGTACCGCGGTCGGCATTATTGCCGCCCAGTCCATCGGCGAGCCCGGTACGCAGCTTACGATGCGTACCATTCACTCCGGCGGCGTCGCTGGCGTCGACGATATTACGCAGGGTCTGCCTACGGTCAGCCGTATGTTCGATATCGTCGGCAACGTCAACGAGAAGATCCTGGGTCGCGAGGCCGAGCTGGCTCCGTACTCCGGCCACCTCTCGATTAAGCCCGAGAAGTCCGAGTACGTGCTGACGCTCACCGACTCCGAGGATCACACCCGTGTCCTCGACGAGCGTCGCGTCCCCGCTTCGGTGCGCTTCATGCCCGAGATCGAGGACGGCTGCGAGGTTCGCGCCGGCGACCAGATCACCAAGGGCTTCGTTAACTTCCGCAACCTGCGCAAGCTGACCGACATCGAGTCGACGATGCACACCTTCGTCGAGAGCGTCAAGGACGTCTACACCAGCCAAGGCGTCGACCTGAACGACAAGCACATCGAGGTGCTCGCACGTCAGATGCTGCGTCGCGTTCAGATCACCAACCCCGGCGACTCCAAGTACCTACTTGGTCAGTACGTCGACCGCTACGAGTTTGCCGACGAGGTCGAGCGCGTTGCCCGTCTGGGCGGTCAGGCTCCCGTGGCCGAGCCCGTCATCCTGGGTACGCTCAAGGTCGCGTCCAACATCGACTCCTGGCTGTCGAGCGCTTCGTTCATCCGTACCGCTGGCGTCCTTACCGAGGCTGCCATCGAGGGCAAGGTCGACCACCTGCTCGACCTTAAGTCCAACGTCATCGTCGGTAAGAAGATCCCGGCTGGTACCGGCCTCAAGCCGTACGCCAACGCCAAGCTGACGTATCGCACGGCCGACGGCTACGTGGACATCGACGGCCCGGCTTCGCCCAACGCCAAGTCGCTGCCCGAGTGGGCTCCTGTGGAGCTCAAGGACCTGGACGAGCAGCTCCCGCAGCAGCTCGACTGGGCCGGCTACGACGAGTTCGGTGGTGCTGACGGTTCGTTCACCCGCAACGGCCACACCATCTCCGCCGAGAAGGCTCGTCTGTACCTGTTCGACGACCTGGGCGTGTCGCAGCGCTGGACCAACAAGTTCAGCGAGGTTGGCATCGAGACGGTCGGCGACCTGGTTGGCAAGTCCGAGGAGGATCTGCTGCGCATCGATGGCATCGGCGCCAAGGCGATCGAGGAGCTCCGTGACGGCCTCGAGGCCCACGACCTGCTCTACATCCTCGAGAACAACGACGACGTTGCCGACGAGGAAGACCTCTCGCAGCTGCTGCAGATGGTCTTTAGCCCCGACGGTCCGGACGACATCCTGCTGGGTACCTCCGCTCCGACGCATCACGCCGACGCCGACGAGGAGCTCCTGGGCGCCCCGATCGACGACAAGAAGGCTCCCGCCAACGGCGCGATCAACGAGGACATGGCGTCCCTCGACGAGCTGCTCAACCAGCTCGTGGACACCGACGACGCCGAAGAGGCCAAGGACAACGACGAGGAGTAACTAGTTCCGCCGTTCTAACGAACGGCGGCGACCTCCGTCGCTGCGCGGCCCCCAGAGCTACAATCTGTCATTCAAAAGGCAGGGCATGACCAAAAGGTCAATGCCCTGCCTTTTTCATGCCACCTTGTACGCTCTGGGGGCCGCTCGCTTGCGTATGCTCAACCTGTTGCGTTCCGTTGATCCCTTGCCAAAAAGGGACAGGTTTATTTTGGTAGGTTTTTCCTGCTTGGATTTGAAACATTTCGTTCGGCCAAAGCGTATCTATGGTGAGGACCTCATCAAGAACCATCAGCGTCACCGGGAGGTGATTATGGAAGAACAAGCATTTAGACAGGCGGTTGAAGATCACCGGGATGTCGTGTTTCGAATCGCATTGACGTACCTGCGCGATCGCGCCGATGCCGACGATGTTGCCCAAGACGTCTTTCTTAAACTGCTCAAAAGCGATGCGCAATTTGAAAGCTGGGAGCATCTTCGTCGATGGCTTATCCGGGTCACGATCAATGAATGTAAATCTCTCTTTCGAAAGCCGTGGAGGCGCGTGGAGGATATTGAGAATCTGGCCGATTCGCTTTCGACGGCGCAGGAGGAGACCAAGGCGGTCCTGTCAGACCTTATGCGACTTCCGGAGCGATTCCGTATTCCTATCGTGCTCTATTACTATCTGGGCTTCTCGACTTCAGAAATTGCCGAGTTACTGCATGTGCCAGCCGCGACCGTTCGAACGCGTTTAGCTCGCGGCAGATCGAAGCTCAAGTTCATCCTAGAGGAGGGCGACCGTGAAATCCAACCAGATCAAGCAGGCCTTCGAGTCCGTCCAAGCCGATAGCGATCTTGCTGACCGTGTTCTTTATGCCGCTGCTGGCGAGCCGCTTCGCCGAAAGGGTCACGCGAAGCCTCTGTATGTTGCCGTAATCGGATGTCTTGCCGGAGTGCTGGCGACCGGAGGGGTCGCCTATGCCGTCGTCAATTCCAGTTATTTTGCCTCTGCCTGGGGAAACCACGGCAACGGAGAGTCCATTACCTGGACTCAAGGTGGCTCGTCGGGGACGAAATATACCTACACCAGAGAGTTTGGTGATGGTATCGCGCCCCAAAGCCTGGAGGGTGCAGTCCAGAAGGTCAATCTGTCCGTCGAGGGCAACGGCTATACGCTCGACATTCATGAGATGGCAATCGACGAGAACGGTTGCGGTGCTGTGACGTTTACATTGTCCAATCCGAATGGCGTTAACTACTACAAGCCGGCGGCAGAGCTTGGCGAACTTGTTCTCTATGGTGAAGAAGAAGGGGGCGTCAGTACACCCAGCATGAACTTCGGCGAGGAATGGGCTGATACACGCTGCACCATTGATAAAGACACATCAAGCGACACGGTCATTAACGGCACGATGTACTTTGCATCTTGGAATCGCGATCGAGATTTACGACATGCGGTCACCTGGAATATCAGTTGGACGGAGGGCAAAGGTGAGAATGCGAAGGTGATCGAGGTATCGACGCCAGAGTTTAACGTCGGAGCGCACGTCGATACAAAAGAACTCCGCTCCGATGACTCGCCTCTCGAGATCAGTCCGTTTTCCATCCAGACGCACATCGATGATCTGGGCTATGAAGCAGTTGATCATAAACTGACCGTCACCTACAAGGATGGGTCAGAGCAGATTATCGAAGATGACGACGCAGGGGCGTACAGTTTCTATGTTTCGATGGGACGCAATAGCGGAGAGAACATTTGGGTGCCAACGAAGTTGATTGATGTCGACCAAGTGGTTTCAGTAACGCTCGAAGGCACACGCTGCACTTCAACAGGGGGCGCCGAAACGTCGGAACCCTTTACCATCGTCTATTCGTAAGGTCTAGGCCGCTTCCTGCTAGAGGAAGCGGCCATTTTCGTGTTACATGGACGGCTGGAATGGGCACTTGCGCACAGGAGGGGATTCATTTTGTGTAGGCTTTGCGGAAATGTACCAATTTTGGGATACGCCCGGCGGCGTGGTCTGTTGACGGCACAGCTAACGCCACGTATCCTATCGAACTGCGTGTTTCGTAGGGGGATGCTGACCCCTCGATTCAAGCCGTTGCACTTTACAGAAAGCTGGAATCATTCGAGAAGGAGTACGCTTTGCCTACTATTAACCAGCTGGTTCGCCAGGGCCGTCG
>CAJMMF010000044.1:0-6464 GCA_905214385.1 uncultured bacterium
AGGGCCGCACCTGCATCATCGGCGCCCTGGACAAGGCCGCCGAGACCATGGCCGGCCTCTCCGGTACCCGCATCCACGAGTAGTCCCTACTCCGTTGCCTCTCCCGTGGGCGCCAGGCAAAGCGCCCGCAAACTAGCCTCTCTTCATGAGCCCCGCAGTCCGCTCCGACCGCGGGGCTTTTGCTGTTGAGGTGACTGTTCATGGGTGGTCATTGGGGACAGACTTAAATGAGTGGTCGCCCAATGACTACTCATTTAAGTCTGTCCCCAATGACAAGATCCGATCCAATTAGATGCTCAGGTCATGGGATGCCTGAAACCAGACGATGACTCCGAGAATCCTGATTCGGCGTTTGTCCAGCACAATATCCGGTTCCGATGTGCGATATGAGTAGGATGACAGCATCACTGTGTTCGTGCCGGTGCTATACCGCCGTATGACCACTCTGGAATTATCGGACAAGGCGAGGACGGAGCATCCGTTCCAGGGCTTCAGGTTGGGGTCCACTAGGAGAAAGGATCCCATCGGATAGCATTTGGACATGGCAGATGTGTCCATTTGAACAAAGAAACACCCACGATGTTTTTTGAATACGGATGAGGGGAGCGCCGTTGTTCCGGTCTGCTTAAGTCCTGTTCTGCCTCCATTCATCTGGATTTTAAATACATCGCAAAGGGAGTCAGTAGCAGTTTCCTTGGAATTCGGCTTCCGTCCTCCGTGGTCGAGCTTTGCGGCAAGCCCTGCGGTTTCTGATGCGAGGTCGTCAAGCTGCAGATTGAATTTCGAAACGATCTTGAGCAGTGTCGACCGGCGGATGGCATAGCGGTCCTTTTCCCAACGGCATACCGTTTCTTTGGAGACGCCGACGAGTGCCGCGAACTCCTCCTGCGTGAGCTGGTCGCGCTTGCGAAGCGCCTTTATGTTTTGACCCGTTCCCATGTTATGAAGCGCGGACGAGGGGAAGGCAGAGGCAGTTGGGGCCGCCAAAGCCGTTTGTCAGCTCGAAGATGGAGATGGGAACAAGTTCAATACCGGCCTGCTCCAGTGCCTTGTTAGTCTCGGTGTTCTCTTCGTATACGCAGACCTTGCCTGGCTCCAAACAAAGGGTGCTTGTGGCATTGTTGGTCCTTTCGACCTCTGCTGCTCCGGGATTTGAGCCACCGCAAAGGATAAATTGCAACGAACTTGAGCCCAGAGCTAATCTCAAGGCTTCTTTCAGTCCGCCTTCGACATGGCGCGCCCGGGTCGTCCTTTCCGATCTGCCCCGTGTAATGCGGTAGACTCGCGCTTGGTCGAGAAGCTCCCGAGCAACGAGGAATGTCTCATAGTCAACGCGAGTGAAATATGTGTCGAGATGAATGCAGAGGTCATCGTAGGGGACCTGAATGGCCCATACGGACTCAATAGTCGAGTTCTCATCCCAGAGCAAGTTATTTGCTAGGGTATCTATCGCTGCCGGCTCGGTTCGTTGGGACATGCCAACGGCTACGTTTTCGCTATTGAGGTTGTGCAGGTCGCCGCCCTCAATGTGGTAAGTCGATTCATGCCTGAAGAACTGAGGGGTCTCGCGGAAATCCGGGTGATAGCTAAAAATTGTTTTGTAGGCGATGACCTCACGGTTGCGCTCTGGCCAGTACATATGGTTGAGCGTGATGCCTTCGCCAATGACGCTCGCCGGATCGCGCGTGAACCACATGGTGTTAAGGGGACTTACGAGAAGGTCGTCAGGCGAATATGCGTCTCCTGTCAGTTTTGCGAGGCTGAACATCTCTTTATCCGTGTCGAAGACTTGGGAGTAACGAACGCCGTTGACGGCTGCCTGGACCAGGTCGCGGGAACCTTCGATATGCTCAAGATACTCGCGAATGGCGGACTCGAGCTCCATGCCCCTCGCGCCGCATTCTGAAATGTAGCTATCGATAAAAGAGCGACGCGCTTGCTCTGTCGCATCAAGGGCTTCGGTAAGAAGGTTCTCGAGATAGAGAATCTCTACTCCTTCGTGCTCGAGCATTGCCGAGTAAGCATGATGCTCCCCAAGAGCCTTTTCAAGATCAAATGAATTGCTAGAAGGGCGTAGCGTAAAGACTTGATTGAACTGGCCGTCGGGGTAGTTGCGCGTTTCGGGGCCGGGGCAGTGCAGCAGGACCCTTTTTAGCTTTCCTATTTCGTTTTGAACATGCAATGCGGACATGTGACCTCGCTTTGGCGATGAGTATTGATCGCTTCCATAGTGTCACATTAGAAGCTTGTTTCAATTTACATCATGTTTGCCACAGGAGAATGGCACGACCCAAGTAAATAAGTGACGTTAAACATCTATCAAAAGTGATAATTGACAAATTACGTCAATCTAAAGTCCGTTTACGGGTCGATGCGCTTCGCTGGCGGGCGAAGAGACGGAAGGGTGTTTTGCGCGATGACACAATGGCTTTGCCGGCAACGAAAAACCCCTGAATTAAGGAGGAGAGATGGCAGAGACAGAAAAGAAGCGCACTCTTCGAGTCCCGCACGTGTACACCATCATTCTCGTCTTGATGGCCGTATTTGCCGTTCTGACCTGGGTCGTGCCTTCGGGTTCGTTTGAGCGCCAGGAGGTTAACGGTCGCGAGGTAACGGTCTCGGGCACCTATGAGCCTGTCGATAAGGTCTATACGGACGAGGACGGCAACGAGGTCGATCTTCGCCAAGGCATCTTCGAAGTACTTGAGGCCCCTGCGATCGGCATCCAGCAAGCGGTCGAGGTCGTTGCATTCATTATGATTGTGGGAGGTTCCTTCCAGGTCATCACGGCGACCGGAGCCATCACGAGCGGCGTCGCCCGAGTGGTGAAGAAGTTCAAGAGCAAGGACGTCCTCATCATTCCGATCCTAATGGCGCTTTTTGCCTTGGGCGGCAGCACCTTTGGTATGGCAGAGGAGACGCTTCCGTTCTTTGCGATTCTTATGCCGATCATGATGGCCATGGGCTTCGACTCAATTACAGCGTTCATGACGGTGTTTGTGGGTGCCCGTATCGGATACATCGCATCTACCGTTAACCCGTTCAACGTCCTGATTTCCCAGGGCATCCTCGGTATCCAGGGCAACCCCCAGCTTTGGTTGCGTACTATCGCCCTTGTCGTGCTCACGGCAGTTGCCATCGCATGGGTTGTGATGTATGCCCTCAAGGTTAAGAAGAATCCCGAGGCATCCCCAGCTTTCCACGATGATATCGAGAAGCGCAAAGAGTTTGGCGCGGACGAGAATCTCCTCGATAGCGAGTTCACCGCTAGGCAGAAAGCCGTCATGGTTATTTTCGTGCTTGGACTTGGCGCTATCATTTGGGGTCTGGTAACCCAGGGCTGGTACATGAACGAGATCTCTGCGATTTTCTTGGCCATGGCCCTTCTTTCGGGTGTAGTTTCCGGGATGAACGAGAAGGAGATCGCGGGAGAGTTCGTTAAGGGAATTGCAGACTTCGCGTTCTCGGCCATCGTTGTTGGCCTCGCCCGCGGAATCCTCGTAATCGCCAATGACGGCCTCATCATCGATACGATTCTCAACACGCTCGCCACGGCTCTCTCTGGAGTTCCGGCAGTTATCTTTACGAGCATTCTCTACGTCGTGGATAACCTTCTGTCGATCCTCGTTCCGAGCTCCTCGGGCATCGCTGCTCTTACGATTCCCATTTTCGGCCCGCTTGTTGAGCTGATGGGCTTAAACCCCGAGGCTGCAGTTACCGGCCTTTCCATGGGCAGTGCTGCCATGTCTCTCATTTCGCCGACAAGCGCGATGCTCGTTGCCGGTCTTGGCGTCTGTAAGATTCCGCTTGGCCAGTGGTGGAAGGTCGCTTGGAAATTCTTCCTGGTCGTAAGCGTTATCTGCATGGCATTCACTGCGGTTTCGGGTCTTATCCCCCTGCCGTAAATGCAAAACCCCACATACAAGTTGTGAGAAAGAAGGATAGAGATGAACAAAGGACTGAACGTTCATAGCGAGATTGGCGCCCTCAAGAAGGTGTGCGTCCATCGCCCCGGTATGGATCTTGTGAACATGAAGGCGGAGGATTTCGACCGCGTTTGGATTCACGACGCGTTCTATCTGGACTATGCCCAGAAAGAGCACGATCAGTTTACCGACCTTCTTCGCGGCGCTGGCGCCGAGGTCGTCTATATGGAAGAGCTGCTCGCTGAGACGTTTGACAAAGTCGAGGGTACTCGCGCAGAGTTCATGACGAAGTTCATGGGTGAGTCCGGCATCTCCAACGCGGCCCTTCGCCAGGCCGTTGTCGAGAAGCTTGATTCGATTAAGGACAGCAAGGAGTTTGTCCTTGCTGCCATGGGCGGCCTCTACGTTCGCGACCTCGAGATCCCCAAGGTTGGCGGTTCTCTTGCCAGTATGGACGGCGAGGAGTTGAAGGCTGACGATATGGTGCTGTTCCCCATGCCGGCCTCGTATTTCTCCCGTGACCCCCTGGCTGTCGTGGGCAAGGGCGCTACCATGAACCGCATGTACTGGAATCAGCGCAATCGCGAGGTAATCTTCTACGAAACGGTGCTCCGCAACCATCCCGATTACGCCGGTAGCCCCATTTGGTATGACCACAACAGCGAGTGGCATATCGAGGGCGGCGATATCCTCAACATCAACGCCAAGACGCTCGCCATCGGTATTTCCGAGCGCACCCAGACTGCGGCCATCGATGAGCTCGCCAAGAATATGTTCTGGGGTTCCGATGAGGCCGAGATCGAGAACATCTATGCCATCAAGATTCCGCACGGCTATGCCTACATGCACCTCGACACCGTCTGCACGCAGGTCGATCGCGATAAGTTCACGGTCTATCCCGGCATCTACCAGACGCTTCGTGCCTACCGCCTGACCAAGGGCGATTCGGAGGGGGAGGTGCATATCGAGGAGCTCGAGGGCACCCTGCAGCATATTCTCGAGCTTGCGACGGGTATGGACCACATCACCATGATTGAGTGCGGTGGTGGCGATCCGATCGAGGCTTCCCGTGAGCAGTGGAACGATGGTTCCAACACTCTTGCGGTCGCACCGGGCAAGGTCTGCGTGTATGAGCGCAACGTTGTCACCAACGATGCTCTTTACAAGGCCGGCGTCGAGCTGCTCGTCGCCCCCTCCGAGGAGCTTTCTCGCGGTCGCGGCGGCCCGCGCTGCATGACCATGCCGTTCTGGCGTGAGGAAATCTAGTCAGCGTTAGCGTATCTGGGCGGCGCGTGTGCGTCTGCGCCGCCCATCCCTCCTTGTGTGTTCCAACAATCGAAAGGATTCAAATCATGGCTCTTAATCTTTCTGGTCGAAGCGTTCTTACCCTGCTTGACTTTACGTCCGAGGAAATCGAGTACATGCTCGACCTCTCAAAGAACTTCAAGGATATGAAGCGCGCCGGTTATCCGCACCGCTTTCTCGAGGGCAAGAACATTGTCCTGCTGTTTGAGAAGACCTCCACGCGCACGCGCTGTGCCTTCGAGGTCGGCGGTATGGATCTGGGTATGGGCGTGACCTACCTCGACCCCGGCTCGTCGCAGATGGGCAAGAAAGAGTCCATCGAGGATACCGCCCGCGTGCTCGGTCGCATGTATGACGGTATTGAGTATCGCGGCTCCGACCAGTCGATCGTCGAGGAGCTTGCCGCCAAGGCTGGCGTTCCCGTCTGGAACGGTCTGACCAATGAGTACCATCCCACCCAGGCCCTTGCCGACATTCTTACCATGCGTGAGGAGTTTGGCGACACGCGCGGCATGAAGCTCACCTATATGGGCAAGGAGCAGGGCAACGTCAGCGACTCCCTGATGGTTATCTGCGCCAAGCTCGGCATTAACTTCTGCTCCTGCGGACCCAAGGGCGATGTCGAGGGCGCCACGCACTTCGATCCCGAGCTTCTTGAGCGCTGCCAGGAGATCGCCGCTCAGAATGGCTGCACGATCCAGCTCACTGAGGATATCGACGAGGGCGTCAAGGATGCAGACGTGATCTATACGGACGTTTGGGTCGGTATGGGCCAGGCTGAGGAGCTGTGGAAGAGCCGAATCGATCTTCTCTCTCCCTATCGAGTAACGCCCGAGGTCATGGCCAAGGCAAACCCCGGCGCCATCTTTATGCACTGCCTGCCGAGCTTCCACGATACGCAGACCACCATCGGCGCCGAGATTGCCGAGAAGTTCGGCGTGACCGAGATGGAGGTTTCCGACGAGGTCTTTGAGAGCGCGCAGTCTCGTGTGTTCCAGGAGGCCGAGAACCGCATGCATACCATTAAGGCCATGATGTACGCGACGCTTCGCTAGTAGCTGGGAAGTGAACGAATACTATGAGTAAACCGTACGGTAAGCCCGACCGCATCGTCGTCGCCCTCGGCGGCAACGCCCTCGGCAACAACCCCGTCGAGCAGATCCAGGCCGTGAGCAACGCCGCCCACGCTCTCCTTGGTCTTATCGAGCAGGGCAACGAGATCATCATCACCCA
>CAJMMF010000045.1:0-5384 GCA_905214385.1 uncultured bacterium
CGGGACCGAAGATCTTCTCGCAGAACAGGCCGTCCTTCTCGGGCTTGAGGGTACGGTAATTGATGGTCTCCGGCTTCTTGACCTCACCGTGCGACCAGGAACGGATCTGGTCGGCGGAGGCAAGGGAGATCTTTACCGAGTCAAAATCAGTAGCTTCGAAATCTGCCACAGTCAACTACTCCTTATCAGTGGTCGTGGCGGCGACAGCCTCGGGTGCCTCGGCGGTCTCGGCATCCTCGGCCTCGACGTCGGTGTCAACGCCGGCGAGCGCAGCCAGGTCGTCGAGAGCAGAGGTCTCCTCGGCGGTCACAGGGGCGGAGGCGTCCTCGTCGGCATCGTGCATGGGCTCGATGTCCAGCGCGAGGGAGCGGATCTCCTTGACGAGAACCTTGAAGGACTCGGGGATACCCGGGACAGGAACGTTCTCGCCCTTGACGATGGACTCGTAGGTCTTGACGCGGCCCACAGTATCGTCGGACTTGACGGTCAGGATCTCCTGCAGGACGTTGGAAGCGCCGTAAGCGTACAGTGCCCAAACTTCCATCTCGCCGAAGCGCTGGCCGCCGAACTGGGCCTTGCCGCCCAGAGGCTGCTGGGTAACCAGGCTGTAAGGGCCGGTCGAACGGGCGTGGATCTTGTCGTCGACCATGTGGCCGAGCTTGAGGATGTAGGACGTACCCACGGTAATGGGCTCGCGGAACTCCTCGCCGGTGCGGCCGTCGAACAGACGGGTCTTGCCGCGCTCGTCAAGCTGGGTGACGAACTCGGGGCGCATGTGATCGCCAAAGGCAGCGGTGGCCTTGTTGAGCATGTTCTTGTTGGCACGACGGATGACCTCGGCGATCTCGTCCTCCTTGGCGCCGTCGAAGACGGGCGTCGCGGTGAAGAACGGACCAGGGACGTACTTGTCGGAGTCGGCCTGCTCGGTATCCCAACCGCAGGCAGCAGCCCAGCCAAGGTGGCACTCGAGCAGCTGGCCGACGTTCATACGCGAAGGAACGCCCAGCGGGTTGAGGATAACGTCGATCGGGGTACCGTCAGCCATGTAGGGCATGTCCTCGACCGGCAGAACGTTACAAATAACACCCTTGTTGCCGTGGCGGCCGGCGATCTTATCGCCCTGCTGGATCTTACGACGCTGGGCGACGTAGACGCGCACCTGCTCGTTGACGCCGGGGGCCAGGTCGTCGCCGTTCTCGCGGCTAAAGCGGACGACGTCGATAACGCGGCCGTAAGCGCCGTGAGGCATCTTAAGGGAAGTGTCGCGAACGTCGTGAGCCTTGGCACCGAAGATGGCGCGCAGCAGGCGCTCCTCGGCGGTCAGAGCGCTCTCGCCCTTAGGCGTGACCTTGCCGACCAGGATGTCGCCAGGGCCGACCTCGGCGCCGATGCGGATGATGCCGTCCTCGTCGAGGTTGGCAAGCATGTCCTCGGAGAGGTTCGGGATCTCGCGGGTGATCTCCTCGGGGCCGAGCTTGGTGTCGCGGGCGTCGATCTCGTGACGGGTGATGTTGATGGTCGTCAGCAGGTCCTCGGCCACCAGGCGCTCGGACACGACGATACCGTCCTCGTAGTTAAAGCCTTCCCACGGCATGTAGGCCACGGTGAGGTTCTGGCCCAGTGCGAGCTCGCCGTGATCGGTCGAAGGACCGTCGGCCAGGGGCTCGCCCTGCTCAACGGTGTCACCGACGCGCACGAGCGGACGGTGGTTGATGCAGGTGGACTGGTTGGAGCGCTGGTACTTGGCCAGGTGATACTCGTCCATGCCGCCGGCATGCTTGACGATGATCTTGGCGGCGTCGGCAAAGATGACCTCGCCGGCGTTCTTGGCCAGGGTGACCTCGCCGGAGTCCAGAGCGGCGCGACGCTCCATGCCGGTACCGACATAGGGAGCGGCGGGGTGAACCAGCGGCACGGCCTGACGCTGCATGTTAGCGCCCATCAGCGTACGCTTGGCGTCGTCGTGCTCAAGGAACGGAATCAGCGTGGCTGCGACGGACAGCATCTGACGCGGCGAGACATCCATGTAGTCGACGTCCTCGACAGGCACGTCGGCGGGAGCGCCGAAGGAGCCGTCGAAGTCGCGGGTACGGGCGATCACGGTGTGCGGACGGACGATCTTGCCCTCGGCATCGGTCGTGATGAACTCGTTGGTCTTGGGATCGAGCGGCGTGTTGGCCGGCGCGATGACGTGCTTCTCTTCCTCGTCAGCGGTCATCCAGTCGATCTGGTCGGTGGCAACGCCGTTCTCGACGCGACGGAACGGGGCCTCGATGAAGCCATACTCGTTGACGCGGGCGTAGAGGGCGAGCGAGCCGATCAGGCCGATGTTGGGGCCTTCGGGGGTCTCGATCGGGCACATGCGGCTGTAGTGCGAGTTGTGAACGTCGCGGACGGCCGTCGGCACGTTGGTGCGGCGGCTGGAGCCGGACTTGTGGCCGGCAAGACCACCAGGGCCGAGTGCGGACAGACGGCGCTTGTGGGTCAGACCGGTCAGGGGGTTCGCCTGGTCCATGAACTGCGAGAGCTGCGAGGAACCGAAGAACTCCTTGATGGAGGCCACGATCGGGCGGATGTTGATGAGCGACTGCGGGGTGATCTCGTCGATGTCCTGGGAGCTCATGCGCTCACGGACGACGCGCTCCATACGGCTCATGCCGATACGGAACTGGTTGGCGACGAGCTCGCCGACGGTGCGGATGCGGCGGTTGCCGAAGTGGTCGATGTCGTCGACCTTGAAGCCCTGCTCGCCGGCAGCGAGGGACAGGAGGTAGCGCAGCGTCGCGACGATATCCTCGTCGGTGAGCACCGTGACCTCTTCTTCGGTGGTGAGGTTGAGTTTCTTGTTGACCTTGTAACGACCGACGCGGGCCAGATCGTAGCGCTGCGGGTTAAAGAGCAGGCCCTCGAGCAGGCTGCGGGAAGCGTCCACGGTGGGAGGCTCGCCCGGGCGCAGGCGACGGTAGATCTCGATGAGGGCGTCCTCGCGGGTAAGGGCGGTGTCGCGCTCCAGGGTGCGCTTGATCACATCGGAGTTGCCGAGCAGCTCGATGATGTCGTCGTTGGTGACGGCGATGCCAAGGGCGCGCAGGAACATCGTGGCGCTCTGCTTGCGCTTACGGTCGATGGAGACCATGAGCTGGTCGCGCTTGTCGACCTCAAACTCAAGCCAGGCACCGCGGGACGGGATGATCTGGGCCTTGTAGATCTGCTTGCCCGAATCCATCTCGGAGCTGTAGTACACGCCCGGGGAGCGGACGAGCTGCGAGACGACGATACGCTCGGTACCGTTGATGATGAAGGTGCCCTGATCGGTCATCATGGGGAAGTCGCCCATAAAGACGAGCTGCTCCTTGATCTCGCCGGTCTCCTTGTTGGTGAGACGGACGTCGGTCAGAAGCGGAGCCTGATAGGTCATATCCTTCTCGCGGCACTCCTCGACGGTGTGCGCGGGGTCGCCGAACTGATGCTCGCCGAAGGTAACCTCGAGAACATGGTTCTGGCTCTGGATGGGGCTGGATTCCTTGAACGCCTCACGAAGGCCCTCGTCCTTAAAACGCTCAAAGGATTCCCTTTGAACAGAGATAAGGTTGGGGAGCTCCATGGCCTCCGGGATTTTCCCGAAGCTGACGCGCTTGCGCTCAGTGGCAGTGTATGCGTAGGTCACCAGGTTTTTCCTCCTTCACGGAAATGCTCGGTGGGTTGGCGAGGCATAGCTTCGCCAGTTATCGCAACCTAATAGTTTATCAGGTACCGACCGTTGGGCAAGAAAAGCCTTGACGCGATTGAGTTTTTGGAGTAGCAAAGTTTTTCGACAGAAAACACGCAGGTAGATGTATGTGTATCGAACATCTGTTCATATATTTTATGTGAACAGAGAGCTAGCAATCGCAGCTCTTATAAAAAACGGGCGCGAACCGAGGTCCACGCCCGTAAATGTCGGTGCCCGAAGGCTTACTTGCGCATCAATCCGCCGCGCTCGTCGATGGCGTCCCAGAAGGCATCGGCAAAGCGGGGGTCGCTTGCAGCCATGAGGGCGTTAGTGGCCATCCAACCAGAGGGAGTGCCGGTGTCGTAGCCCGACAGCGGGTCGATGACGACGGCGTACATGGCCTCGCGGTCGAGCGAACGGGCCATGGCGTCGGTGAGCTGGATCTCGCCGCCCTTACCGGCCTGCTGATCGGCCAGCAGGTCCATGACTAGCGGGCTCAGCAGGTAGCGACCGACGATGTACAGGTTGGACGGAGCAGCCTCGGGAGCGGGCTTCTCAACCAGACCGCCGATACGCCAGACAGCGCCCGGCTCTGCATCGGCAACGTCCTCGGCACCCTCGAGCGAACCGACGCGCTCACCGGCGATAACGCCGTAGCGGCTGACTTCCTCGGGCGAGCAAGCAGCGACGGCGATAACCGAAGCGCCACCGTGCTCCTTGGAAACGGCGAGCATCTTGTCGCAGATGTCGCGATTAGGCACAACGTAGTCGCCCAGAAGAACCAGGAAGTTCTCCCCTGCTACGGCGTCGGCAGCAGAGCGGATAGCATGGCCGAGGCCCTTGGGCTCGTACTGATAACGGAAGTCGACCGGCATACCGCCAGCGTGGGCGACGGCATCGGCATAGGCGTTCTTGCCGCGCTCGCGCAGCAGGTTCTCGAGCGAGCGATCGGGCTGGAAGTAGTTCAGTAGCTCGGGCTTACCGGGAGAAGTAACGATGATGGCGTCGTCGACTTCCTCGGGGTCGAGCGCCTCCTCGACGACGTACTGAATGACGGGCTTGTCGAGCACCGGCAGCATCTCTTTGGGCGTGCACTTGGTGCCAGGCAGAAAACGCGTGCCAAGACCGGCGGCGGGGATGATTGCCTTCATGTTATTCAAAGATCCTTTCGCAGGCGCAAAAGCGCCCCATGCGTGCGGCACACAGCCGCAGACCAAATTGCGATACCCAAGCATCTTACCGCTGGAACTATATGTCGCTACAAGGCAGGGACAATTCTTCAGCAGGTCAACGCAAATTATTGCTCGAATGGTGCAATTTTATTACCCAACGGCAGGACACCCGATACGACGCAAATCACAGAACATGGCAGTTTGAGCAACCGATACCGAGGGACCTAAAAACAAAAAAGACGGGGCTCGCAATGCGAACCCCGTCTGCAAAGAAATCTGGCGATAAAGCCTGATTACTTGAGGGTGACAGCAGCGCCAGCAGCCTCGAGCTTCTCCTTGGCAGCCTCGGCGTCCTCCTTCTTGGCACCCTCGAGAACAGCCTTGGGAGCGCCCTCGACGACCTCCTTGGCCTCCTTCAGGCCAAGGTTGGTGAGCTCACGGACGGCCTTGATGACCTGGATCTTGTTGTCGCCGAAGCCCTCGAGCACGACGTCAAACTC
>CAJMMF010000046.1:0-4506 GCA_905214385.1 uncultured bacterium
TGCGGCTGATCCGGTCCGACCGGGCCGCGCGGCAAGGAGATATATTGCCAGACCGGAGGGGCGCCGGGGGCGGGAATCTGGGCGTACACATTTCCTACACAATTTGGGATCCGACTAACGTTTGCCAGCCGTTAACTACCGCTCACCGAGCATCTCTTTATATAAGGCAGTCTCATGGTTAAAGCGGATACGTTCCCCTAGCTAAAGCACAGCCAGCATCGAGCAACTCATCACGTTCTTCCACCGAGAACCCCTCGGCGTAGACGCGCACCACTGGTTCGGTCCCGCTAGGACGGACCAGCAGCCACGTGTCATCCTCGAATGCTAAACGCAAGCCATCCATATGACTAACGTTTTGCGGCACCTTGCCACAAATCGACTTGGGGTTTACGCCCGGCAGCAGGGTTCGTAACGTTTCGGCATCTTCGGCCTCAAGGCGCAAATCGCGTCGACCGTAACTCGTCTTACCAAAACTGTCCTCGAGTTGGTCGACCAGAACGCCCAAAGGCGCGTCCGTCTTTGCCATAAGCTCACACAGAATCAGACAGGCGAGGATTCCATCGCGCTCGGGCATATGCGCGGCGATGCCGATACCACCGGCTTCCTCGCCGCCTATGAGGACGCCACCCTTCTTCATCTCTGCCGCTATATATTTGAAACCGACTGGTTTGACGGTCACGCGGCAGCCAAGCGCCTCGGCAATGCGACGCACGAGCGTCGAGCACGAAAGATTGACGACGACGCGTCCCTCCAAATTACGAAATTGAACCAAGTCGCCCAAAACGAGCGCCATGATCTGATGCGGATGTATATATCTGCCGCGCTCGTCAACCGCGCCGATACGGTCGGCGTCGCCGTCGGTCACCAGGCCAGCGCAAGCTCCGTCCTCGATAACCGTATGCTCGCAAGCGTCCACCCACGGCTCAACGGGGTCGGGGCAGATATCTTCTTGGTCAGGCGCCTGCCCGGCGTGAATCTCGTGCACCTCAACGCCAAGCTCGCGCAGCAAGTCGGCTAGATAGCCCTGGGCTGCGCCGCCCATGGGGTCAACAACCACGCGCAGGTGCGCGGCGCGGATGGCTTCGGCATCGACAAACGATGCCACCGCTTGCATATAGTCAGGAATGATATCCGCGGTGCGATATTGCCCCTCGATCCCCATTGGCTCGGGAGCCATGGTCTCTTCGAGCTCTTCGATGACATCCTGGTTGGCGGTCGAGCCGTCACCCATGCGAATCTTGAGACACAGATAACCCTGCGGATGATGGGACCCCGTCACCATGAGCGCGCCGCACGCCTCACCGTCATAAGCCGCCGCCCACGTAAGGGCAGGGGTCGGAACAGGTCGCGAAGCGAGCACGGCGTCTAGCCCGTGCGCTGCTAGCACACCCGCCGCAAGCTCAGCGAACTCGCGCGCCAGGGGCCGAGTGTCGAACCCTATATATACCGTTTTGCCCGGATTGGTCTTTTGCCACAACTCGCCGACGGCATCGGCGATACGGGCAACGTTATCGGCAGTGAAGTCCTCATCGACGCGAGCGCGCCAACCGTCAGTTCCAAAATGAATTATCGCGCACACGCGCAGACACCTCACAGTGTTTGGATCATGGTACGCATGAGGTATACCCGCGATACACGCTCGGCAACCTGCCGGCACCAGCATTCACCATTTGGGCAAATGCTGCCGAGGACATGCAGGCAATAAAAAAACCGCCCCGTATGGAGCGGTTTTGCCCTTTATATATCGAGCGCCTCGGCCATCGCTGCCGTAGTGATTGCCGTGGTTCCACAGCAACTGCCCACCATTGCGGCACCGGCATGTCTCCATTCGATGCATGCGCGCGCGAAAGCTTCGGGGTTCTCGTGCCATACGGGGCCATCCTGAGTCTGGACCGGATCGCCCACGTTGGGACGCACCGTGACGGGAGTAGTCGCCGATGCAACCATCCTGGGCACCGCCGCGTTCGCGGCCGCAAGCGAACAGCAATTAACACCAACCGAGTTTGCGCCGTGTTTTTCGGCGTACAAAACGGCTGCCTCGATGTTGAGGCCATCGCCCAACAGGTCGCCCTTATCGTCAACGACAAAACTCACCAGAACAGGCATGCCGTCGGCGGCATCTCGGGCGCCGGCAAGCATGGGCTGCAAATTACGGATAGACGTCACCGTCTCGATCAGCAGACCGTCAACACCAGCATTGAGCAAGGCGTGCGCCTGTTCGCGCGCAATGCCTCGGATCTCACGAAACTCGGCCGAGTCCTCGGCAAACCACTCAATACCGATCGGACCCATCGAGCCCAGCAGCAGCTGAGGGTGCGCCTGGCGGGCATCGTCGACGGCCCCGCGATTGACCTCCGCCACGGACGGCGCAATCTGGTCGTGCTTGAGGGCATAGCTTGATGCCTGAAAGGTATTGGTAATGAGTACCTGCGCGCCGGCGGCGACATACAAGCGATGGATACGAGAAACGGTCTGCGGCTCTGCCAGATTCCAAAACGCCGGTGGAATATCGGCGGCGTCGTACTCACTCAACAGAACACTGCCCATGGGGCCCTGCGCCAACAAGGTCTCGCTCGACAAGCGGCGCGTAAGTTCCTCGGCACCAAAGCGATTGTAATAACTCGTATCCATATATATCCCGCTATTCCTCGACGCTGATTCCCTGCTTTTCGAGATAGGCGAGCCAGCGGTTCATCGTGTCCTCGGATAGCGCATGCTCCATCATGCAGGCCTCGGAATCGGCTCGCTCAAATTCGACACCGAGCTCCTGAACCAAAAACGTGCGGACGAGGCGATGACGGTACCAGATAGCCGTGCCAACCTCGCGGCCGCGATCGGTCAGGACTACCTTGCCGTAGTGCGATTGCTCGACAAGCTCGGATGCCTTGAGCGCCGAAACCGCTTTATTGACCGATGCCTTGGAGACGCCAAGGCGCTGCGCGATGTCGACCGATCGCACGCCGTTGGTTTCCCCCTCTTCGCTTTCAATGCGAACCATGCACTCCAAGTAGTCTTCGTTCGCCACCGTCAGATGTAGTTCGCGCGAGCTATTTGTCGTATCCATGATCTTCCGTCCCTTCTGCATTCAATGGCTGATTCTACCCCATCCAAGCGTCGCGGTATGCCGTGGCATACCGTGCTAGAGTTCTTGTTGCACACGACGACCAAGATTGGAGCGGTCTTTATGGAAAACACCACCACGAACCCCGATGTCCTCGAGCGCTTTTTGCGCTACGTCCAGATCAACACGCAGTCCGAGGATGCAAACTGCGACCAGGTACCCTCGAGCGTCGTTCAGTTTGACCTTGCCAACGTGCTGGCTGAAGAGCTGCGCGAGCTTGGTGCGGAAGATGCCCACGTGACCGAGCATGCCTATGTCTGCGCGCATATCCCCGCAAGTGCGGGCGCTGAGGACAAGCCCGCCCTTGGCCTGATCGCCCATCTCGACACCACCGAAGTTGCACCGGGCGCCGGCGTGAAGCCGCACATCGTACACTACGAAGGCGGCGACCTGGTCTGCGGCACGGTTGACGGTAAGCCCGTTGCCATGAGTACCGCCAAGCTTCCCGCCCTGAACGACCTCGCGGGTGAGGACCTGGTCTGCAGCGATGGCACCACGCTGCTGGGCGCGGACGACAAGGCAGGCGTCGCCGAGATCATGTCGCTTGTCGCGCGTATCGCTCAGGACCCCTCTCTGCCCCATCCCGCACTCGGCATTTGCTTCTGCCCTGACGAGGAGATCGGTCACGGAGCCGAGCTGTTGGATATCGATACCTTTGGCTGCAAGTACGCCTACACGGTCGACGGCGGCCCCATCGGCGAGCTGGAGTGGGAGTGCTTTAACGCCGCCGAGGCGACCATCCGCTTTGAGGGCCAGTCCATCCACCCGGGCGACGCCAAGGGCCGTATGGTCAACGCAGGCAATCTGTTCTGCGACTTCAACGCGTTGCTCCCCTACGTGCAGCGCCCGGAGTATACGGAAGGCTACGAGGGCTTTTATCACCTTGAGGGTGTATCTGCGACCGTCGATCACGCCACGGCGCGCTATATCGTCCGTGATCACGATGCCGCCAAGTTCCAGCAGAAACTCGACCTTATTGATGCCGCCGCCTCGATGCTCAACCAGCGTCTGGGTGAGGAGCGCGTGACGGTCGAGATTAAGCAGCAGTATCGAAATATGGCCGAGATCGTTCGTGACTATCCCGAGCTTATTGATGTTGCCAAGGAAGCCTACCTTGCCTGCGGCGTTGAGCCCCAAGTGCTGCCGATTCGTGGCGGCACCGACGGCGCTCAGCTGTCGTTCCGCGGTCTGCCCTGCCCCAACCTTTCCACCGGCGGCTATTGCTACCACGGCGTCAACGAGTTCGTCCCGGTCAGTTCGCTCGTCAAGATGACCGACGTGCTCCAGGAGCTCGTCGCCCGCTTTGCATAAGCCTGGCCGCTCAAGCCTAAAATCAAAACCACCCCTAAAAGGGGTGGTTTGCTCTTAGGGTATAACCCTTGGAT
>CAJMMF010000047.1:0-4266 GCA_905214385.1 uncultured bacterium
GGCCGACTTCTTCTCCATCGGCACCAACGACCTGATCGGCTACACCATGTGCGCCGACCGTGGCAACGACACCATCTCCAACCTGTACCAGGTGTATTATCCCGCCGTGCTCCGCTCGCTCAAGAACATCATCGAGAGCGGCGTGAAGGCCGGCATCATGGTCGGTATGTGCGGCGAGGCCGCTGCCGATCCGCTGCTTGAGCCGCTGCTGATCAGCTGGGGCCTGGAGGAGTTCTCGATGAGCGCTCCGTCCATCCTGCGCGCCCGCAAGACCATCAGCCAGTGGACCAAGGCCGAGTGCGACGAGCTCGCCGAGAAGGCGCTCGCCTGCAACACCGCTGCTGAGGTCAAGGCACTGCTCGAGTCCGCAGCTCGCTAATTTGGTATCAGAGGTAACCGCGTGGTTGGAATGGGCCGGCCACGCGGCCCTCACATATACAGGGGGTACTGTAAATGTTCTACACGCTAACCGCTAACCCGGCTGTCGACATGACGGTTTCGAGCTCTCCGCTCGAGCCCGACGAGAACGTCCGCACCGGCTCGGCCAGCTACACGGCCAACGGCAAGGGCCTCGACGTGTCCTTCGCCTTTAAGAAGATGGGTGTCGACACCGTTGCGCTCGGCTTCTTCGCCGGCTTCACGGGCAAGTTCATCGTCGAGGAAGTCATGAACCTGGGTTGCCTGTGCCGCCCGGTCTGGACCGACGGCATCACGCGTATCAACACCTACGTCAACGATGGCCAGCACGAGTACGGCATCCTCAACCCCGGTGCTCCTATTACGCCGCAGCACCAGGAGGAGCTCTACAACATCCTGGACACCGCGGGCGACCTTGAGTGCCTGATCGTCTCCGGTTCCGTGCCTCCCAAAGCTACGCCTGACTTCCTGGCAAAGGTCATGGAGCACGCTCAGGCCCGTGGCGCCGACGTCGTCCTGGACCTGTCCTCCGATAAGCTCAAGGAGCTCGCTCACAAGAAGCCGCTGCTCATCAAGCCGAACCATCACGAGATGAAGGCCATCTTCGGCGTGCCGGTCGACACCGACGACGAGGTCCGCGTTGCCATGAAGATGGCTCACGACGCTGGCGTTCAGAACGTGCTGCTCACCCGTGGTAGCCGTGGCGACGCCTACTTCTCCAACGGCGAGGACATTTGGTATGCCAAGCGTGAGTTCAACATCAAGCTGGTCTCTTCCGTCTGCGCCGGCGACTGCACCCTCGCTGCGTTCCTGCACAAGTGGTACAGGGATCGCGACAACGTCGAGGAGGCCATGAAGCTCGCTATGGCCACTGGCGCCAACGTTGCCGAGTCCGTCGGCATCGGCGACTTCGGTCACGTCGACGAGTACAGCAAGCGCGTTGCTGTCCGTAAGCTCGATCGTCAGTAATCGAAACGCGACATATTCGTGCGCATGCGGCGCCCCGGTTTCGGCCGGGGCGCCGTTTTTTGTCCCACTCGAACCTCGGAGCCGCGCTTCACGCGTTCCACACCGTTCACCGAGTTGTTGTAGCCTTTTGCCGAAGCGTGGAATATACTTTCATTAACACGTTGCTTCGTGAAAGGAACATTCATGATTTACACGCTTACTGCAAATCCCGCTATTGACTACAACATCTCCTGCGATGGCTTGTCCGCCAACACCGTTACCCGCACCCGTAACGCTGTCTACACCCCCAACGGCAAGGGTCTCAACGTTTCGTTTACGCTCGACCACTACGGCGTCGACACCACGATCCTGGGCTTCTTCGCCGGCTTCTCGGGTGAGTATATCGTTAAGGGCGCCGAGGCCCTGGGCGTGCCCGTCAAGCCCGTGTGGACTGACGGCATCACGCGTGTTAACGTGTTCCTCAACGCCGGTCCCGACACCGAGTACAACATGGTCAACGCCGGTGCCGCCATCAACGAAGCCAACGAGCAGGAGATGTTTGAGCTTATCGATTCGCTCGATGACATGACCTGCCTGGTTATCAGCGGCTCGCTGCCCCCCAACACCTCCGAGAGCTTCCTGGCAGAGGTCCTGCGTCGCGTGAAGGCGAAGGGCGCCGAGTTCGTGCTCGATATCTCGAGCCATCAGCTGGCCGACCTCATTGCTATGGAGCCGTTGCTCATTAAGCCTAACGACGACGAGCTGCTCGACATCTTTGGCATTAAGGTGAGCGGTGGCGACGACGAGTCCGTCAAGGGCGCCATGGCCGAGCTGCACGCCAAGGGCGTTAAGAATGTACTGCTGACGCTCGGCGGCGACGGCGCGTACTTCTCCAACGGCGAGCACATCTGGTTTGCCAACCGCACCTTCGACGTCAAGCTGCTGTCGACCGTCTGCGCGGGCGACTCCTCGCTGGCCGCCTTCCTGTCCGTGTGGCACGACGCCCCCGAGCGCGTCGAGGATGCCCTGCGCCTCTCGATGGCCACCGGCGCCAACGTGGTCGAGTGCCCGGGTCTGGGCGATTTTGCCAAGGTCGATGAGTATCAGAAGGGTATTGCAATCCGTCAGGTTTGCTAGCTCCGGCACCTTGCCTGAATAGTTCAATTATTTCGCATCCGTCTTAGACCAGGACGGATGCGTTTTTGTTTATCGGACTTGCGTGTGCAGTGGAGGCTGTTTCTTGCTAGACTTCTTGCAGACGCAATCGATAGCCAATTTGATAGTCGCAGGAGGCCATAGGCATGTCCAATGTTTCGCTCAACGGTACGCAGCCGACCGATGCCTCTATCCGTGTCCTGCGTGCGCTTGAGGCAGCAGGTCTTGAGGCTTGGTACGTGGGTGGTTGGGTACGTGATGCGCTGATGGGATGCCCCAGCCACGATGTCGACATGTGCTGCAGCGGCCTGTGGCTGGAGTCCAAGGCGGCACTCGAGGCCGCCGGCATTGCGGTAGTTGAGTCGGGCATTAAATTTGGCGGCATTACGGCTATTTGCGATGGCGAGCGCATTGAGGTCACCACCTATCGCCTGGACGGCTTCTATACCGACGGTCGTCATCCTCAGAGTGTGGAGCGCGCCGCTTCGCTTGAGGACGATCTGGCGCGCCGCGACTTTACCGTCAATGCCATGGCGTGGCATCCCGAGCGCGGCCTTGTCGACCGCTACGATGGCCAGGGCGACCTAGACCGCAAGCTGATTCGTGCCGTCGGAGATCCCAAGCGCCGCTTTAACGAGGATGCCCTGCGCATGTTGCGTGCGGTGCGTTTTGCCTGCCGCCTGGACTTTGTGATTGAGCCCGAGACCAAGTGTGCCCTTGCCGAGTGCGCGCCGCTGCTCGATGCCGTGGCGCGCGAGCGCGTGGGTATTGAGCTCGAGGGCATTCTATCGACCGGCCACGGGGGAGACGCGATGCTGCGCTACCCCGAGCTCATCTGCGCCGCCGTGCCCGAGCTTGCGCCGGCTCGTGGGTTTGACCAGCGCAGTGTCTATCATGCGTTTAACGTCTACGAACATATCGCCCGCGTGCTGACGGTGGCAGGGGAGCTGGCGCTGTGCGATGGCGTGGCGCCTTCGCCGAGCTTAATGTGGGCAGCGTTTTTGCATGACGTCTCCAAGCCCGATTGCTTTACGGTCGATCACGCCGGCAGCGGCCACTTCTACGGTCATCCCGAGCTCGGCGCCAAGAAGGCGCGCGTCATTATGGATCGCCTGGCGCTCTCGCACGATTTGGTGCGCGATGTGTGCCTGCTCATCAAATACCATGACAAGCCGCTGCGCCCCGAGCGCTCCTGCCTGCTCAATATGATGCGCGCGCTTTCGGGCGAGGGCGTCGACACGCCGCGTCTGATGGACGAGCTCATGGATCTTAAGCGTGCTGACACACTTGGTAAGGCCCCGTCGTGCTTCTATTACGTCGAGACGATTGAGGAGATGCGCGCGATGGCGCACGAGCTGCTGAAGGCGGGGGAGCCCTATACGCTCAAGATGCTCGCCATTAACGGCGGCGACCTGATCCGCGCCGGTGTGAAGCCGGGGCCCGAGCTAGGCCAGCTACTCAACTCCGCCCTCGACGCCGTGATCGAAGACAACATTTCCAACGAGCGCGAAGCTCTTTTGGTCCATCTCAACTTGAATTAGCTACCCAGTTTACCTGCGCGTTCCATAACCTGCCGACAATTTTTTCGGCAATTTGGAATTTCTTCTTGCGCTGATGTTTTTTGTCCCGTAATATATGTCCTCGCAGCACGGCAGTGCAGATGTCATGTGGCCCGTTCGTCTAGCGGTTTAGGACGCCGCCCTCTCAAGGCGGAGATCACCAGTTCGAATCTGGTACGGGCTACCA
>CAJMMF010000048.1:0-3984 GCA_905214385.1 uncultured bacterium
CTGGGTTCCTTCTGGGTCGACCTCACCCGCACCGTCCTGTATGTGCTCATTCCGCTGAACCTCGTGTTTGGCATCTGCCTGGCTGCCGGTGGTGTCATCTCCAACTTCCAGCCGGCTCAGAAGGCTGAGCTCGTAGAGCCTGTCGCTGTCCAGCCTAATGCAGACGGCGGCTGGAGCGTCATCGACGGCGCCCAGATCGAGGGCGACACGGTCAAGGTCGACGGCAAGGTTGTCGAGGGCGCGCGCGTGGTCACCGAGCAGTTCCTGCCCCAGGGTCCCGCGGCTCCTCAGGTCGCCATCAAGCAGTCCGGCACCAACGGCGGCGGCTTCTTCGGCGTGAACTCCGCCCATCCGTATGAGAACCCCAGTGCCTTCACCAACATCATCGAGATGACCAGCTTGCTGCTGATCCCGGCCGCCTGTTGCTTCACCTTCGGTATCGGCGTCAAGAACACCAAGCAGGGCAAGGCCATCTTTGCCGCCATGTTCATCCTGCTGGTGATCTTCACCGGCATCATCGCCGTCAACGAGCATGCGGGCACCCCGCAGCTGGCCGATGGCGGAGCGGTCAATATCGAGATGACCGACGGCCAGGCCGGCGGCAACATGGAGGGTAAGGAGAGCCGCTTCGGTATCGCCACCTCCTCCACGTGGTCGGCTTACACCACCGCCGCTTCCAACGGCTCGGTTAACTCCATGCACGACTCCTACACCCCGCTGGGCGGTTTTGTCCAGATGCTCCAGATGGCTCTGGGCGAGGTCGTTTTCGGCGGCGTGGGCTGCGGCCTGTATGGCATGATCGGCTTCGCCATCCTTACAGTGTTCATCGCCGGCCTTATGGTCGGACGCACGCCTGAGTTCCTGGGCAAGAAGATCGAGCCGGGCGAGATGCGCTGGGCAGTTGTCCTGTGCCTGGCAACTCCGTTTGCCATTCTGGTGTGTTCGGCCATCGCCTGCATGGTGCCCGGTCTTGCCGACCAGCTCAACAATGGTGGCGCGCACGGCTTCTCCGAGGTGCTGTATGCCTTCACCTCATGCGGCGGCAACAACGGCTCGGCGTTTGCAGGCATGAACTGCAACATTCCCTGGATCAACGTCATGCTCGGCCTCGAGATGCTGTTTGCCCGCTTCATGCCCATCATCGGTACGCTGGCTATCGCCGGCTCGCTGGCCAAGAAGGGTAAGGTCGCCGAGAGCGCCGGTACCCTGTCTACCACCAATGCCATGTTCGTATTCCTGCTCGTGTTCATCGTTCTGCTGATCGGTGCCCTGAGCTTCTTCCCGGCCCTGGCGCTTGGCCCTGTTGCCGAGTTCTTCCAGATGATTGCGTAAAGGAGGGCGCAGATTTATGACTATGCAAAAAGACATGATGGGCCGCGCGGTCCGCGACTCGTTTGCCAAGCTGGACCCTCGCGTCCAGATTCAAAACCCGGTCATGTTCCTGGTGTGGCTTTCAGCCGTCATGACCTCCGTCCTGGCCGTCGCTTCCATCTTCGGTGTGCAGGACGCGGGTGTGCCCACCTACTATGTGGTCGCCATCGCGGTCATCCTGTGGCTCACCGACCTGTTCTCGAACTTCGCCGAGGCGCTTGCCGAGGGCCGCGGTAAGGCTCAGGCTGATTCCCTGCGTGCGGCCAAGAAGGATGTCGAGGCCCATCGCATCGAGTCCGTTGAGGACAAGGAGCACTTCACCGTCGTTCCCGGCACCGAGCTCACGCGCGGCGACCTGGTGATCGTACGCGCCGGCGAGCAGATTCCCGGCGACGGCGACGTCATCGAGGGCGCTGCCTCCGTTGACGAGTCCGCCATCACCGGCGAGTCCGCCCCTGTGGTCCGCGAGGCCGGCGGCGACCGCTCTGCCGTTACCGGCGGTACCACGGTGCTGTCCGACTGGATTATCGTCAAGATCTCCAGTGAGCCCGGCCAGAGCTTCCTGGACAAGATGATCGCGATGGTCGAGGGTGCCGCGCGCAAGAAGACCCCTAACGAGATCGCTCTGGAGATCTTCCTGGTGGCCCTCTCCATCGTCTTTATCCTGGTCACGCTGGCCCTGTATTGTTACTCCTGCTTCTCGGTCGGTCTTAACGACATGGTCAACCCCACGGCCGTGACCACGCTCGTGGCGCTGCTCGTGTGCCTGGCTCCCACTACCATCGGCGCCCTTCTGTCCGCCATCGGCATCGCCGGCATGAGCCGTCTGAACGAGGCCAACGTGCTGGCCATGTCCGGCCGCGCCATCGAGGCCGCCGGCGACGTCGACATCCTCATGCTCGACAAGACCGGTACCATCACCCTGGGTAACCGCCAAGCCGCCGAGTTCATCCCGGTCGACGGCGTCGATCCCGCGGAGCTGGCCGATGCCGCCCAGCTTTCCTCGCTGGCCGACGAGACCCCCGAGGGCCGTTCCATCGTCGTACTCGCCAAGGAGCAGTTCGGCCTGCGCGGCCGCACGCTCGAGGATAAGGGCATGGAGTTCATCCCGTTCACCGCGGCAACGCGTATGTCCGGCGTGAACTACGAGGGCAATGAGATCCGCAAGGGCGCTGCCGATTCCGTGCGCACCTATGTGGAGGCAGCCGGCGGCGTGTTCTCCCAGGAGTGCGACGAGGCCGTCGAACGCATCGCCAAGGCCGGCGGCACCCCGCTGGTCGTGACCAAGAACTGCCGCGTGCTGGGCGTTGTGTACCTCAAGGACATCATCAAGTCCGGCGTTAAGGAGAAGTTCGCCGACCTGCGCAAGATGGGCATCAAGACCATCATGGTGACGGGCGACAACCCGCTCACCGCCGCGGCAATCGCCGCCGAGGCCGGCGTTGACGACTTCCTGGCCGAGGCCACCCCTGAAGGCAAGCTCGAGAAGATCCGCGAGTTCCAGCGTGAGGGCCACCTGGTCGCCATGACCGGCGACGGCACCAACGACGCTCCCGCTCTGGCCCAGGCCGACGTCGCCGTGGCCATGAACACGGGCACCCAGGCTGCCAAGGAGGCCGGCAACATGGTTGACCTCGACTCCAGCCCCACCAAGCTCATCGAGGTCGTGCGTATTGGCAAGCAGCTGCTCATGACCCGCGGCTCGCTCACGACCTTCTCGGTGGCCAACGACGTGGCGAAGTACTTCGCTATCATCCCGGCCCTGTTCTCGCCGATCTATTCGGGACTGGGCGCCCTCAACATCCTGGGCCTCACCAACCCGTTGACGGCCGTGCTGTCCGCCATCATCTACAACGCGCTGGTCATCGTCGCGCTAATTCCGGCGGCTCTCAAGGGCGTTAAGTACCGCGAGGTCCCGTCCGGACAGCTGCTGACCCACAACCTGCTCGTGTGGGGTCTGGGCGGCATCGTTGCCCCGTTCGTATTCATCAAGCTCATCGACATGCTGCTCGCGTTCTGCGGCATTATGTAAGTGGAGGTTTGTATGTTCAAAGGTGTTGCATCGCGCGCACTTGGCGTGTTCGCGCTGTTTACCGTTGTCTGCGGCCTGGGCTATACGCTCGTCGTGACCGGCATCGCTCAGGTTGCATTCCCGTATCAGGCGAACGGTTCGCTCATCAAGGTCGACGGCAGGGTTGTGGGTTCCGAGCTCATCGGCCAGAACTTCGATGACGAAGCCCACATGTGGGGTCGTATCCAGAACGTGTCAATTGTCGAAGGCGAAGACGGCGAGCTCATGGCGTATGGTGCCCCGTCCAACCTGTCCCCGGCGAGTGAGGAGTACCGGCAGCTTGTGGACGCGCGCGTCGAGAAGATTCGCGCCTCCAACCCCGACGCCGGCATGGATGCCGTGCCCGTCGACCTGGTGACGTGTTCCGGCTCAGGGCTCGACCCGGAGATCTCCCCCGATGCCGCCGAGTACCAGGTACCGCGCCTGGCGAAGGCCACGGGCAAGAGCGAAGGCGAGGTGCGCGACATCATCGCCCAGTGCACCAGGGGCCGATTCCTGGGCGTCTTCGGCGAGCCCACGGTCAACGTGCTCAAGGTGAACCT
>CAJMMF010000049.1:0-3803 GCA_905214385.1 uncultured bacterium
CATGCCGCCGAAGTTGAAAGGCAGATTGCCGCTCTGGCGGGTTTGCAGCGTCAACTGGTTACGCGGGCTGGTAAGCCCGCGTAACCCTAATAATTGGCTTCGTAGCCGTTGCCGTCGCCGGTGGGCTCTTCGTAGTAGTCCGAATCGCTCGAATCGCTTGAGTCATCGGAATCGTCAGAGCTGACCGATGAGGTTGCGGTACCGTTTGCGTAATCGTCAGACGTGTTGTTGTTCAGGTCGCCGATCGTAGAGCTGGAACCGTCGGAAAGACCCATGGTGTTGGGACCCTTGGGATCCTTGCCAGCATCGACGCGCTCCATCATTTCCTTGAGCTCGTCCTCGTAGACAAAGACGTAGCTCACACCGTCGATCATGGTGCTGTCGTCGGCGTACGAGGGCAGGTTGGCCGAGTAGATACCGTCGACATCCATACCGCGCATGGCGTTGACCGTAGCCACGATATCCTGAACGCTCATATCGGTTACGAGCATATCGGACAGCGAATTAACCAGGCCAAAGATCTTCGTGGCATCGAAGTTATTGAGAATCTGGTTGGCAAGGGCACCAAGCACCTGACGCTGGTGGCGCATGCGCGTGTAATCGCCGTCGGCATAGGTGTAGCGGCAGCGGGCATAGGTAAGGGCGGTGGCACCGTCCATATGCTGCTGGCCAGCGGTAATCTTAATATCCAGGTGCTCGGGGTCGTCAACATCATCGGTTGCGTTAATGTCGATACCGCCAACCGAATCAATCAGCGCCTGCATACCGTCGAAGCTGACCTCGGCATAGTGGGAAATCTGAACACCGCACAGCTCGTTGACCGCCTCGACCATGGCCTCGGCGCCGCCAACGGTATGGCAGGCGTTGATCTTCATGGTCTCGCCCTTGTACTCGACCTTGGTGTCGCGCGGAACGGAAATGAGCGTCGCCTGCTTTTGCGTGGGGTCGATGCGTGCCAGGATAATCGAGTCGGCACGATACGTATCCTCGCCCGGACGGCCGTCGGTACCAAGAAGCAGCACGTAGAACGGATCCTTTGCCTCATCGGTGTCAACCAGAACCCGACGCAGATTGTCGGTAATGACATTAGAATCGCCGAGCTTGCCCATAATGGTGGCAAACCACAGGCCGGCAGCGGTAGTGGCACTCAACAGCACGCCAAGCACGACAATGAGCGCGACGTGACGAATCGTGTGGCTACGACGACGTTGGCGAGCGCGCTCGGAATAGCGAGCCACGTTATCGCGACTGTAGATCTTGGCCTGCGCACCAGTTGAGGGTCTTCGGGTGGTGGTATCTGCGAGGGGCTTTTTATTAAACATAGGCAACCTGTATTAGTAGATGACGGGATCGGGGACGGTAGCATGCTCGACATGCGCGCCGAGCGCCTGCAGCTTTTCGACAAACTGCTCGTAGCCGCGCTTGATGTGATGGATAGCCGAAACCTCGGTCGTCCCGTCGGCGATCAAGCCCGCTACGACGAGGGCCGCTCCGCCGCGCAGATCGGGCGAGGTAACCTGTGCACCCGAGAAGCCCTTGACGCCATGAATCATGGCATGATGGCTCTCGATACGAATGTCGGCACCCATGCGCACCAGCTCAGAGGCAAACATAAAGCGATTCTCGAAGATGTTCTCGGTAATAACGGAACTGCCGTCGGCAAGGGCGGAGAGCACCATAATCTGCGCCTGCATGTCGGTCGGGAAACCGGGGAACGGAAGCGTCTGGATGTCGACCGGCTTGATACGCTCGGCACGGTTCACATGGACGCCATCCTCGACGCGCTCGCAGTCGATACCCATGAGCTCCATCTTCTTGAGCACCATGCCCAAATGAATGGGGCAAAAGCCCGTGACATCGACACCGCGATCGTCCGCCATCAACGCACCGGCGACGATAAAGGTACCGGCCTCGATGCGGTCGCCCACCACGCGATGGATAACGGGATGGAGCTCTTCCACGCCTTCGATAGTCACGACGGGCGTACCGGCGCCAACAATCTTGGCGCCCATCTCGTTGAGCATGTTGGCGAGATCGACGATCTCGGGCTCGCGGGCGGCATTGTCGATAACCGTGGTGCCCTGCGCGCGCACGGATGCCATAATGAGGTTCTCGGTCGCACCGACACTGGCAAACTCGAGCGTGACGGTGGTACCGCGCAGGCCCTGAGGCGCGCTGGCGTTGATGTAGCCGTGGGCGGTATCAAACTCGACGCCCAGGGCCTCGAGACCCAGAATATGCATGTCGATCTTGCGGGCACCTAGGTTGCAGCCGCCCGGCATGGCGATCTTGGCGCGATGGAAGCGACCCAGCAGGGGCCCCATGACGGCGGTGGAAGCACGCATCTTAGCGACGAGCTCATAGGGAGCCTCCCAGGAATCGACCTGAGAGGTATCGATCTCGAGCGTGTGCTCGTCGAGAACATCGATCGTAGCGCCCATGCCCTTGAGCACCTTGCCCATCACGTGGACATCGGAAATATCGGGCACGTTCTGCAGCGTCGTCTTGCCCGGCGCCAGAAGCGTTGCCGCCATGAGTTTGAGCGCGGAGTTCTTAGCACCCGAGACGGGCACGGAGCCTCCGATGGCGTGGCCACCCTCAACGCGGATAATATCCAAGGTCTACCCTTTCAAAAAGCATGCCCGGGGTGGCCAAGCCATCCCGGGCATGATGTGTTCGCAAATGGTCGAACGCTAAATCGTTTGACTATTGGGCAAGCTTGAGCTTACACCATGCGATTTCATTATAGAGGTAGGCGCGGCGTGCATCATCCTCCGACAAATTACCCAGCTTCTCTTCAAAACCTTGAATATCAGCTTTAAGCTTGTCGGCATCGACGGTCGCCAAATCGCAAGCGCGCTCGGCGAGAACGGTCACGACATCGTCCGCAACCTGGGCATAGCCGCCGGCCACGGCAAACGTGTGGTCGACAGTGCCCATGGCCTTATCGGAAACGCGAACGTAACCGCGGTCGATCGTGCAGATCTCGCTGGAGTGAGCAGGCAGAACGCCAAACTCGCCATCCGTGGACGGAATCGACACAAACGCAGCGTCGCCCTCATAGGCGCAGCTCACGGGGCACACGATGCGGATACGCATAACCTACTTCTCCCCCATCTTGCGGGCGCGCTCGCGCACGTCCTCAATCGTGGAAGCATAGCGGAAAGCCTGCTCGGGCAGGTCATCGGCCTTGCCGTCGACAATCTCGGCGAAAGAGCGGACGGTATCCTCGACGCGGACGTAGACACCGGGGTTACCGGTGAACTTCTCGGCGACGTGGAAGGACTGCGAGAGGAACTGCTGAATCTTACGGGCACGGTTGACCGTAAGGCGCTGTTCCTCGGACAGCTCGTCCATACCCAGAATGGCGATGATGTCCTGAAGGTCGGAGTACTCCTGCAGGAGCTCCTGGACCTTGACGGCGACACGGTAGTGCTCCTCGCCGACGATCGAGGGATCGAGAGCGTCGGAGGAAGACGCGAGCGGGTCGATAGCCGGGAACAGGCCGAGCGACGAAATGCTACGCGAAAGAACCGTGGTAGCGTCGAGGTGCGTAAACGTCGTGGCAGGCGCCGGGTCGGTCAGGTCGTCTGCGGGGACGTAGACAGCCTGGACGGAGGTAATGGATCCCGTCTTGGTCGAGGTAATGCGCTCCTGGAGGTCACCCATCTCGGTAGCCAGTGTGGGCTGGTAACCAACGGCGGACGGCATACGGCCCAGCAGTGCGGAAACCTCGGAACCCGCCTGGGAGAAGCGGAAGATGTTGTCGATGAACAGCAGGACGTCCTGGCCGCGATCGCGGA
>CAJMMF010000050.1:0-2156 GCA_905214385.1 uncultured bacterium
CGACGTCCATGGTCACGGTGCCGAGCTTGGGGTTCGGCATGAGGCCACGGGGACCAAGGATCTTACCGATGCGGCCAACCTTGGCCATCATGTTCGGCGTAGCGATAGCGGCGTCGAAGTTGATCTCGCCCTTCTGAATCTGGGCGACAAGCTCGTCGGAACCGATGATGTCGGCGCCGGCAGCCTCAGCCTCGCGGGCCTTCTCGCCCTCGGCGAAGACGGCAACACGAACGGTCTTGCCGGTGCCGTGGGGCAGGGAGATGGAACCACGGATGTTCTGGTCAGCCTTACGAGTATCGATGCCCAGACGGAAGTGGGCCTCGACGGTCTCGTCGAACTTGGCGGTGTCGAGCTCCTTGATGAGCTTGGCAGCCTGAAGGGGGGTGTAGAGCGTGGCGCGGTCGATCTTCTCGGCAGCGGCGTTATAGCTCTTACCATGCTTAGCCATGTGCATTACCTCCTGTGGTTAAACGGGCGTGAGCCCTCCCACATCGTATCGTGTGCCCTATTGCACACATTTAACGGGCGCCCCGGTCGGAGCACCCGTCATTACCTAAAGAAATCGCTACTCAGCGATGGTGACGCCCATGGAACGGGCGGTACCGGCGATGATCTTCTTGGCGGCGTCAATGTCGTTGGCATTGAGGTCCGGCATCTTGATCTCGGCGATCTTGGTGAGCTGCTCCTGGGAGAGCTGACCGACCTTGTCGGCCTGGGGCTTAGCGGAACCAGACTTGAGGTTCAGCTCCTTCTTGATGAGGTGAGCCGCCGGCGGGGTCTTGGTGATGAAGGAGAAGGACTTGTCCTCGTAGACAGAGATCTCAACGGGGATGATATCGCCCTTCTTGTCCTGCGTCTCGGCGTTAAAGGCCTGGCAGAACTGCATGATGTTCACGCCAGCAGCGCCCAGGGCGGGGCCGACGGGAGGAGCGGGGTTAGCTGCACCAGCAGGAATCTGGAGCTTAATGACGTTGGCAACCTTCTTCTCAGCCATGGTCATTCCTTTCGAATCACGAGTGTGAAGTACTTGCTATATCGTAAGCACGCACGTGTTAGAAGCACTCCTGAGATGAGCAGTCACAGAAGAAGCACGCTCGCGCGAACGGACGAAAACTTAAGCGATGACAGCGACCTGGTTAAAGTCGAGCTCGACCGGCGTCTCGCGGCCAAAGATCATCAGCGTGACCTTGAGCTTGCCAGCCTCGGTGTTAACCTCGGAGACCTTGCCATCAAAGTCGGTAAGCGGGCCATCGGTGACGCGGACGGACGTGCCGACCTGAATATCAACCGAGGTGCGCTTGGGCGAATCGCCCTTACCGGGACGACGAGTCATCTTGTTGTACTCGTCGCGGGAAAGCGGAGCGGGCTTGCCGTTGCCGCCTAGGAAACCGGTGACGCCAGGCGTGTTACGAACGCACGTCCAAGCGTCGTCATCCATTTCCATGCGAACCAGGACATAACCCGGGAAGATCTTAGAATCCTTGGTCTCACGCTTGCCACCCTCTTTAATCTCGGTGACGCGCTCCATAGGAATCTCGATATCAAAGATACGGTCCTGCATGCCCATAGTCTCGATGCGATGCTCGAGATCGGACTTAACGCGGTTCTCGTATCCAGAGTAAGTGTGAACGACGTACCAACGCTTAGACATGGTTTAGCCCCTCAATCCAGAGAACAGAGCAAGAGCCTCGCCAAAGCCAGCATCGAGCAGAGCGATGACGACGCCGACGACGATCAGAGAAGCGCAAACGACGACCGAGTAGTTCACGAGCTCCTTCTTATCGGGCCACGTGACACGCTTCATCTCGGACTTCACCGAAGCGAAATACTTCCTGGTGCGGGCGAAGAAACCAGGCTTCTCGTTCTTCTTGGACTTCGCAGCCTTCTCGTTCTTCTTGGCAACGGCCTTCTTGGCCTCAACCTTGGAGTTGGCGGCAGCGTTGTTGGCAGGTGCCGGCTGCTGAGCCTTCTTCTTGTTCTTCTTGTTGGCCATTTGGGTTACCTCCGCGCAATGCGCTTATACATGAGTAAACCGTAAGCCCCCAATTGGGAGCTTACGGAATAATGACTGGCACGCCAGGAAGGACTCGAACCCTCAACACTCGGTTTTGGAGACCGATGCTCTACCAATTGAACTACTGGCGTATGTGACTAGA
>CAJMMF010000051.1:0-1947 GCA_905214385.1 uncultured bacterium
CCGAGCTCTCCCGCGGCCGCGGCGGCCCGCGCTGCATGAGCATGCCCTTCTGGCGTGAGGACCTCTAAGGTCTTCTAGGACCCGTATAGGTCTTAATACATACATCTAGCTGACGTTAGATGTCTCCCATTGGGGCGGTGCGGGTTTTCGCGCCGCCCCAATCTTGTATGAGGAACGTCAACACGGTTGGATGACTGCTTTTGTAAGGAGCTTGGCCATGGACATTAAGACGATTGGCGTTGAGGAATGGCTCAACGTTTGGGAGAAGAGCGCCACGTGGGACATCGCCCAGTCGACGATCTCGTCGCTCACCATGGGCGAGCTGCGCGCGCTCGATGAGCAGGACGGTGCCACGTTCTACGAGCGCCTGGACCGCGAGAAGATGAACTACGGCTGGATCGAGGGCTCTCCGGAGTTTAAGGCCGAGGTTGCCAAGCTGTATCGTCGCGAGGTCAATCCCGATCACATTCTGCAGACCAATGGCTGCACGGGCGCTAACCTCAACGCCATCATGGCCGTGGTCGAGCCCGGCGACCATGTCATCGCCGAGTGGCCCACCTACGCGCCGCTCTACGAGATTCCGCGTACGCTCGGTGCCGAGGTCGAGTATTGGGAGCTTCGCGAGGAGCTTGGCTGGAAGCCCGATATCGAGGAGCTTAAACGCTTGGTGCGTCCCAATACCAAGCTCATCTGCATCAACAACGCATCGAACCCCATCGGTACGGTGCTCGATGCCGATATGCTCGGCCAGATTGCCGAGATCGCCCGTTCGGCTGGCGCCTATGTGCTGTGCGACGAGGTGTACCTGCCGCTTGAGAACACCAAGGCCTTTATGTCGATGGCCGACATGTACGAGAAGGCCATTGTCACCAACTCGGTGTCCAAGACCTATTCGACGCCTGCGGCCCGCGTGGGCTGGGTCGTGGCCGACGAAGAGGTGTCCAACCGCATCCGCACCTACCGCGACTACACCATGATCTGCGGCGGCGTGTTCAACGATGCCCTGGCGACATACGTGCTCGAGCACAAGGACAAGATTCTCGAGCGCAATCGCAAGATCGTGTTTGGCAACCGCGATATCGCGCAGGCTTGGATCGATACGCAGCATCGCGTTTCCTGGACGGCCCCGCAGGGAATATCCACCTCGTTTATCCAGCTGGATATTCCCGAGGATGACGAGGAATTCTGTAAGCGCCTGTTGGCCGAGAGGGGAGTGCTGCTGGTCCCCGGTAGCCGCTTTGAGCTTCCCTGCGGCGCACGCCTGGGCTACTGCGCGAGCGAAGACGTTCTTCGCGAGGGCCTGAGGCTTTTGGGCGAGGCACTGGCGGAGTTCGATCGCTAGGGTTCCGACGATCTTCGAGGGCCTTATCCAAATTGGCCGAAGATAATCGAAAACGAACCCGTTTCCCTAGGGGAAGCGGGTTCGTTTTTCTATACCGAGAAGTCAAGTTGTTACAAATGGGGCCGTAAAGCGAGCCGGTATCCGCTGGGCCTTATACTGAGCTTCCGGTGAACGGTATCAAGCGTCTGGTAAACGGTAATTTATTTATCAGAAATGAATAGGACAAACTTTTTTCTGAATAAAAATGAAAATGGTTGGGACGCGGCATGAATCGCTAATTCTATTCATAGCTATATTAGAAATATGCAATTTGAGGGTGGTTTAATAAAGTTAAGTTCCATTTGCTATTTGGATTGAAAACGCGTTTTAGCACGTAAATTAACTTTATTAAATCAAAGTGTGCCATGCGTGAAGTATATGTGTATGCCGTTCACCCCTCATATAAAACCGTTCGGGGGCGAGGTGGAAGTATGGACTGATTTTGGATATAAATATGTCGTCAGCAATAACGCCTCACACGGAGGGGCGCTAACGAATCGGCCCTGACAGGGGCCCGAAAGAAAGGTAGGAGGCCATGACGAAAGGTCTGCACGTGCCTTCCGAGA